>JARLHP010000266.1 GCA_031292195.1 Syntrophobacteraceae bacterium
GGACCCGGGCATGAAAAGATTTGCCCGGCCCACCCCCGGTTTCCATTTCCCTTGGGGTATGCCTTGGGCTGAGATTAGGCTACAAACCGGTGGCCACCTTAATGGGACCCCAATAAGTTAGCTCTTATGGGGATTGCTCCCAGCACTTTTGTCCTTTGCCTTGCTTTGAGCGGACGATTACGACACAGTCTCGTAGCGCAGCCCAACAAGAACGTTTCAGAGCAGAGGCACGCAGGCACGGTCCCCCGTCAGGCGGATCAGACAAGCTTGTGGCGGACGGCCCACACCGAAGCCCGGGTTCGGTCAGAGACGCCCAGCTTGTTGAAGATGTGAATGATGTGGCTCTTGACGGTGTGGGGGCTAATGTGAAGGGAGTTGGAAATATCGAGGTTGGTGGCCCCCCGGGCCATCAGGCGGAGCACGCCGAGTTCCCTTCGAGTAAGCCGCGCCGGAAGGTCGTCGTTGCCCGTTTGGGTAAAGAGCCCGGCGAGGGTGGTGGCAGGAGTGTCCGGCTTTTTTCCGGAGTTCCCCGCCGGCGCCGGCCCGCCCGGGGAAGAGGCTTGCCGAAAGGCTGAATCAACGTCGATGGCTACCGTGGAAATCAACCGGCCTTTGGCGTCCAGGACCGGATAGACCGCCCGCAGGGATGACGGGCGGCTGAGACCGGGGCACCCGGAGATGCCGGCCCTTTGCCTGCTCAAAGCCACGGCGAACGCCATGCAGGAGGCAAATCCGCATTGGCCGCAGTTGGAGCCAGGCAGAATACGGAACAGGTTTAATACGGGCATCGCGTCTTGGGTTTTGTAATTTGGCCGAATGGAGTCCCTGTTCAGGTGGATGCGGTTAAGAAAGATCAGCAGCTTTTCCAGGAAGTCGAGCGCCTGGTTGCGATCGCAAAAGGATGAAGCCGATCCCCGGTTCTCAAACAGGGTGCAAAGAATGGAGTCGAGCACAAACCTGATGTGCGGGGGCTTTTGATGGAACACCGCCTTTTGGGCGACGGCATTGATGTAGGGGGCGAGTTCGCGGATATCGGCGCCGAGCGTGAATTCGGCGATCAGACGGGGCGAGGCCCCTTCCCCGACGGGGCTGGGCAGCTTCAGGGAAAAAGCGGAATATCCCGATAAAAAACTGGCTTCACTCACCGCTTTTCTCCTCGGGGAGTTAGCTGAAACCCGATCGAAGATTAGAAGATTACATCAATTTTATTAGCCATCCCGCCAGGAGTACAACGAGCCATGCGCAGGCAAGCCCGGAAAGCAACTGTTTCCATTTGTCTCCTGCAAACGCCTTGGTGGATGCCGTGATCCAAGCCCAGTTGAGCCAGAGATGCAGGGTGAGGAGCACTAGGAGGAAAACCGAAAGGTAGAGGTGGATGTCTCCCCAATCATGCCGGTGCAGCCACAGGAAGTATTTCCCCCCACCGGCATGTTGACCGGGAGGTATCACGAAGGCCAGAAGAAAACCAATGGCCGCGATTGAACAAAGATCGACGAAGAGCAACACATCAACGCAGTATTTCAGCAGGTGCTTGTTCACTTCATCGCCTCCACATCCTCGCGGCATTTATCCCTATCATAAGTATGAGTGCCCGTAGCATCTTCGATCAGAGAGGGTAATTTCGTCTTTAGACGAACTTATACCTTTGCGTACGCAATATCAAGGTCCGTCAACAGGCGAAATTTCCTTTTGGTCTGAGATGAAACTGAAATGCACCGCGCAAAGCCATGTGGATCAAATTCTTGATGGTGAACGTAATTGAGGTTTTGGGGTGCTCTCCCATAATATGATATCTACTGTATTGCTTGGTCCCGTTCGAGTGATTTGAATGGAACATTTCCACGGGGTATCGCCATGATTGAAACAGAATCCGTAGAATTTTCCGGCCTCACCGAAGAGAAGGTGAGCGACAGGTTGAAAGAAGACGGCCTCAACGAACTGCCTTCCTCGAAGCCGCGGAGCATTTTCACCATTGCTTTTGGAGTGATCCGGGAGCCTATGTTCATCCTCCTGCTGGCATGCGGAACCATTTACCTCATTCTTGGCGACCTTCGGGAAGCCCTCGTGCTCCTGGGGTTTGTGTTGGTGGTCATGGGCATCACCCTCTACCAGGAACGCAAGACGGAGCGCGCCCTCGAGGCGCTTCGGGACCTCTCCAGCCCGCGAGCCACGGTCATCCGCGACGGTGAATTGAAAAGGATCGCGGGCCGGGAAGTTGTTCGGGACGATATCCTGGTGCTGGGCGAAGGTGATCGAGTACCGGCCGATGCTGTTGTCCTCTCCTGCACCAGTCTGGCAGTCGATGAGTCTCTTCTGACCGGGGAATCGGCGCCGGTTCGTAAAGTCGCCTGTGCCGAAGCCTCACTGGAGACAGTTCTTCCGGGAGGAGACGACCTGCCCTTTGTCTATTCGGGAACCCTGGTCATTCAGGGACAGGGTATCGCCAGGGTAAAGGCAACCGGTCCCCGTACGGAACTGGGAAAAATAGGCAAGGCATTGCAGCAAGTGGAAATTGAAGTAACTCCGCTGCAGAGGGAAACTGGGCGCCTGGTTCGTTACCTGGCATGTTTAGGAATTCTTCTTTGCGCCCTGGTCATCATAACGTATGGATTAACCCGAGGAGACTGGCTCAACGCGTTTCTTTCCGGTGTTTCCCTTGCCATGGCTATGCTGCCGGAAGAATTTCCCGTCGTACTGACCATTTTCCTGGCGCTGGGAGCATGGAGAATATCTCAGAAGAATGTTCTTACACGCCGGGTGCCCGCTGTGGAATCACTCGGTGCGGCTACGGTGCTTTGTGTGGATAAAACCGGAACTCTGACTCTGAACCGGATGTCTGTAACCCTTATTTTCGCCGGGGGAAGTTTTCACAGCTTCAAAAACCATGGAAGCGAGCCTCTTCCAGAGGGCTTTCACGAACTTGTCGAATTTGCAATCCTGGCCAGTCAAAATGCCCCTTTCGACCCAATGGAGATAGCCTTAAAAAAGCTGGGGGAGCGCTACCTGGGCAAAACCGAACACATCCATGACAATTGGGAGTTTGTGCGGGAATATCCCCTTTCAAAATCGCTTCTAAGTCTTTCTCATGTGTGGCGCTCGCCGCAGAGCCAGGATTACGTGATTGCCGCCAAGGGTGCGCCGGAAGCCATCGCGGAGCTTTGCCACATGGAGGAGGCGCAAGGAGAAGAGGTGGTAAAACAGGTGCAAATCATGGCCGGCCAAGGCCTGAGAGTCCTGGGAGTTGCCAAGTCGGTCTCCGGCAAAGAAGGCTTGCCGGGTGGGCAGCATGATTTTCCTTTTCAGTTTCTGGGGCTCCTCGGGTTTTCCGATCCGGTGCGACCGCATGTCAAGGATTCTATCAAAGTATGCTCCACGGCGGGAGTGCGGGTCGTCATGATCACCGGAGACTACCCCGCCACCGCGCGGAGCATTGCAAAGGAGATCGGGCTGATATCGCCGGGGGGCGTTATTACCGGGCCTGAGTTGGACAAAATCGATGCTTCGACCCTTCGAGAGCGCATGGGGTCGGTGAACATTTTCGCGCGGGTGGTGCCTGAGCAGAAACTGCGTCTTGTCAATGCCCTCAAGGCTAACGGTGAGCTTGTCGCAATGACTGGAGATGGAGTAAACGATGCCCCGGCTCTTAAGGCGGCGGATATTGGAATAGCCATGGGGGGCAGGGGGACTGATGTGGCGCGCGAATCAGCCGCGCTGGTGCTCCTGGATGACGATTTCTCATCCATAGTCCAGGCCGTGAGACTCGGGCGAAGAATATTCGATAACCTGAAAAGAGCCGTAGCCTACATCGTGGCGATTCATGTGCCCATAGCAGGTTTATCCATCCTGCCCGTCCTTTTCAAATGGCCGATCATTTTGTCGCCGATTCATATCGCTTTCCTCGAACTCATCATCGACCCGGCCTGCTCGGTTGTTTTTGAGGCCGAGCCGGAAGATCCCGACGTCATGAGAAGGCCGCCGCGTAATCCAAAGGAGCCCCTGTTCAGTAAGATGCTCTTGACCCTCAGTTTGCTGCAGGGCTTAAGCGTGTTGGCCATTTTGATCGCGGTTTATCTGTTTGCGCTTTTCCGTGGACAAGGCGAACAGGATGCCCGGACACTTGCCTTTACCTCTCTTATTGTAGCCAATCTCGGTCTGATTTTGGCCAACCGCTCATGGTCCCGGACCGCGTTGGCAACCTTAAGAAAGTCCAATGCCGCCATGTGGTGGGTGGCGGGGGGAGCGACGACCTTTCTGGGCCTGGTGTTATACGTTCCCTTTCTGCGGGGGTTGTTCCGCTTTGGCGTACTCCATCCTGTCGATCTGGCAATTTGCCTCGCCTCGGGCATTGCGGGAGTGTTGTGGTTCGAACTTCTCAAGGCTTTCGGGTTGCGGGGACATCCGTTCCCGGGATGAAAGGGAACAATTGGGAGACCGCGCCCTCAGGTGGCCGAAGATGGATTTCGGCTTTCACCGTGAGCGCCGGCGGATCCACCAAGCACACGAAGGAGCACGAAGCTTAGTGCTCCTTCGTGTGCTCCTTAGTGTGCTTAGTGGATAGAAGCTATATCACTTCGCGATGGCGAAATCCTTCTTCTTCCAAATTGCCCTACCCCGTTTACTGTCACCTTCAAATTGCGCCAAAGGTGCGGCCGTGGAAGGTAAGCTGCGGGTCAACCAGCCTGAACGTGCGGCGCTGATCAAACCCCAGAAAGAAATCCATGACAGGGCGAAAACCGAAAAAAACGAGTATGGAACGGCCCAGCGCCAGCCAAACCAGGAGCGGTAGCGGATATGGTAGACTAATCCCGGTATGATCGCGCCGATCAGGGCGCCTATCGCCAGGGCAAGGAGGGTGGCAAACGGCTTCATAATCAGCTGGGCCACCAGGCCCACTTTGGCCGTCTCACCCACGAGTAACTGGAATATTTGCAATCCGCTTATAAATCGAACCCACCCGCCGCCGCTGTCATCCTTCCTGAAACGTTTAAACATGAAGCTTACCATTACCAGGCTTTCACGGACATTGCTTCTGGCCCAGCGCAGCATCATTTTCCGCAGTCCCTGAAAAGCAATGGGAACCTTGGTAAGCACAACCGCTTCCCTCTGGTAGACGACCCGGTAGCCGGTTTTAAGCACAAGATTGGTCAAGGCCCGGTCTTCCCCTATGGTTGCGGGCGTTCCCAGGAAGGCCTGTTTTACCCAGCCGTTTAAATGCTCCCTTATTACCGATACCCGGTAGGCGGACAGCGCGCCGGGGGTGCAAAAGACACCGCCGTATACGGACTGGCCCGCCCGAATGAAATCGAACCCGGCCGTAAAGAAGACTTCCATCATTTTGGGGATGGCCCCCTCATCGCGGTTTAGAACGCGCACGTTTCCGGCCACCGCGCCCACTTTGGGATTTACGGCAAACGGGCTGACAAGGTGAACCAGGGTGTCGGGCAACACCTCCGAATCCGAGTCGATGGTCACCCACACTTCGCTGCTGGCGTGCTGAAAGCCTGCCATGAGGGCTTCACGTTTGCCGGAGTTTTTGGGCTGGCGGACCAGTTTGAGCCGTGCCGGATACTCCTGCCGGGCCTTGAGCATCCACTGCCAGGTGTCATCGGTGGAGCCGTCGTCTACCGAGATGACCTGCATCTTCTCGGCCGGATAATTGCTGTTCATGACGGAGCGCACCGTGGGCAGAATCTGGCTGCCTTCGTTATAGGCCGGAATCACGATCGTTATGGTGGGAAGCTCCTCTTCGGCCACCGGAGCGCAGGCCTTATAGCGGCGCGCCATCCAGATTCTCCAAAAGATTACGCCAAAAGCGATGAGCGCCAGCACGGAACCGGGCCTGATGCCAAACAGGAGAAAATGAGGTTGCTGTAGCACTTTAAAAAAGTTGATTTTGCCCGACAACCGCGAACAAAGGAGCGCAGCCGCGATCAGCAGGTCGACCAGTAGAATCCCTATGTACAGGTGGTCAATTCTATTTTTAAGCACAAACGATCTTTTTTTCATGGAATACCTCTTCGAGGCCGTAATCGGTGCGGTGCGGCCCGCCAAAAGTTCACTCTTCCCTCTTTGTCACACTTCGGGGAAACCATACCCGCTCCCCGGACAAGCCATTAAGCAAGTGTCGTTCCAGTCACCACTGGAATCACTTCGCCTGTTCCGGCCCTTGGCTGCGCCCCCCGAAATGACTTTTGGGCCGGCTGGCAGCGACCATAATTGTCGAACGCTCACCCCGGAGATCACCAAAGTTTCCTTGTCATTACGGCACAATGCGCTTTCGACAGATTTTACCGGCCCCCGCCGGTCTCGACATTTCTGTCGAAAAGATGTAAAACCGAGCCGAGTGGGTACAAGCTATGCCCCTGAAATAACCGGATGTATTCACCTGATGCCCATATAATCGATCTGGTATGAACATTGCTCCTGGAATGGCCGGCTGAAAAAACACCCAAGGAATGATTGTGTTGGAAAAAAGGCCGGATATTCAGCGGGTTATTAAGGGTACCAAGACCAGGGAAGCCCCGGAACTTGACTGTCGGTGGGCGGTGTGGCTGCTCTTTTCCTGAGCGATTGCGGATTGGGCGCCCATCGGTGCGGTCCCTCTCTACATGGTGGAATGGGAATCCATGGCGAGTACAATGAACGGTTTTCTGCAAAACTTCAAAAGAGGAAACCGCCGCCACTTCATTCAACCTTTGGCGGTAGCGCTGGTCTTTGTGCTTTTTGCACTGCTTTTTTTTGGCATGGCCATGATTGACCTCGGGCGGTTCGAAAACCTGCTCGTGCACGACCTGAGGGATAAGGCCCTCTATATCGCGGAAGTCATCGACAAAGCTTCCCAGGTCAAATACGGCCACCTGGTGCGGGACACCAAGAAGTACGGGGAGCTATCGGCAAACACGGCTGATGATCAATCCTTTTCCCTCCAGGAATACCTGGCCAGGGAATTGACCGATGCGGCCCGTCGTGCCGATCTGGATGAAGAACATGCCGGGTTTTCCGAGAGTAAAGCTCAAGAATTGGCCTCCTCGGAGCACCTCCAGGCTATTGGCTTTTTCGATGAACAGGGCGTACTGACGTTCCAGAGCGCTCCGCTCCCTCCGGGTATCCTTTCACAAATAAAAGCCATGAGAAAAAACAATGAGCAAACGGCGATCCGCGTATTTCATAGAGCAAAGGATCAGCGCTTGTCGGACTTTGTCGCCATCCCCAGGCAGAATAAGAAGGGAACTGTCGTCCTGGTCCTCAACCGGCTGGATTTGAAATACTGGGAACGCAGGATTTCGATGCAGGCAGCCATGGAGGAGATGCAATGGGGCACGGGGGTCGCCTACATATCCGTGGAGGATAGAACAGGGCAGACCATAGCCCGGTTCGGAAAGATCCCGCGAAAGAAAATTGAAGTCTACCAGCTCATGGCCGGCGAAGCCGGGGAACCGGAAGGACTTGAGGGGCAAACGGTGGTAAATACGAAGTTCCTGGAGCTTTCTTTTCTCTTGCAATGGGATCGCAAGCCCATAGGGACTGTCTACGTCGGGCTGGAAACCGCCCATACCAACCGGCTGCTGATTGAGAACCGAAAGCGTATCTTTCTATGGACGGGCTTGATGGTGCTCATAGGCCTTTTTGCCATGGGGGCGCTCTACCGGACTCAAAACCGGCACATTGCCGGAATCCAGGCTATGCAGGAGCGACTCTACCAGGCGGAGCGGCTCTCTTCTCTGGGGCAGCTCGCAGCTGGAGTCGCCCACGAGATTCGAAACCCTCTGAACGCCATCAGCCTGGCTGCCCAGAGGCTTCAGTCCGGCGGTACAAAGGAGAAGTTGGAGCGAATCTCTCATATAATTCGAGACGAGATAAAACGACTCAACAAGATCGTGGAGGATTTCCTGAGCCTTTCCAGGAACAACCGCTTCGAGTTCAAGACAAAATCCATCACGGGTTTGCTCGACAGGATTCTTTTTCTTCTACTGGAAGAAGCGGGGCCCAAAAACATCCGCATCGAGAAGCAGTGGACGAACAGATCGATGCGGGTTCTCATGGATACGGGAAAAATGGAGCAGGCCCTTCTCAATATTATCCGCAACGCCATGGAATCCATCTCCGGTGAGGGTTGCATCACTCTATCGTGCGACATTCAAGGGAAGAATCGGGTCAGCATCAAGATTAAAGATACCGGCAGCGGTATTGCCGCGGGGGAAGAGAAACGGATTTTCGACCCTTTCTATACCAGCAAGGAAAATGGTGTTGGTCTGGGTCTTGCCATCTCTCATGAAATCGTTTTGGCCCACGGTGGAGAAATTCAGGTGGAAAGTCAGGTCGGGAAGGGGTCAACCTTCGAGGTTCTACTTCCCCTTCAGTCGTGAGGCGGATTATGGGCTCGGTTTGAGAAAAGGAAAACCGCGGGGACATGCAAGAACTCGATATTCTGATCGCCGAAGATGAACCGTTTCAGAGGGAAATGCTGTGCGATTTCCTGATAGAAGAAGGGCACCGGGTGGTTGAAGCCGGGAATGGGGAAGATGCGCTGAGGCTTCTGGAAACCAGCTATTTTGACCTGTTGCTGCTCGATTTCAAGATGCCCGGTCTTTCCGGCCTCGACTTACTGAAAGAGGCCAAACGACTCAATCCCTCCATCGATGCCGTAATCGTAACCGCTTTCGGCACCATTGAGACCGCCGTCCAAGCAATGAAGTCGGGAGCAAGCGATTATCTGGCAAAACCCATCGA
>JARLHP010000267.1 GCA_031292195.1 Syntrophobacteraceae bacterium
GGCTGACCGACGATCGCCTGGCGGCTTTTTTTTGTCGCCGCGGCTCCCCCCCGCGACCGGGCGGGGCGGCACCCCGCTCCTACAAAGGCGGGAGACCCCATCGAGGATGTTCTCGGACAGCCTCCTAGTCACTGTTCACTCATCATTGTTCACTGCTCACCCCGGAGGGGTTAGTGCGTTTCTATGAATTGGTAGACGCCATTTTGGCTTACATGCCCCAGGCAAACATGCAGCTTTTGGAAAAAGCCTATGTTTTTGTCTCCAAAGCCTACCGGGACAAAAATATCGGCGATGGGCCATACCTCAATCATCCCCTGGCCATCGGGTCGATTCTGGCCAGGATGCGCCTTGACGAAGAGAGTATCGCCGCCGGCCTGCTGCATGATTCGCTGGAGAGGGAATATGCCTCGCCCGAAGAACTTGCCGCGTTGTTCGGGCCCGACGTTTGCCGGATCGTCCAGGGCGTGGCCCGGTTAACCCAGATCGCCTATGGCAACCGGCAGGAGCGTCAGGCCGAATACATCCGCAAGATGATTATGGCGATTTCGAGTGATGTCCGGGTGGTCCTTGTCAAGCTCGCCGACCGCCTCGACGGCATTGGAGGAACGCTGCGCGGAGGCGATCGGTCCGCCTCGGGCCTGGCCCGGGAAACCCTGGATATCTATGCTCCACTTGCGGGCAGGCTGGGTATCGAGTGGATGAAGCAGGATCTTGAAAACTACTCCTTCCGGTGTCTGTATCCGGAGGCCTATGCCGAAATTGAAGCCGGTCTTGCCAAAACCGAGGAGGACCGGCTGCGCTACATCCGGGAAGTGCAGCAGACCCTCAAGGAGCGGATGAGCGAGTTCGGGATCACGGGCCGCATATACGGACGCTCCAAACATTTCTACTCCATTTATCTGAAGATGGAACGGCAAAAACTGGACTTGACGCGTATCCACGACCTCACCGCGTTCCGGGCCATCGTCGACTCGGTTAAATCCTGTTATGAAGCCCTGGCCCTCATTCATGCCCTGTGGGAACCGGTGGAAGGCAGGTACAAGGATTATATCGCCAGACCCAAGAACAACATGTACCAGTCCCTGCATACCACGGTTATCGGGCCTTACGGAGAACGGATGGAAGTCCAGATCCGCACCGAGGAGATGGAGCAGGTGGCCAACGAGGGCATTGCCGCCCACTGGATGTACAAGGAGGGAAAACCTGTCAGCCAGATCGATCGGGCGGAGACGCAGCGGTTTTCATGGTTTCGCCAGATAATGGAGTTGAGCCGGGATCTGGAAGACGGCAGGGGCGACTCCAAATCGCTGATGGAAGCGCTGAAAGTCGACTTTTACCCCGATGTGGTCTATGTCTTCACCCCCGCTGGAGATGTGAAGGCTTTTCCGAAGGGTTCCACACCCGTTGATTTCGCCTACGAGGTCCACACCGAGGTCGGACACAGGTGCGTGGGCGCCAGGGTCAACGGTAAACTGGTTCCGTTGAGGTATGAACTGCAAAACGGAGATACCGTTGAAGTGCTCACCTCCGCCAGTCACAAGCCCAGTAAGGACTGGCTGAAACAAGTGAAGTCCTCGAAGGCTCTGGGCCGCATCAGGCACTGGTTTAAAACCGAGGAGAGGGAGCGCTCCATCTCCCAGGGCAGGGAAATCTGCGAAAGGGAATTCCGGAAGAAGGGACTAAATTTCAACAATTATCTGAATTCAGCCGAACTGGCCGAGGCTGCCAAAGGGTTTTCGCTCAAAAGCGTCGACGATCTTCTGGCGGGTATAGGCTACCACAAGATTACCCCGAACCAGGTAATCGGCAAACTGACGGCGCTTCCCCCCGACGAGGAACGTCCCCGGGAGGAGGTCGTCGAAAAGAAGAAGTCGCTCGCTTCAAAAGACGGCATCAAGGTCGACGGTCTGGAAGACATCCTCATTAGAATGGCCCAATGCTGCAACCCCGTTCCGGGCGAACCTGTGATGGGATATATAACCAGGGGACGTGGAATTACGGTCCACCGGATTTCGTGCAAAAACCTCCAGAGGGGTAGCGATGAAGGCAAAAAGATAGACGTGCAGTGGAATACGGGGAAAGAGCTGCTTTTTCCTGTGGACATCAGGGTCGTCTACTCCGGGGAAAGGGATGTGCTCGCCGCGCTGAACGCGGTGCTGGGCCAGATGGACGTCAACGTTATGACTCTAAAGGTCGATCGTCAGTTGGACACCGCGAGCGTTTGTCACCTGCGAATAGAGGTGAAAGACTCAAAGCATCTCCAGCGTGTCGTGTCAGCCCTCAAAAGCGAAAGAGGCGTCTATAGAGTTCAAAGATCAATGGAGTGAGCACTTGGCAGTGCAGTCTAACATGTTGTAATATATGCCATTTCCCATGCGGGTTGATCCCTTTGGAAAGGGCGGAGTGTGGAAAAACATTTACTGTATGCCAATGGTTACCTTTTGTGAACATTTCTCTTGCGCTTTCCCTTGGGCGGCCATATTCTTCACAATCAGGAGCTGAGGCCATTTTTTCTTGCCTTTTGTGGCGATTTTTATGGACAAAACGATTAATCCGGATATAAGAACCTAACTTGGTTAAAACGTGAGTGGGCGCGGGGCGAGCGGGTTTTTGCCTGGATTGGGCAAAGCGATGGCAGGCAGCAGCCCAGGGCAGTTGTTCCGGTTTAAGGAGGTGCGCAAGAATAGGTAGTGTCTAGAGGGCGTTAAGGAGGAGGCGTTTTTAATTATCCAATTTATGTCGAGGAGGAAAGACAAATGACAAAAGCGGAACTGGTCGGAAAAATTGCGAACGAAAGCGGGATCACCAAGTCACAGGCCGAAAAGGCGGTTGATGGGTTTGTTTCCGCTGTTTCGACCGCCTTGGCGGATGGTGACAAGATTACGCTGGTTGGTTTCGGCACTTTCAGTGTCGGCGAAAGGTCACAGCGCGAGGGACGCAATCCGCGGACAGGTGAAAAGATCAAAATTCCTGCTTCTAAAGTTGTCAAGTTCAAAGCTGGCAAAACCCTCAGCGAAAAAGTCAAGTAGATATCCACGTCCGCTCTTTCGATATGAAATTCGGAAGGGACTGTCAGTATTAAAGAGCACAACTGCGGTCCCTTTCCTCATTTTTACAGTCCAGGGTTCCCCTTCGGTCTTATAATCAGTAATTGACATTATCATGCCATAATCTTAGGTTTGATCGGGCTGTAGACTGCACGCGTGAGCAACTTGCCCCGAAAGGGGCGTTGCCGCGGCGGCATAAAACAGCCGGCGTGCAGTCCACGTACGGCCCCTGACGGGATAATCCCGGACCGATCCTGAACGCGAATTGATCTATGAACTCGAAGGAGGCCGCGCGGCACGAGAAGATCCGATTGCCGCGGCGGGCACAGGAGGAAGCGGTGTCCAAGAATTTGACCCACAAGATACTCGAAGCCCATCTGGTCGCGGGAAAGCTGGTTCCGGGGGAGGAAATCGCCATCCGGATCGACCAGGTCCTTCTCCAGGACGCCACGGGAACCATGGCCATGTTGGAATTCGAAGCGCTTGGAATCGACAGTATAGCGGCCGAACTGGCAGTTCAATATGTCGATCATAATATTATACAGACCGATTACAAGAATGCCGACGATCATAGATACCTTCAGAGCGCCTCGGCCCGGTACGGGATTCATTTCAGTCCTGCCGGCAACGGGGTCTCCCACCAGGTTCATATGGAGAGGTTCGGAGTTCCCGGCAAGACCCTGATCGGTTCGGACAGCCATACCCCGGGCGCGGCTGGAGTGACGGTTCTGGGGATAGGCGCGGGCGGCCTGGATGTTGCCCTGGCCATGGCCGGACACCCCCATCACCTTCCCTGTCCGAAAGTGCTGGGGGTAAAGCTCCTCGGAAAACTGGGCGAATGGGTCAGCGCCAAGGACGTTATCCTGGAAATGCTGCGGCGCTACGACGTGAAGGGCTGTGTGGGCAAAATTGTGGAATATTACGGGCCGGGGGTTGCCAGTCTTTCCGCGACCGACCGGGAAACCATTGGCAATATGGGGACCGAACTGGGGGCCACCACTTCGATTTTCCCCTCCGACGAAAACACCAGGGCCTATCTGGAGGCCCAAGGGCGGGGCGGCGCCTGGACGCCTTTGAGCGCCGACCCTTCGGCTGAATATGACGAATACGATGAAATCGATCTATCCAGGGTCGAACCCCTGATAGCCAAGCCCAGTTCGCCGGGAAACGTGGTCACGGTGCGGGAAGTGGCCGGGCTCAAAGTCGACCAGGTGATAGTGGGGAGCAGCGTGAACTCTTCGTTCCGGGACCTGATGGTGGTGGCGCGGATACTGGAAGGCAGGCACGCATCCCCGTGGACCGCTCTAAACGTCAATCCCGGCAGCCGCCAGGTGATCGAGAATGTGGCGGAGGCGGGCGGGGTCTTTTCCTTGCTGCGGGCCGGGGCGCGCATACACGAATCGGGATGTCTTGGCTGCATCGGCATGGGGCAGGCGCCGGGGACCGGCCAGGTGAGCCTTCGGACCATGCCGCGCAATTTCCCGGGCCGTTCGGGAACCAAGGACGACCAGGTATACCTCTGTTCGCCCGAGACGGTGGCCGCGGCCGCCCTGAAAGGGGTAATCACCGATCCCAGGGACCTGGGCGCGGAGATGGACTACCCTCGTATTGAAGACCCCAAAAAGTATATTATAGACGAGGCTTCCATTGTGAAGCCCAGCGAAGAACTGCGGAAAACCACGGTTGTTCGCGGTCCCAACATCGCACCTCTGCCGACTTTCGACGCGCTGCCGGAGTCCTTGGAAACCAAGGTGGTGCTGGTGGTGGGAGATAACATATCGACCGATACGATCATGCCCGCGGGCAGCAAGGTGCTTCCTCTAAGGTCCAACATTCCGGCCATAAGCCGTTTTGTGTTCTCTATCATAGACGAGGAATTCGCCCGCAAATGTGAAGAAGCCGGAGCGGTTACGATCGTTGGTGGAGAAAACTACGGTCAGGGGTCGAGCCGGGAGCACGCGGCCCTGGCGCCCCGCTATCTTGGCGTCCGGGCGGTACTGGCCAAAAGTTTTGCCCGCATACACATGGCGAACCTCTGCAATAACGGAATCGTGCCGCTGGTGTTCGCAAACCCCGATGACTACCATTTACTAAAAGCGGGGACGAGCGTCGTTTATCGGGACATTCGACGCCATCTGAGCGAGGGGGTTTCAGAGCTGCCGGTCGAAATCGATGGAAAAGAAATTCGCGTCCTTTTGCGCGTATCGGAAAGAATGCGCCACATGCTGCTGGAGGGCGGGGCGCTCAATGTGGTCAGGAAAGGGTAAGTCCTTATTTGAAGGCATGGGGAGGGAAAAATGGCTGTTGAGACGGTCCGCGTAAAAAACACCGGACTCCGGGGAGTTACCGTCGCCGATACCAAGATCAGCTACATAGACGGCGAAAACGGGGTCCTTATCTACCGCGGCTACAGGATAGAAGAACTGGCCGAACGGTCGACCTTTATGGAAACGGCCTTTCTGCTGCTAAACGGCCATCTTCCGAAGAAAAGCGAACTGGAAGGGTTTGAAGCCCAGGTGGTGCAGGCGCGGGAGTTGCCGGGGTTTATCCTGGAAAGCATGGAAAAATTTCCCAAGGGGACCGACCCCATGGATGTTCTCCAGGCTAGCATCCCCATGCTTGCCATGGCCGACCCGGAAGTAAACGACGATTCCAGGGAAGCCAATGTGCGGAAGGCCGTAAGGCTTATAGCCCGCACCCCCGCGGCCGTCGCCGCCTGGCACCGGATCAGAAACGGGCGCAAGCCTCTTGCGCCCGACAACGCTCTGTCGCACGCCGCCAATTTTCTCTGGCAGTTGAGCGGGGAAAAGCCGGGCGCGGAGATTGCCCGCGATCTGGACCTCTGCCTGGTGCTGCACGCCGATCACACGTTCAACGCATCGACGTTTGCCTGCCGCGAGGTGGTATCGACCAACGCCCATATTTACGCGGGCGTGACTGCGGGGGTGGGAGCGCTTTCCGGCAGTCTGCACGGGGGTGCCAACGAGCGGGTCATGAAGATGCTGCTCGAAGTCGAATCCGAGCTCCCCTCGGTCGATGATGTCGGTCCCTGGGTAATGAAGAGGATCGAATCGGGCCGGAAAATAATGGGTATGGGCCACGCGGTTTACAAAACCTTCGATCCCCGGGCGAAGATACTCAAGGAAATGTCTCGCCGGCTGACCGCCAAGGCCGGTCACCCCAAATGGTACGAATACCTGGCAAGGATCGAAGAGGAAGGTATAAAGGGGTTTGCCGCCCGGGGCAAACCGGAAATCAACACCAACGTCGATTTCTACAGCGGCGCGGTCTATTCCGCCATGGGAATTCCGATCGACATAATGACCCCGGTTTTCGCCATATCGAGAATCTCCGGGTGGTGCGCGCACATCATCGAGGAAAAATTCGCCGAAGCCCAGGACAAGCCCGCCCTGTACAGACCTGAAGCCGAATATGTGGGCAACTATTGCGGGGAGGTGGGATGCACCTACCAGCCCGTGCCCGATAGAGGATAGAAGCGGAACCAAGGCCTTGAATCCACCGCAGAGACGCAGAGAGCGCGGAGATAAGATCTTATAAAAATAGAGCTTTTCTCCTCAGCGTTTTCTGCGGCTCCACGGTAGATTTTTGTTTCCCGCCAAGGAGACTTCTCATGGTTTTTCAACACGACGTTTTGATCGTAGGGGCCGGACTGGCCGGCCTGCGGGCGGCCACCGAGGTGGCGGGCAAAGCCGATGTGGCCCTTCTTAGCAAGGTCTATCCCACCCGGTCCCATTCCGGGGCGGCACAGGGGGGAATAGCCGCGGCAATCGAAAACGAAGAGCCCGATTCCTGGGAATGGCATATGTACGATACGGTCAAGGGCGGAGATTATCTCACCGACCAGGACGCCGCCGAAATTCTGGCCAAAGACGCCATCCGGGCCGTCTATGAACTCGAACATATGGGGGTTCCTTTCAACCGCACCTCGGAAGGTAAAATCGCCCAGCGCTGCTTTGGCGGCCATACCAGCAATTTCGGCAAAGCCCCCGTGAAGCGCATCTGCTACGCTGCCGACCGCTCGGGCCGGGTTATCATGGATACGCTCTATTTCGATGCGGTAAAAAAGGGCATAAAGATATACCCCGAATTCCATGTGCTCGATCTAATTTTTCGCGACGGGCAGGCGGTGGGTTTGGTGGCCTATGAACTTGCCACCGGGGAGGTTCATTTTTTCCACAGCCGGGTGGTCATGCTGGCTACCGGCGGATACGGGAAGGTCTACAAGGTTACCTCCAACGCCTTCGCCAGTACGGGCGACGGCCCCGCGCTGGTTTACAGGCGGGGGCTGCCTCTGGAGGACATGGAATTTGTGCAGTTCCATCCCACCGGTATCCATGGACTGGGCGTTCTGATAACCGAGGCGGCAAGAGGTGAGGGCGGGATCCTGCGAAACGGTGAAGGCGAGCGGTTCATGGAAAGATATGCTCCCACCATCAAGGATCTGGCCCCAAGGGACATGGTCTCGCGGGCAATCTATACCGAAATCGGGGAAGGCCGGGGAATTAACGGTCAGGACTACGTCCATCTGGACCTCACGCATCTGGGAGAAAAAAAGTTGGCCGAAAGGCTTTCGGACATTTCCTCGTTTGTAAAGATTTACCTCGGCCTCGATCCGGCGAAGGACCCCATCCCCGTTCATCCCACCTGCCATTACATGATGGGGGGCATCCCCGTAAATACGGATGGCAACGTCACCGATGAAAACAACAGGCCCGTGCCGGGACTGTATGCCGCGGGGGAATGTTCGTGTATCTCGCTTCACGGGGCCAACCGGCTGGGATGCAATTCGCTTCTCGATCTGGTGGTCTTCGGCAGAAGGGCCGGGAAGCATATCCTGGAAAGCCTCGACCGTCTGGACTGGCTCGGCGCGCCCGAGGCCCCGGAGCGGGCGGCGCTCGAGCGCATCAGGCGGTTACGGGAAAACAGAAAAGGCGAAAAGGCGGGGAGCATCCGGCGCGAACTGCAGCAGGTGATGATGGACGACTGCTCGGTCTTTAGAGACGAGCAGGGGTTGCAAAGGGTCGTTCAAACTGTGCGGGAACTGGAACAAAGGGCGCGCACCCTTGCTATCGACAATTCGGGAAGCAGGTTCAACACCGATTTGATCGATGGGCTGGAACTGCTGAACATGCTTCCCCTTGCCGAAGCGATAGCGGTTTGTGCGCTCCACAGGACCGAAAGCCGCGGGGCGCATTCTCGCCAGGACTATCCGCAAAGAGACGACGAGCATTGGCTGAAACACACGCTTGTCCGAAGAAGCGACCAGGGCGTGTCGATCGGGGAAAAACCGGTAAGTATCACCCGGTTTCAACCCAAGCCGAGAACATATTGAGAGAAGGAAAAAGACAATGCCCAGATTCAGGATATTCCGGTTCGATCCCGAGGCGGACAAGGCGCCGTGGTATCGGACCTATACGGTCGATGCCGGGCCGGGCGAGCGTATTCTCGATTGCCTGAACAAGATCAAATGGGAGCAGGACGGGACTTTGGGCTACAGGATGTCATGCGCCCACGGGGTGTGCGGTTCGGACGGCATGCGAATAAACGGGGTCTGCGCCCTGGCGTGCCAGAAGCTGGTAAAGGACTACGCCGGCGTCGAGGAGATCAGGCTGGAGCCGCTGCCTTTTTTCCAGGTTCGCAAAGACCTGATAGTCGATATGGACGACTTCCTGGACAGGGTTCGCTCCATGCGTCCCTACCTGGTGCGCGAGGAGTCCCCCCCGGAAAAGGAAAGTCTTCAAAGTCCGGAAGATCACGCCAAGGTGGAGGATGCTATCCGCTGTATCCTTTGCGCCTGCTGCACGAGCGCCTGTCCGGTCATGTGGGAAAATCCGGACTACGTCGGTCCGGCAGCCCTCGTCTGGGCGTACAGATATCTCTATGACTCCCGGGACAGTGCTTTCAGGAGCAGGCTCGAAAAATTGAACGAGCCAAACAGCGTATGGCCCTGTGCCAATTATTTCGAATGCACCCGGGTGTGCCCCAAGAACATCCCCATCACCAAATCGATCAATTTCATGAAGCGTGAAATTAAAAAGTTTGAGTTTCCGCAGAAGATAGAGTGAACAAGTGGGTTGCATAGTAGCCTATTTCCCTTGTAAATTTCTCCTCTGCTGATCATAAATAGGTAGTGGAGGAATATCATGAAGCTCAAATCGATAAATCCATTCACGGGCGAACTTACGGCGGAGTTCGATCCCATGACGGAGGTCGCCTGCCGTGACGCGGCTTTAAAAGCACGGGGGGCATTCGAAAAATGGAAAAGACTTTCGGTTGGAGACCGGCTGAAGCCTGTGGCAAAGCTGGCCTCGATTTTCAGGAGTAAAAAGGAAGAATATGGGCGGTTGGCCGCCGTGGAGATGGGCAAGCCTGTCCGGCAGGCCGAGTCCGAAATCGAAAAATGCGCTCTGCTTTGCGACTATTATCATCAGAGCGCCGAACAGGTCCTGATGCCTGAGTCGATCGAGACCGACGCCGCCAAAAGCTACGTGGTCTTCGACCCGCTTGGCGTCATCCTGGGCATAATGCCCTGGAATTATCCTTTCTGGCAGGCGGCCCGCTGGGCCGTGCCGGCGCTTGCCGCCGGCAATGTCTGCCTGCTCAAGCACGCCTCCAACGTTCCGCTTACGGCCATCGAGATGGAGAAGGTTTTCGGCGAAGCCGGCTTTCCGGAGCATGTCTTCCAGACCCTTCTGATCGGTCCGCGGAGCGCCGAACTTCTGATAGAGCACGACCTTGTCGACGGGGTGTCTCTTACCGGAAGTGTGGCCGCCGGGGGCGCCATCGGGTCTCTTGCCGGAAAGAACCTGAAAAAATCGGTCATGGAACTGGGCGGCTCCGACCCCTTTATGGTCTTTGCGGATGCCGACCTGGACAAGGCCGTCCGCGCGGCCCTGTGGTCCAGGATGGGCAACGCCGGTCAAAGCTGCATTGCCGCCAAGCGGATTATTGTGGCCGAATCCGTCTTCGAGGCCTTCCGGGAAAAATTTGTCGAAGCGCTGGGGGCCCTGAAAGTGGGCGACCCGCTGGACAGCTCCACCGATCTGGGACCGGTCGCCAGGAAAGAATTTCTGGAGACCCTCAAAACTCAACTTACCGATGCGTTGAAAAAGGGGGCCGAGGTCTTTTGGGGCCCCCAGCCCCCCGACCGGGGTTATTTTTTTCGCCCGGCTGTTTTAACCGGTCTTACCCCCGACATGCTGGTGATGAAAGAGGAGGTGTTCGGCCCGATAGCCGTCCTGGCTTCCGCGGCCGGCGAGGAAGAAATGATCCGGATGGCCAACGCGACCGAACTCGGTCTTGGCGCCGCGATTTGGACAAAGGACGTCGAAAAGGGTCAGAAGCTCGCCCGGGAAATCGACTCCGGGTTTGTGGCCATTAACTGTATCGTCAAATCCGACCCGCGCCTTCCCTTCGGGGGGGTAAAGAAATCGGGGTTTGGAAGAGAGCTTTCCCATTATGGGCTGAAGGAGTTCGTTAACGTGAAGACGGTCGTGGTGGGACGATGAACGAGCACTTTTTCATGCCCGCCCGGGGCGTTGGCAAACCACTAAATTGGTGTGGGGCCTTGCCTGCGTAAAATCTTAAAAACAATTGCAGGTGGGCTGAGCGCAACTCGGCCCACCAGGCAGAGCCGCGGGGTGGGCCACGTCCAGTGCAGCCCACCAGGGACTTTTCAAAAAAGAGGAGTTCTTATGGAAATTGGCGCTTCGACGGTTTCGACTCCGTCCCGTATGAAACTCTTTATGGCACTGTCGCGCACCCCGCACGGCGTGCTGGACATGGCTACCCCGGCCCTCGCGGCTCTTTTCTGGTTGGGAAAGATCCCGTCGTTATACGTGGTGGTTATCGGCATGATTACGGCTTTTGCCGGCTATACGGCGGTATATGCCTTAAATGACGTTGTCGACTACAGGACCGACCGGCGCAAGATTCGGGAGTGCGGAGAACTGAAGTGTTCGGCGGGCGACTTGGACGCTGTATACGTGCGTCATCCGATGGCGCTGGGATTACTCAGCTTAAGAGATGGAATCCTGTGGACGCTGGCCTGGGGGGCGCTCGCTTTTTTGGGGGCATGGCTTCTCAACCCGGCCTGCGCCGTCATCTTTATCCTGGGGTGCGTTGCGGAAACGATTTACTGCCTGATGTTGAAGCTCAGCTGGACAAGGACGCTGGTAAGCGGAGCGGTCAAGAGCGCGGGCGGTGTCGCGGCCATTTACGCCGTTGCGCCCAAAACGTCGGCGCCTTTTGTGATTGGCTTTTTCCTGTGGTTTTTCTTCTGGGAAATCGGGGGGCAGAACGTTCCAAACGATTGGAGCGATCTGGAAGAAGACGTGCGCACAGGGGCTGCGACCGTCCCGGTAAGGTTCGGGCCCGAGGGGTCGGCCCGGATCGTTGTGGGATGTTTGGCGGTTGCGGTGTTTATGAGCATGGTTTTGTTCTGGCTGACGCCTGCGCACTTGAACGCTTTCTATTTTGCCGGCTCCATTCCCGCGGCCCTCTTTCTTCTGATCCTGCCCGCCTGGAAGCTCTACCGCGTCAAGACCGGCGAGGGTGCTTCCGCCCTGTTCAACAGGGCTACCTATTATCCGGTTGCCATGTTTATCGTGATTCTGGTTAGCGCACTTATGTGATGTGGAAATCCGCTCGCGAGATGAAATTTCGCAGTGACGCACTGGAGACGGTGCGCGAGGCAGTGCCGTTGCTGCACCGCGTAAGTCTGATCGACACGAAAACCATGCGCGAGCTAGACGTATCGTGCCGTGACGACCGTGGAAAAGCTTTCGCCCCGAAGAGATCGCTGAAGTCAGCAAAAGAGAAGGGGGCAGTCAGGCGGTGTTCGCTAAGTATCTGAATGTTAAGACTGGATTGGTTAGCCGGTGGGAACGGGGCGAAAAGCAACCGCGTGGGGGACTCTCCTAAATTGCTGTCGCTGGTGCAAAAGAAAGGATTGGAGGCAATAGTGTAATTCTGTTATCTCTCAGAACGTGTGACATCAAATAGACCACATACCCGCTTACCAACCGCTTTCCCGCCAATTGAGTTAATGTATCTCATGCCGGGTTGCGTTCAAGATTTGCCTGATGGGTTGCGCTTCGCTCCACCCATCCTACGCCAGTCCGTCGAAAGCCGCTGTAGGATGGGTGAAACGCAGTGAAACCCATCTGTTAAAGTGGGTCCAGTAACATACAATGTGGGTCGAGAAACGCATAATGTGGGCCAGAATTCTTGATTATTCCGGGTCCAGGCTTTCTCCATTTCAGTCAGTTACAGTTACAAATCAATTTGCTGCCAAATTCCGTTTTCACAGGAGATCGACCACAGCCCTATAGAGGATTTGAAGGGTAGTGCGAGGCAACAAAGATCAACGCTCGTTTTTCGGCATCGCTCAGTTTGAATCGGTCCGGATCGTCCGGATCATGCTCCTGCCTGAACTTCCGGTCAATCCCCAACATCACTTTGTGAATCTCCATCGGAAGAGGTGCAACCGAGTCTATCGTGCATATGACTGGCTCATCGCCCCATTCTGCTATGCCGGTCTGTCGATCAAATTGGAAATGCAGTTGAGTGGTTACGGTCCTTGCTTCAATAACGGTTTCGGAAACAGACGTCACTAGGCAGATCAGGCTTGCCCCATTGGGACACTCGCCGTGAAAAATGTCACCCTCAGCCAGGTTGCTGAGCGATAACTTGAGATCGATCATCCTCGATTCCCCGGTAGCAGAAAGGGCTGCAGAGTTCTTGCCTTTTCAGCGGCGTTCTCGTTCTGAATTCCGAGCATTTTGACCGCACAATCATTGCACAAAACTTTGCCATTAATGAGATACATTCCAGTGCGCTGCCATAACTGCCACCACTTGGACAGCCTTGACATGGAATATCTCCGGCTGCTGCGACTTGGATCGCCCCATCTTGGGGCATCGGCGCACTCGAATAACCGACCCACGGGGCGGAAGTGCCGCTAAATTTGTCATCGGAGCACCCTTAATTCAAAATCTCCAGTCCTGCAAATACTAAACATCCCCCAGCCAATCCTCAATGTCCGGGTCCCCTGATTCTTCCATTGCCAGCCGTATACCACGGCACGATGATGCCTGCCAAACGGCAACCGGAAATGGCAATAGAAGCGGTAACCAGGAGTGGCAATAGAGACGGCAGTATCCAAAAAATGAAGTGAATATTGATGATTCGCCATAACGTCGGCCGCAGGATCGAGGACACCCTGCAGATCAAAAAGGTTGATGAGGAGTTTTTCGAGTAGATACGTTGGCGCCCACTTCCGCAAAAAGAAAGAATGCAATCTGCGGGACCTGTCGTTGTCCAGGACCCCGCACGCCACCGCACACGTCCGGGAACTGTCTTTGACGAGGAATCAAGAGCTGTTAGCGCCTGCATGCGACTGCGCATGAAGCATGAAGACGGCGGCGCCGGCCGGATAAATCCCGTCGCTCGGTGACCGTCGCGGTCATGAAGCCGGTCCCCGATCAAGCCCGATTATCCGGTTGCGATGTTTTTGGTGATCCTGGTTAGCGCGTTGATCTGAATTATCTCGGCCTGAGGAGCCGAACCCTATGAAAAACGCAGATACCACAAAGTAAACTCCTGCTAAGCACGAATGGAAACGTTTCGACGCCATGACCGAAGAACAAGGTCCTGTCGCATTCACTCATTCACCCACTCACCGATTAACCGGCCCTTGAGGAGACAGTTTGTAGTAAATTGTCCAGTATTGTAGAAGAATGGGGCCGCACAACTTCTCCGGCGTCTTCCTGAAAGCGCTGGCAAACCGGGTTGAGAGATCATATACTTAAACAGGAACCCAACCATGGAATCCGGCAGTTTGCCTCAAGGTCAAGGCCCGGTTCCAACAAAAGCAGCCCTCGGAGGTCAACAGGCAAAAGGTTTGCCGTGGTTCCGACGAGGTCCTTGGGTTTTTGTCGCCATGCGATCTCGAAAGGAGATGCATATGGAATGGCGTGAAGTGGTCGAGCATCCCAGCCTGCAAGACCTGCCGTTCAAAATCGAGACGAACGAGTGGGGGCAAATCGTGATGACGCCGGCCAGAGGTCGACATGGGATATACCAGGGCATCATTGTTAGAATGCTTGGCAAGCTGGCCCGGGAAGGACTGATTTTTATCGAATGCCCGGTTCGAACGTCTGAGGGAACCAGGGTGGCTGATGTCGCATGGGGCAGTACTCAATTTTTCCTGAGAAATAAGGATGATGACAATCCGTATCCCGAATCTCCCGAAGTCGCAGTTGAAGTAAAATCGCCCTCTAACAGCGAAAAGGCAATGAAATGGAAAGCGAGGCTTTTTTTTGAGGGGGGCGCCAAAGAAGTATGGTTCTGTGACGATGATGGCAATATGCGCTTTTTCAATCCTCAGGAAGAATTGGGAAGAAGCGAGCTTTTCCGCGAATTTCCGGGACATCTGAACATTGACGTGGTGTGAGCGGCGAAAAGTGCCTGATAGGAAGATGCGTTCACGATCGAACAAATGTTGGGGTTCGCTCAGCTCACCCCAACCTGCGGTTGTCAAAGTACTGTGGCATCATGAATGCGGCTTGGTATGCGGTTGCAGACGGGGGCGGACCACGAAGCTGCGCCTGACTGAATCAAACCCGCTCGATTTCCTTCCTGACAGCCGTCCCCAGCCTCTCCAGTATATACGGTTTTTTGACGTAGGCGCCGGCGCCCAGCGCCTGGGCCCTGGCCACGCGTTCGGTCTCCGAAAAACCGCTGACGATGATCGCTTTCTGACCGGGGTGGAGTTCGAGTATACTGGCGTAGGTGGCCAGACCGTCCATGCCGGGGTCCATGATCATGTCCAGGACTATGAGGTCGGCCCTGTTTTGTTTCAGGTGTTCGACCGCTTCTTCCCCGCTTCGGACGCCCGCCACGGAGTAATGGAGTTTCTTTAGCATCAGGCAGGCAAGCTCCAGCTGCTCTTTTACATCATCCACAACCAGGATGGATTCACCCTTTCCCAGGTAGTCGGAGGCTGTGGCCGATATCTTTTCGGCTGGTTCTTCTTCTCTGGTTACCGGAAAATAGAGGGTGAGCGTGGTTCCTTTTCCTTGCACACTCTCCACATTGATGTAGCCTTGATGATCTTTGACGGTTCCCCACACCACGGCAAGACCCAGGCCTGTTCCGCTCCTGCCCATCGCCTTCTTCGTATAAAAGGGCTCGAAGATGCGCTTCAGATTTTCGGAGGGTATCCCCTCACCGGTATCGGATATGGTGAAAACGACATAATCTCCAGGCTTTACCTCATCGTAGCCGGAAACGGGCTTGTCCAGATACTGGTTCCTGGTGCTCATCGTTATCACACCACCGTCGGGCATGGCTTCCACGGCGTTGTAAACCAGGTTCATAAAGGATTTTTCCAGGTGAACGGAAGAACCCGAAAGGTTCAATAAATCCGTCTCCAGGTCCGTTTCGATCGATATGGTGGGATTATTGGATGAAATCGAGGTGAATTCCAGGGAGTTTTGACAATCTAGTATGATCCTGTTGAGGTTCAAGACCCTCCGGTTGGATACCCCCCTCCTGGCCAGGGTCAAAAGGTCCTGAACGATGGCGGCTGCTCTCTGGCCTCCCTTCAAGACATGCATGGCCTTGGACCTTGCGGGGCTCGCCCCGTCCAGATCATGGGTCAGCAGCTCTGAATACCCCACCACCACGCCCAGGACATTGTTGAGATCGTGGGCCACTCCCCCCGCCAAGGTCCCCAGGGCCTCCATCTTTTCGGCTCGCTGCAGACGCTCCTCCAGGCTCTTTCTCTCGTTTTCGGCCTGTCTTATCTGGGTGATGTCTCTTATCAGGACCTGAATGAGTCTGACATTTTCAACCTGGATGCAATTTAAGGAAACCTCGGCGTCAAAGGGGGTGCGATCTATTCTGAGATGCTGCCAATAGAAGCGTTGAGATCTTCCTTCAAGTGTCGCACTGAGCAATTCCAGTATTTTTTCCCTCGAATTTCTTCCGTCGGGTTGGGTGGCGGAGCTGAGAGCCCAGGGTGTATATCCGCGGATGTCCGCCGCTTTTTCCAACCTGAAAAGCTTGACGGCCGTCTGGTTGCACTCCGTGAACAAACCTTCCGCAGTGATGATCAAAGTGCCGTCATTGGCCCCCTCGAACAGGGTGCGGTATCGCTTCTCGGCCTCCCGCAGTCCTTCTCCGGCCCGTTTACGTTCGGTTATGTCGCGCACTACCGCCAGTACGCGGCGCACTCCGCTGATCTCGGAACTCCTTAAAGACACCTCCACCCAGGCAAGCTCGCCGTTTTTCTTTCGAGCTTGCCAGTCAAAAACCTGGGGCCCTTCGGCCATAGTCTTTCCGACCCACTGCCCAGCCTCGGTTGCCGAGTAGGGACTGATGCCCAGGCTGATGTCAGCCGGAAACGCCCCCCAAAGTTCTTCCCGTCTGTATCCGTAGAGTGCGAGGGCGGAATCGTTCATATCCAGGATGGCCATGGTGTCGGCATCATGAATGAAGATGGAGTCGTCCACGGCGTTGAATATTTCCCTGTAGTTGCGCTCGCTTTGCTGTAGGGCCTCTTCGGCCCGTTTGCGTTCGGTGATATCCTGGATGACTCCGAAAACTCTGCCGTCCTCCGGGGAGTATTCGGCTATGGAATGGATATCGATGATCCGCCCGTCGGTCGGTCTTCGAATCTTAAATTCGACATTATAGGGTTCGCGGTTCTCTTTTAGCGCTTTGAGTGCCCTGTCGATCATTTCCCGGTACTCCGGCAGGGTAATTTCCAGCACTTCCTCCATGGACCACTCAATGCTTTCCACACCGTAAATGATTCTGGCGCCCTCGGAGGCTATCACTTTATTGCTTTCTACAATCCACTCCCAATTGCCCATACGGGCTGCCACCTCCGCCCGCTTGAGACGTTTTTCGCTAAGTTCCAGTTGCTCACCGGCCCGCTTACGTTCGGTGATGTCGGTGCCGACGCAAAGCACTTCGACCACCTCCCCGTCTTTATAACGGATAGGGATATTGGTCCAGGCGATCCAGACCCTTTCCCCGTTGCGACGCATATTCTCGTTGACGTTGGAAGTGTATTTGCCGGGGTTGCGCGCGATGTCCCCTATCAGGGAGGCAAGGTCTCGCCCGGTGCTCTCCACGGCCGGGACAATGGTGCCTACAATACTTTTGCCCAGTATCTCCTTTTTAGTGTAGTCGAAGAAGCTCCGCGCGAATTCGTTAAAAAAAGTTGCTCGGCCCTGGTCATCAATTCTGAGGATAATGCTGTTGGCGTTTTCAACCAATTCCCGGTATTGTTTTTCACTTCCTTTCAAGGCGTCTAATGTGAGCTGTAGTTGCGATGTCTTGGCATGCACCTTTTTGCGAAGGCTATAGTTCCATAATGCTAAGATCAATATCAGAAGAGTTGCACCAATAGACGAATACATAAGATAGATAGTATACGTTGGGGTTGTTAGTTTAACCAATGATCCTGTCCACTTATCATCTATCTCTGAGTATGCGTTGGGTGGAATCCTATCAAAACCGTCTTCAATAACATTGAGAAGATCCAGTTTTCCCTTTGCGACCGCCCGGTGAAATTGTCCGGAGTAAAGAGAAGGAGAGCGTCGATATTCGTTTTCAATGTTCATCTTATTGAGATAGTATAGAGCAGGCGGCTCATCCATGCAAAATACTCTTATCTCTTTAGCTGCCGCGGCAGTTATGATTTGTTCATAGCTTATATATTCTTTCAGTGTGGTAATGGAGTGGTCTCTCAGGTATTCGACGCAGGCATCGCCTTGCTTGACTCCGATGGTAAAGCCGCGCAGGGAATCCACGTCGCTGATGCCGCTGATGTCTTTGTGAAAAAAAACGGGGACTTGTATTGTCGAATAGGGTTTCGAGAAATCAAACCGTTTGGTTCGATCTCTGGTCTCGAAGATCGTATCGATGACGTCAGCCTTTCCCGCGGCCATGAACCGAAGGGCTTTATCCCAATTCATCCCGACGAGGTTGGCCCTGATCCCGGTCTGCTTCTCCCACAAGCTCCACTGATCGACGAGGATGCCTTGCAGGTTCCCCTTCGAATCGCGGGAAATATAGGGCGGATAATCGTCGTCGGATACGACCGTAATCGATTGGGGCCTGTTGGGGTTGTTACCAGGGGTCGCATGGCAGACCGACAGGAGGCAAAGAACAATTGCAGCGGCTGGAAGCGCTCCGGCACAGACCTTCTCCCACAGTTTCATGTCGGCTCCCTTCTCACTCGAGAACGCTCCAAAATCCCGGGTCATGCCGGGGATTGCCGCCTTCCGCCCCCGCTCTGCTGCCCGCTTCGCGCCGTCGTCGTCCAACTGAGTGCCAAGCGTTTGACACGCTCTTTGATGTAAAACAGGGCAACTAATGCAGCATATTGTCAAAATTGTGGTTGCTGTAAACGCTTGAACTTGCGGTTCGAACGACCTTTAGACATCTATTCAAAATTCATGCTCAGCTTCGGCAGTTATCAGAAAATCGGCTGTGATCGGATTTGACGATTTTTCATTCGACGTTCGATCTGAGTATTTATCTTGCCTCTCCCGGTTTGATGCCCGATAAGGATAGCATTCCAAATGATCCGTATGGCGCAAGTGATTCACCACGAAGAGCACGAAGAGCACGAAGGGAAGTCGCAATGGGAAGGAAACGCAGGTTCGGGATGTGGGAGCGCAAAATTGTCAGTATCCTCCGGTCGATTCGATTTCGTCCTGTTTCGCTGGTTGCTCTTCTGTGTATAGCCGTGTCGCCTGTTTCATGCTCCACCCGCAGGGTCGCTTTTTCATGCAACGATATGGCGCCGTCCATCCTGGTCCCCGCAAATCGGGGCGGGATAGTCGATGGACGCGGCAGGTTTCGGGAAATTTTCAGGGCGGTCCTGGCCGCCCGCTCTCCAAGGGCTGAGACAGGAAAACTCTTCGACGACTCGTCCACGCTCTGGAGACTCCGGGGTGAGCCTGCGGCCACGGGTAAACCGGTTTCGCTCGGCAGGCCGAATCCGGATTATCGCATAGTGATGGTACCAGGTCTTCTTGCCGAGTGCGTGTCGAAAGTTTCAACGGTCTTTGGCGATGCGCGCAAACCTTTGGAAACCATGGGCTACACCATGGACTACATCCAAACCGCGGGGCGCCGAGGCAGCGGCTACAATGCCGATATAATTGGCAAGGCTGTGATGAGCATGTCCGCGGAAAAAAAAATAATTTTCGTTACCCATTCCAAGGGCGCCGTGGACACTCTGGAAGCCCTGGTGAAATATCCCGCCGTAGCGCGGCGCACGGCCGCGGTCATCAGTTTCTCGGGCGCCGTGGAAGGTTCTCTTCTGGCCGATGCGTTCCCGGAGTTTCTCCTGAGGCTGGCTCACCGGCTCCCGCTTTCTTCCTGCGCTCAGGGCGAGGATTTCGAAGCCGTGCGGAGCCTGCGGCGAAGTGTGCGGATTTCCTGGCTGGCCGCACACCGCTTGCCCCGAGGAGTCCGCTATTATTCATTTGCGGCCTTCGCCACACCTGAGAATACCTCGCTTTTGCTTCGCCCGTTCTACGATATCCTGGCCCGTACGGACCCCCTCAATGACGGGATGGTGATTGCCTCGGACGCCATCATTCCCGGTTCGGTCCTGCTCGGCTATCCCAACGCCGATCATTATGCGGTGGCCATGCCTTTCAATGGGAAGAATGGGGCCCTGCTGGCCGGGCTTATAAACAGGAACGACTATCCCCGGGCCGCTCTGCTCGAGGCCGCCTTGCGATACGTCGCAGAAGATCTGGGGCGGGAAAAGGGTGGAAACCAAACATTCGGGCCGCCGGGGGCAAAGGGGAATTGCATATTTTAATCCCAA
>JARLHP010000268.1 GCA_031292195.1 Syntrophobacteraceae bacterium
AGGCGGGGATTCAATAGGATCAGAGATATCTTGGATATCTTGATTGATGGTTCTGATCTGCGACCCCTCACGGGGTCGTCGCCTTCTTTTTCGTATCTTTCCTGGGGTATCGGCCTCACGGCCTCAACCCCCGGCTAATGGCTTTGATCCCTCCGGGATCGCGATCGTCGCTCCACGGCCACAACAACCGGCTCATGGCTTTAATCCCCTGTATCTTAAAAGAGCAAGGTATGGGATCAACCGGAGTGGCAAATGTTTTTGTTGGGCTGCGCTGCGCTTAGCCCAACCTACAGTCCAACCTACAGTCCAACCTTGTATATTGGATGGAACGGTAAGTGGCTGTAAGCTGTCGGAGCGCGCTGTACGGAGGTAATCGAGCAGCGGAGTCAAGACTGCGGCGACTGTGTCGTACGCGGCAAAAGGAGAGAGGAACGTTGGACCTTTGGGTTTGGTAACGGTTTCCAACGCCCTCGCACAGGAGTCTTCCCTCCGCAAGTATCACCTCCCTAAAACCGCTTTACTTCAGCCGCAAACCCTGGTTGGCGACCCAGTCGCCCGGGCAATGACACAGACGAAGCTTCGGGCCGTTGCGGGGGCTGCGCTCGCCTCCATTCTGAGCGGGTTTACCGACCCGTAGAGATCGCTGTTTGCCGCGTAGTCAATTGACAAAACCGACCCCTGCACCGTTTGCGCCCACGAAAGCCCCTGCGCTGCTTACATACGAGTATACCGCCGGCATCACGGTGTTGGCGCCCAAGTCTGCTCCCACGGGACCGGCGGTTACCGAAGCCCCCACACCCAGCTTGAGGTTTGCGCTTTCCGCCGCGGCGACGGCCTGAACCGTATTAAAAATTAACACGATGTTCCTGACTTCGCCTCCGACCTGGAAACCGAAGCTTGCACCGGCTAGCGATATAAAAGACGGTGCGGACCATCTTCCATCCGCAAGGCGGTCACCATGACCTCGCCCCCCAGTTCTCCGCCAAATATAAAACCGGCTTTGAGCGCGCCGGGGATCACAGCTATCCCTTATATCGCTATTTTTACGATATATCGTCAGTGTTCTGGTTTTTCGACGCCAGAAGAAATCTTCCGGCAGTGGTGCATCTTCTCGGGTGGGCCGCTCGAAACCAGTGACAGGTTCGGGGCCAGGCTTTTTTGCCCGCCGCTCCCCGCTCCACATGCCCTATGGAATGTAATTTGCTTTTATACCGGGTAAAGGAGAACTGACATGGCCGGTATGATTCGGATAATTTCGGGGATCGTGATTGGGGGGGCTGGATTCCACCAGATCGGCATGCATCCGGCGCAAGGAGTATGCGCCCTTTTTCTTGCCGGTTTTTTGATAATTATCGGTCTGGATCAAGAGTTATCCGGAGACTCGCGCCGGATTGGGGATTGAGCGGATTTGCGGGGCAAGCCAGAAGAGTGGAGGGCTTGCCGATGCATCGGTTCGACCCCCGCTTCCTGCCCACCTGTTGAAAGTGGGCCGGGCCTGCCTGATTATACAATATTCGTTTGCTCATCCTATCTGCCCGATAATTCGAATACTTTACCAACATTGGTGAAAAACGGCGAAAACGGTAAAAAACGGCCCGGATCATTGGTCCAGCCGCACACCGCGCGGTCTTCAAACCGAGACTGGTCAAGGCTGGGTGCCTGATTGCGAAGGGAGTGCCATGGTGCGCCGTCTCCGCGGTCGATCTCAAACCCGCACCGCTCTAAACGCGTACTCTATAACGATCCGGTCTGAAAATGAGAAGCGATTTGCGATTACACGATCAATTGACTTGACACATTTACGTACAATTATATGTGCCGCGACGAACAACCGAGAAGAACCGGTCCGAAAGACGCTCCTGCTTTGCCGGGGGATGTGTGAGGCTCGGTATTTACGAAAACATGAGAAAAAGAGAGGAAAACGGAGATCGCCAATTCGGTGGCTTTTACGAATGCCGGACAGTATCGGGAGAGGCCTTTGATATTTCAGGAGAAAGGAGATTTCTCAAAGAACCTCTTCATTTCAGTGACTTAGCCGGTGAGACAGGCTAACACCCATGCATCCTTGAGCTATTTCCGCCTTCCATCGAATTCTATGATTCCCGGCAAAAACTGGAAAGATCAGCTTTGACGGATCGCGGAAGATTCACTACAACCCATCAACACGACGAGGGGCTTAAGTAAAATCTTTCCGAGTTGCTAATCTTTAAATTCCAGCTCACTTTACAGCACCAGTGTCTTTTCAGGGAGAAGGCGTTCGGGATTTTTTGCGCCTTTGCGGGAGACTATTTTCTCTTTCGGGAGATCGGGACGAAAACATGGATCAAGTTTGGTTGGAAATCAAGAGGAGGCTTCAATCGTGTCTGTCCAGGGGGCAGTACGATCTCTGGGTTTCGCCCGTTGAATTTCTGGGGATGGAAGGTGAGACGGCGGCGCTGGGGTGTAAGAACCGGTTTCACATCGAGTGGATAAGGGAGAAGCTGGAAACCAAGCTTCTGGGGGTGGTGCGGGAATTTTTCCCCGTGGTGCGGCGGCTGGCCTATGAGATCATCACCGCGGCGCCTTCCGAGGAAGAACCCGTGGTGGAAGTGGTTCAGCCCGAGCTTCCCCGACAGATTGTGATGAGTGACCTCATCAAGCGCGCGGGGCCGGTTTTTAATCCCCGATTCACCTTCGATCAGTTCGTGGTGGGTAAATCCAATGAACTGGCGTTTGCCACCGCCAGGGGGTTGGCCTGCGGTCAGCAGCTCTATAACAATTCGGCCTACATTCTGGCCAGGACCGGTCTGGGAAAGAGTCACCTGTCACAGGCGGTGGGCAGCCATATTCGCAGGGAGTCCCCGGGGCTGAGGGTCCATTACGTGACGGCCGAGCAATTTGCCAATGAGATGATCTTTTCGTTAAAGAACGGGAACATCGAAAGATTCAAGACGAAATTTCGATCCGACTGCGACGTGCTGATTCTTGAAAAGGTGGAGTTTCTGAGCGGAAAGGAAAAAGTCCAGGATGAATTGGTTTACACCCTGGACGAGCTGATGTATCAGGGCAAAAGGATACTCTATACCGGAAATGCATTCCCGAAAGACATCCCCAGGCTTTCCAACGAGTTGCAGTCACGGCTGAGCGGCATTCTGGCCGCTCCCATCGAGCCTCCCGATCTCAGCACCAGGATAGAGATAATTCGAAAGAAAGCTCTTTCGGAAAATGCCCGGTTGCCCCGGGAGGTCATCCATTTCATGGCGGAACGGGTAATGGGGGACATTCGGCACCTGGAGAGCTGCCTGATCGGCGTGCTTGCCAAGTCCAACATCCAGGGGGTGCCGGTGACCCTCGATATGGCCCGGCAACTTACCGAGACGATGCTGGAGCGATTGCCCAAGATCACGGTCGACCATATTCAGCAGATTATTTGCTCCACCTACAATCTCTCGGTGGACGATCTAAAATCCCCGAAAAGGCGCAAGGAACTGGCGGTGGCCAGAAAAGTCGGGATGTATCTGTGCCGGCGCTATACGACCGAATCGCTCCAATCGATAGGAAGGTCTTTCAGCCGCAGTCACAGTTCGGTTCTCTACGCCGTAAACGATCTGACCAAGCTGATGGAGAAGGATAACAAGATCAAACGTCAGGTCGAACACGTCAGTCACCGGCTGGATGCCAGCTGTCTTGCCTGAGGGCGCACAAGTCGTTTCCAAGGTCCAGGGAGAGACGTGCGACCAGTCCCGACATAGCCGCGGCGAACTCACCGGGACCGTCCGATGTCAAGGGGGGACTCTGATAATGGAAATGTCTTCGAAAAATAACGGTGCGCGGATTTTCCCGCCACAGGGTGATTTCAAGGTCAAGCAGGGCGCTCGAGGAGGCGCCGCTTTTTTCGAGATCGAACCGATAGATCTGTCCGCTCATACCATATGCCGCAGGCATGGAACTGCCCGGGGGCGCAACATTTTCAAATACTTTTCCAAAAGACAGGTCACGCATGAGATGGTTTGCCACCATGTCCGCGGCCGGGGCGATCCACTGGTAGTGTGAAGAAAATTGGACCTGGAGGTCGGGGGAAGTGGCGATCATTTGCTCTCGATCGTAAGGGGCCGAAGCGTTGAAAGGCGAGAACCGCAGCGTTGCCGGGAAAGGCCGGGCACACTTGGCGGGCCCAAAAGGGTAGTCAATCCGGTAATATTGCGGGGGGGCTGACTTGGGATAAAGCGCGTGCAGGCATCCGGAGAGCAGCAGTGCGCAGAGGGCGCAGGATAGGAGGCGAACAAGGGAGGAGGGCAAAGGGGAAGGAAGGTGGAGCGTCTGCGCAATCACTCCTCTACGCGGCCTCTGGCCGTTTGCCTGTGTGCGTTTCATGCCTGTAGTCTCCCGCGGTTGCTTTGAGTATGGGCTCATTTGCCGCCAAATGGTTCACTGGGTTGTTTGCTTGGAAAGATCAGGCTGTTTGGCTCCCGGTTGATGGTGCGGGTAAATGACTGGAGTTGCCCGATCAGGCTCCCGAGTTCCCGGAGGTCGTTGTCGAGCAGCCCGGCCGAGTCGCTTATTTTGTTCCCCAGACCCGAAAAAGCGGTGTTTCCGGATCGCAGCGTTTTATCGAGCTGATCCGAGAGGTGATGGAGCGTTCCGGGAGGCAGGGCCGCGAGCTGTTGCCTGAGGCTTTCGGTGATCTTTCTGGCCGAGGCCAGGGTGGCGCTCAAATCCTTCACCCCTTTATTTACCCGCTCCGGGGAGGCGGCCCGGGAGAGTGTGGAAAAGAGGTTTTCCGCGTGTTGCGAAGCATGTTTCAAGGAAACCAGTGTCGCTTTGAGGTCGCCGCCCCGGGGCGAGTTGGCGCCCAGTTGCAGCAGCATATTATTGAAAAGGCCCGAAGTCTTTTCCCATGAACTGGTCAGCCCCTGCAAATCGAGCGACATGAATTTGGAATAAATGCTTTGCAGGCGCAGTTGGAGGACGTCGAGTTCGGACGGATAAGACCGTATGAGGGGATACCGGGATGTGAAGTCCAGCTTGGGAGTAAGACGGTCGATGTCTTGGGGGGCCGAATCGATCTCCAGGGAGTTCAGGCCGGTAAGCCCCTGGACGTGGAGTTGGGCGCAGACGCTGTTATCTACCCGGAAGCCGGCCTTCAGTTTCATCAGCACTTCGATGAGGCGCCCGTCGGGGCCGATCGTCAAGCTGGTGACGCGGCCTATCGGCACGCCCAGGTAGTCGACCCGGGAGTCCTTTTGAAGCCCTTTCACCGAGACATTGAAATAGGTGGCGTATGTTTTTGTTTTCTCAAACCAGAAGGCGGCTTTCAGCCAGAAGGCCGTGCCGATTATCAGCCCCAGGCAAATAAGGGCGAACAGGCCTATTTTGAATGTGTTAACGGTTCTGGCCAAAAACTTCCCCTCTTATCGGGCGTTGCCAATCATGGCCTGCCTGTGGAAAAAATCATGAACCCGCGGGTCGGGGCTGTGTTGCATCTCTCGCGGCGGGCCGGTGGCGATTATACCGCGGACATCGCCGTCGATCATGATGGACCAGTCGGAAATGCCCAGGATGGTCGGCAGATCGTGAGTAATGACCACCATCGTGATGCCCAGAACGTGATTGAGTTCGAGCAGCAGATTATCGATTTCGGCTGCTGTGATCGGATCGAGGCCTCCGGTTGGCTCGTCACAAAAGAGGATGTGCGGATCGAGGGCCAGTGCCCTGGCCAGGCCGGCCCGTTTTTTCATTCCGCCGCTAAGTTCCGCGGGATAATAGCTTCCGTAGCCCCCCAGTTTTACCATGGCCAGCTTCAACCGCACGATCTCCTCCACCATTTCCGGGGGAATGTTTGAAAACTCACGGATTGGCAGCGCGACGTTTTCGGCAAGGGTGAGGGAGCCGATGAGCGCCCCCGATTGGAAAAGCACCCCGATTCGCCTCCTGACCCAATCGAGCCATTCGTTGTCGCCCAGAGCCGAAATATCTCTGCCATAGAGTTCGAAGCGACCTTCCGCGGGCTTTAGCAACCCCACAAGACCTTTCATAAGAGTAGTTTTGCCGCAGCCGCTGCCTCCCAAAATGGTCACAATCCGGCCGTGTTCCACACAAAAGTTGATATTTTCCAATATCATCCTTTCTCCGTAGCCTAGTGAGACATTTTGGACGCAGAGAGCATACCGCGTTTCGGAAGCTGTCGGTGAAGTCACGGTTTTCCTCCGGTCAAAGTAAAGGGCAGGCGTTTAGAGGTAAAAGAGCCATAGATGACCGGGTCGCAACAATATAAGAACGAGCCGCAATCTTTGCACTTGGTAATTTGGGCCTGTTGGAAGGATGGGTATGGCATCATTTGATCTACCAGCCCAGCAGGTAGAAAAGTACAGTCATTATGGCGTCGGCAAAAATGACCAGGAAGAGCCCGCTTACGACCGCGGCGGTGGTCTGGCGACCGACGCTGTCGGCGCCCATGTCCGTTTGGAAACCGCGAAAGCAGCCGACCAGGGCGATAAGGATGGCGAAGACTTCTGATTTGAGAAGCCCCCCGGCAATGTCGCCAAAGGTAACGGCGGCATAGAATTCATGCAGGAATGCGTATGGCGTAAGATCCAGGGAGAGGCCGGAAACGCCGATTGCCCCCAGAATTCCGGCAAAATTGGCCCACATGGTCAAAAGCGGGGCGGCGATCATCAGGGCCAGCACTTTGGGCAGGGTTATGAATTCGGTCAGGTCGAATCCCATTACGGTAAGGGCGTCGAGTTCTTCGCCAACTTTCATGGACCCGATTTCAGCGGCGAAAAACGAGCCCGATCGCCCCGCAAGAAGCATGGCGGTGAAGACGGGGGCCAGTTCACGGGCCAGAGCCAGGCCGACCAGGTCGGCCACGTAGATATTGGCGCCGAACTGCTTCAGCTGGATAGCCGCCTGGAAAGCCATGACAACGCCCAGAAGAAAAGTGATCAGGAACAATATGGTCATGGCGTCGGAACCGGCCAGCTGGAGATAATAGAAGCATTCCCTCCAGCGGAACCGCCCCGGGCGGCGCACCGAGCGGGCCGCAACCCCCAGGACCGACCGGCCATACCCGGCGAATTGGTTGAGTTCTGCCGCCTGAGCGACCAGGAAGGCGCCGAAGCGGGCCACCAGGGACCCCCGAGGTGAGGGGGCCCGCCGCACTTGCGGTTCGCGTTCGAAATAATCCAGAAAATGCTGAATGGAAGGGTGAACAGATTCGATACGGAGCCGAATGGACTTGCGGCGGCAAAGGTGTTCGATGGAGCGCAGGAGCGCCACGCCGGCGCTGTCCACTTTTGTGACTCCGGAAAGGTCCAGCACCAGCGGGCCGTTTTGGTGTTCAGCGAGAAGGGTGTTTGCGCCTTCCCATATTTCGGCACTATTTTCAAAGGTGAGAGGCGCTTTGAAGGATACGAGGAGTTCGCCCTCCGAGGATCTGCCCGTCTCAAAGGGTAATCCTCTTTTCAAGAACATATCCTTTCCGCCGGAAGCTAGGCGCCTTCGTTGATCTTCTCTCGAAGAACCCCGGAACACTTGAAGGTCACCACGCTACGGGGTGAGAGTATAATAGGGTCGCCTGTTTGTGGATTGCGTCCCCGGCGCTGATTTTTCCCCTTTACACTAAACTTGCCAAACCCGCTTATCAATACGTCTTCACCTTTTTCCAAAGTATTTTTCATGATCTCGAAAAGGGTGTCGATGATCTCGGCCGATTCGGTTTTCGTAAAAATATTTTTGGCAAACAGATTCTCGACTATCTGAGCCTTGGTCAAAGTCATAAAACTCTTCCTTTCCTTGCGCCGTCCGCCCTCGAATCCGCCAGGGTCTTAAGGTGTTTAATATATCGAATTTCCGTCAATTTTTAACGGATTATCGTCCGGTTTTCAAGAAAAAAGCCAGTGCAATGCTCGGAAAAGGAGCAGGGAGCGGGGAGTGGAGAGCGGGGAGCGGCAATGTTGTTTGGTTAAGGCTGCGATAATGACAAGGCGAAAGGCAAAAGAGCTGTCCCCCAATCCCCGCACCCCCACGGGAGCCGGATCGCAGGGCGGCTGTGGTGCACACCTCTTCTATTGGCCCCCGACCGGAACGCCGGCGCCCACGGCGCAAGAATCTATTCTATTATGACGCGCATTATTATGTATATAAAGGCAAAGGCGCCAGGAATGAGAACTACGAAGCCGGGCGGGGGGAAGTAGTGCGACCGCCATGGGGACGGAGTGTGATTTTCCCGATGGCCCTGCCGGTTCGGCATGGGAGGAAGATGCGGACTGCCCTAGTCGGGAAGGTCCGCACGGGTTGGGAAGGCTGGGGTATCGAATTTTTGTGGACGGTAACACCGATATCATCGTACTAACCTGCCGCCATAAATTGGTGGCGGAAAAAAGACCAAAATGGCGATGGGCTATCGAAGAGAATTGAGGCTATGGTATGATCGGCCATGCCTAACTATATTGCTCGAAAAATGGCTTTAAAAATAAGATAAAGGAGAGCATCGATCGTGAAGCTCAAAGTCATCGTCCATGAAGCGGAGGAAGGAGGGTTTTGGGCTGAAGTGCCATCCATTCCCGGCTGTGCCACCCAGGGTGAAACATTCGAGGAACTCTCGCAAAATTTATTTGAAGCCGTTGAGGGCTGTCTGTCCAACGATAGGGTGAATCCTGTTTGACAGCGGACAGCCTGCGGGGCTAACTTAAATGCGTTCGAGCATAACCCGACAAGAAGCATGGGAGCAGTGAAATGCGAAAAACAGCACAGGACGATCTCAAAAAACTGATCAAGGAAAGTATCCGCGAAGTGCTTCGGGAGGAACGGTTGGGATTATGTGAAATTATGATTCCCAGGGTCTCGAAAAAGGAGATGAGCGAAATTCACTCCAAACTCGGTTCGCCAGCGGATTACAGGAAAGATGACTTCACCGACATGACGGATTGGGTGAAGGGATGAGTGTCAGGTTTCATAACCGGGCGGTCAAGTTCCTGGATAATGACAAAGAAGAAGATATCCTTCTTGTATACGAAATCAATTACCGGGGCGATGTTTACAAGTAAACCGCGCATTCCGGGCTATCCCAAATTACAAGTTCCAGCCAGCATCAAATCAGCCTCCGGTCCCTTAAAATCTGCTTCGTTTCATAACCCGATATCCGAAGATACAGTACTGTCGTGTTCAATGAGGCATGACCCAATAAATCCTGGACCACGGTAACAGGGATTCCTGCGCGTAAGATGTCGATCTCAGTTTCCTTACCGCCTCGCGCCGTAAGGCTTCGATTTAATTATGGTCGGTATCAGCCCCAACCGCAAAGTGTATACCCCAAAGTATGACACACTTTCCATCAGAAATACCGTATGGGTTGGTTTCAGAAATTGGCTTTCCCGATGTCGGGCCTTTCTGATTTTTGAACTGAAACATTGACCGGTTATGGTATCCTTAAGGGGTGTCAGGGTGGATTCGGATTTGCGGCAGGTGGAACATTTTGAGCAACATCAAACGCATTCAGGAACTGGTTCGCAATGGTCTTTATTACCTGACCGAGCATGCCTATGATGAAGCAGGCGAGGATGATTTCGACATTTACGATATTGAACAGGGTATTATGACCGGTAAGATGCGCAAGAATTGGCCGAAGGAAGGCAAATACGAACTGGTCGGTTCGGCTTTGGACGGGCGGCCCATCGGTATAGTGTGCCGCCTCACCGTGTCAGGAAAAGTTCGCGTCATTACCGTCTACGAGGACAAACCCGTGAGGTAGAAAGGCTGAACAGACATGAGTTTCTGGGAAAATGAAACGTGTGAGCGCTGCGGAGGGCAGATTGTTGAGAGACGTGTCACCCTTCATCGCAAAACGAAGGGGGGCTACGTTATGATTGAGAACGTGCCAGCCGGTGTATGCCGGGAATGTGGCACACGGTATTATTCAGCGAATGTACTTAAGTCGGTTCAGGAGAGCATCCGAGGCCGCCGGAAAGCCGACCGTGAGGTTTGTATGCCTGTATATTCTCTTTAAGCCTGCTTATCGGACGCAAGGAAAGACCATGAAAATCAAAGTCGTCATCCATGAAGCCGAGGAAGGCGGGTTTTGGGCAGAAGCGCCGTCCATCCCCGGCTGCGCCACCCACGGAGAAACATTCGAGGAACTCCTCAAGAATATTTACGAAGCAGTTGAAGGATGCCTGTCGGTATAAGTCCACGATCCCTCGCTCCTAAATCTCATTATTGACAATCAGCGAAACCTCCTTGTCCGTGACTCCCGAGTATCTTTGAGTTATCGCCGCCGAAGAATGGTTGAAGCGCTTCGCCAGCACTTCGAAGCCCATCCCGAACTTGGTCCGCCGCACATAGCCGAAAGTCTTTCGAAGGGTGTTACTAAGACCGTCATTGATTACCGAACATAGGAGGATCGTAAAACGCCCTCACACCGGGTTGGGTTCAGGCCGAGGATGGGCCCCTATCGCGGCTGGAAGCCGCTCCTACAAAGACCAACCGTACCAGATCTCTCTCTGCGTGAGAAAAAAGGCGATGTTCGGTTATTTATGCATTTCTTAGTAGCGCCAAAGCTGCCGGTGAGATTTATCGACCGACACCATCCTTTAATCATTCCGTTTACCGATGCTGTTGTCAATGCAGCGTCGTCTTTACGGGAAGCGAATAGAATAATCATTGTCGGCGGGTTTAATGGTGGTCAGGTGGCCCTGTAGGGCCTTGTAAGTCGCCTTATTTATTACCAGTACGTTAGTTTTGCCGGTTTTCGATTCTGTAATAAGGATTGAATCCCCGGCTTTGAGGTCACGGACCTGAGAGACTTTTAACGTCAGAAGGTCGACTGATGAAAAAGCCAATAAGCTGTTTGCTGGACCTGATTTACAGGAAGCAGTGACTCCACGGTTTTGGGCAAAACCGTGAAGTGGGGCGATAGATATTTTTTGAAATGTGGTTCTCCTTGGATTAAAGTCCTGTCAGTTTCATCCATCTTCCAGACAGGAGGGAAAGAATGAATCTACGGGATTTAAACTTTCGAAAAGGGCTTCTCCGATTGTGGATTTTCCTTTCAGTGATTTGGGTCGCCATAATGGTGGTTCTATATATTTACCCCGCTTGGAAATACTCCCAAACTGTTTACCGTCCCCCCGTTGCCGATTGGGAATTCTCTGAATCTCTTGCTGTGGAGCTTGTTTGTCGCTTGGGTGTGATAGTATTGGCTGCTGTCCTTGGCCTTGTCCTTGGCTTATTTCTGAAGTGGGTATTTTCTGCCTTTGCAGTCCAAGAGAAGAACGAATAGACTCTCAAAATCCAAATGATGCTCTCAAATGGAAGGTAACCTAATGGAATTGGTCCAACAGCTTTTCAAGGCGGTCACCGTCCAGAGTCGGATCAAGAAGATAATGGTCAGCCCAAGTAAGGAGACAGATCTCCGGTCTCTTGCTGCACAACTTGGTTGTAGCCTGTCTTCAACCGTTAATCCAAGCACCGGGAAACATGACGAACAGGAAATTATCAGGCGTATCCAAGAAGCAGCAAGAAGTTATCGCGAGTCATATCTCTGGCTGATTGCGTTGACGGCTTCGGTCGCTTCCGTTTTCAGCGCTATCGCGGCATGGAGTGCCATCTTGGTAGGTATGTGCCATTGAACTTCGCATCAGTCGCTAAAACAACCATCTTGCGGCTGCCAGAGAATGGACGTCATGTGTATTCCTCATCGATCAGGGAACTGAGCAGCAAGTCGCTTTCATCGACCGGCCCGGGTTCACGCTGCGCATAAATCGTGGCGCGGGATACTCCTGCCAGGCACCTTGCCTGACCACAGCTACTGCATCATCTTTGCCGATCCATTTTTGCCGCATCGTCGCGGGCTGATCCCGGACTTTTTTTAAGCTAG
>JARLHP010000269.1 GCA_031292195.1 Syntrophobacteraceae bacterium
AAAAAAAGTCCCCTCTGTGCCTCCGTGCCTCAGTGGTAGATTTTTCAATTACTCCAGGCAGCTTTGCCCCCCTCCGTTTGGATCATTAACAAAAATAGCAGATAGTGAGAACCACGGCAGGTCCGCGCTTCTGGAGCTGGTTTTGCCCGGCCGCCGTCTCCCGGCCGGGCAAAAAAAAGTCCCCTCTGTGCCTCCGTGCCTCAGTGGTAGATTTTTCAATTACTCCAGGCAGCTTTGCCCCCCTCCGTAGCGGATGTGGAAAATACCGGCCGCATTGGCGCCGCAGATGGCTTCCATCTCCGTTTGCCCGAGGCCTGCCTGGTTCATTTCGGCAAAATAGCGCCTGGGGGAAAGCAGGGGATAATCGCTTCCCAAAAGGATCCTGGAGGCGCCGACCGCCTGCACCGCCGCTCGGTAGATGTCGGCCCTGTAGACATAGGGAGAAGCCGCCGTATCGTAGAAAATATTGGCGAATTCCGCCGGGGCCTGTTTTTTCAGAAGCTCGTAGAAAATCAAGCCCCCTCCCCAGTGAGCGAAAATGAGGGTCGCTCCGGCCGCCGCCTTGGCCATGGCGTAGTAGAAATCAAGTCCGTAAGGGGCCTTCCCCGGGTATTGGTGGCCGACGGGTTCGTTGGCATGGAGCAGGAGCGCAATCTCTTTTTGCCGGCAAAGAGCGGCAATTTGCTTGAAATTGTCGATAACACGGTCCATATTTCCGCCGGCGGAGTAGACGGCGAGTTCACCCAGGCCGCGGGCGCCGGCGGCGATCATCTTTTCGGCCTGTGCGCCGCAGGAGTCCGACAAAAGGTCCAGGCAGGCCATGGGGATGAGTCGGCCCGGAAACCGTGTCGCCGCTTCCAGTACGTAATCGTTGTGCCTGGCCAGGGTTTGACCGTTTCTCCACGGAAATCCGAACACCACCGACAGGTCGATCCCGTTTTCGTCCATGGCCTGGACAAGAACTTCGGCGGTGGCCATTTTCGAGGCTGCGGGGCCGTAGAGAAGCTGGAATTCCGGTTCGTCCTGGAAGAAAAGCTCCCTTCCGGCGATGATGTCAGGGGGGAAAATATGGGTGTGAACATCTAGTATCAAGATTTTTACAGCCTCCACTAAAAGAATTGACGAGGCGCCAAAAACTCTTTTCGCGCCGTGTCGTTCTCCGGTTTGTACTCAATTTCGGTCCCCGGCGCAAGCGGTGGAGAAAAGGAAAATAACATGATCGATAAAATCGGGTCGGTAATTGAGAAGGTGATTTTCGAAGCGGGCGATCTTATCCGGGGCCACATCGGGCAGGTGGCCGGTTCCATGGTCAGCACGAAGGGGCCTTCGGATTACGTGACTGAAATAGACAAAAGGTGTGAGAATTTAATCACCGACGCCATCCGGAAAAATTTTCCCGATCACCACATCATGGCCGAAGAAACGGCCAACGAAGGCTTGCAGTCCGGCTACACCTGGGTGATCGACCCGCTGGACGGCACTACCAACTTTATCCACGGCTTTCCGTTCGTTGCCGTTTCCATTGCGCTCTGCCTGGACCAAAAACCGGTGGCGGGCTACGTGCTGGACCCCGTTAGAAAAGAGCTTTTCTCCGCCCAAAAGGGAAGGGGGGCATGGCTGAACGGATCGAGGATCGCGCCGCGCCCCCGGGTGGAACTCGACCGGGCCCTGGTTGCAACCGGGTTTCCCTTCAGGGTACAGGAGCACATGGACCCCTACCTGGCATCCTTTAAATCGATAGCCCTGCGGGTGAGCGGAGTCAGGCGGGCGGGCGCCGCGGCGCTCGACCTGGCCTGCCTGGCCGCCGGACGGGTGGACGGCTTCTGGGAAATCGGGCTCAAAGCCTGGGACATAGCCGCCGGTGCTCTGCTGGTAACGGAGGCCGGCGGATCGATCAGCGACTTTAACGGCGAGGACAACTACCTTTTCAGTGGAAACGTCACCGCGGGTTTCGAGCCGGTCTACGGGTTTTTGCTCGAAGAGGTGAAAGCTCGGCTGGCGCCCGCCCTTGCACGTGGGTAACCGTTTGACTGGGCAGGCAGGTGAATGGGCAGACGGGTTGGAGCCAAAAACAATTCCTCCCCGCACGCCGGCGCCTGCTCGCCTGCTCACTGGGTGTTAAGCGGCCTGGCTCGGAGGGGCAACGTTCATCGCCATCAGCTTTTTGCTGTTTTCGAATATCACTTCGATTTTTCGGGATGAAATAAGTTTGGCGACCACTCCCAGGCCGAAGGCGGGGTGCAGCAGCAGTGCGCCTTCCTTGTAGGCGTCGGCGATATTGTATTCCGGCACGCCTTCCCTGCTTGCCTCCATCAAAAGCTGTCGCCAGTCCTCATCGGTTTTCGGCCTGGAGATCCCTTTGTAGAGCACCGATGGAACCAACTCCTCGTCTTCATCGGTTTCTTCGAGCAGCAGGTCTTCTTCGCCGGCGAAATCGAGTTCGTCGGTTTGTTCGAACTCGAGCCCGGAATCATCTTCGAAATCATCCATCATCTGGTCGCCTTCCATATCCTTTTTCGGCATAACGCACCACCCCTCGCATTCGATTTTAGAGATGCAGTCCCGTTTATTGGAACTGAGACAAAAGGTCAAGGAATTTCTATATTCAGCATGGCTGAAGAAGAGCCATTTGCCGACGAACTCGAAACCCACATTATAATAGGCATGATTTTGCGGGAAAGCGGTCGGGAGGCTTTTTTTCTGATGCATTCCAGAAAATCCACCGTCCGAAAGCCAAGAGAACGAGCCCTGATGATGACGCACCTCGCGGGCCGGTTCTTGCGAACAGCAAAAGGGGGGAGGTTTTGGGCGTCTCCAGGCTCAAGCGCCAGGTTCCAGGAAATGAGGGTCATGGGCGTTGATGGCGTTGCGCACTTCACTTAGCAGGGTGTCCGGGCTGACCGGTTTGTGGATGATTTTTACCTTGCCGTCATCGGAGGGAAGATCGAAAATCTCGGAAGTGCTGTAACCTGTGAACAACAGCACCGGCAATCCGGGCTTTAACGAGCGCACACGTTCATAGACTTCACGCCCACTTTTCTTCGGCATTATGGCATCGACCAGCAGCAACGCTATTTTTTCCATATTGGACTCAAACATTTCGATGGCTTCCTCGCCGTCTTTTGAACCGAGAACTTCATAGCCGGCTTCCCGGAGGATCTCCGCCGAGAGGTCCCGCACCATGTTATCGTCCTCAGCGATCAGCACCGTCTCGAACCCTCGGGATGATCCACCTTTTTGCCCGTCTTTTTCCTCCGCAACTTCCATGGACGGATCCTCGCTGATCGGCAAAAGAATCCTGAATTCAGTTCCTCTACCGGGTTCGCTTTTCACGTCCACGTGGCCGTTATGCTGGCTGACAATGCCGTAGACGGTGGACAGCCCGAGGCCGGTGCCTTTACCAACCTCTTTTGTAGTGAAAAACGGCTCGAATACGCGTTTGAGCATTTCCTTGTCCATGCCGGAGCCGTTGTCCTTTACGCTCATGAGAACATAATGGCCTGGAGCGACGGCGGTGAATGTGTCGTGTCCGGATGGGCCAACCTGGACATCCCTGGTTTCAATTATTATGTCGCCTCCATCGGGCATGGCGTCCCGGGCATTGACACATAGATTCATCAAAACCTGTTCGATTTGTTGCGGGTCGGCCCGCACAATGCCATTGCTGCCGGCTATGACCCGGAGGTTTATATGCTCGCCAATAACACGTTCGACCATCTTCAGCAGTTCTTCGATCACACGGTTCAGATCCAGATTTTTGGGTTTGAGCATTTGCCTGCGGCCGAAAGCCAGTAACTGGGAAGCCAGACTGGCAGCTTTTTCGGCGGCCATACGAACCTGGTGGAGATTGTATGCCAGGGTCGGGTCGTGATCGCACCTGGATATCGACAGCATGGCATAGCCGAGGATAGCCTGGAGAAGATTGTTGAAATCATGGGCCACGCCTCCTGCCAGTTGCCCCAGAGCAGAAAGCTTCTCGCTTTGGTGAATCTTTAGTTGTGCCTCCTCAAGTTTTGATTCCTGGATCTGAACGGTTTTGCTCAGATTACTGGCCGCATCGCGAGCCTGTTTGAGTAGCCGGGCATTTTCCACCGCATAGCCCATCTGCCCCAGGAGAACCGCCAGGAATTGCTGGTCCTGGCCGTGAAAGGTTCCGCCCGTAGCCTTGTCACTCAACGACAGTACGCCGATTGTGGCCATCTTGGTTCTAAGGGGCATGATCAGGAAGGAGTTCGTGGAATAACGGTCCGGGCCGCTGCGGTCCTTGGTGAAGGAACATTTTTCGACGTCTTCGACCAACAGGGGGATACCGGTCTCAACCACCTTTCCGGTCATGTCTCCGGCCGCTGCAATGGGCTCCCCGAACCCCGGAGTCCACCCCTCGCAGGCCACCAGGTCCAATCCGATGCCGTCTTCCTGAACCAGACCAATGGAACCGATTCGGGCGTGGGTGGACGCCATTGCCTTTCGGAGCACCAGACGCAGTAGTTCATTGATGTCGGGAACATGAGCGGTGATGTCTGTAATTTCGGCCAGCGTGGCGAACTGCTGAATCAGCTTTTCAAGCTGAGCACCATTCTCGCGAAATTCCACGGTCAGACGGTTCAGGGCGTTTATGATGGAAGCCATCTCCCTGAGATGCGAGACTTCCCCTTCCGCGTTGATATCTTCGGCGTCACCGGTAGATACCTTTTCAAGGCCTCGCAGAACCTTTTTGAAGCCCCACAAAATTCGCCAGAGAAGAAAAAAGCCCAGGATGCCGGCCATCAAGGCAAACAGCAGGACCTCGATCTTTTGGGAGTCAAGATTGTCTTTGAAAAGATAAAGGATCACCAGTGTGGGAATGACTAGAAGTAATCCCAATGCCTGCATGGCAATGCGCAACATGCTCAGGCCCGGCCCTGTTTGCTTTTTCGACCTCACTTGATCACTCCACGAAGTAGGGGGTGCGCCGCTGCAAAAACACCAGTCCTGCCAGGATTAGGACCGTAAAAAGAAATGCCAGGGAGATGGCCGACACTCTCGGGGTCAGCGAATATGCCGGGATTTGCCTGAGGCGCAATATTGGAAAGGAACTCCTTCAGGCCGGCAAAAAACCCGACTTCCAAAGGTAGTAATCTATACTGCAGTAGTGACTGTGGCCCTCTGCTGTAAATCCGGCAGCTCCTTCAGTATGATCGATTCCTGTCGTGGTGTAAATGTTTTTGTATGGATTTGTTTTAAAACCGGGATGGTAGAAATATGTAGATTGGGTCAAGGTACTGCCGGCGCCATCTTCTTGTCCCTTGGGGGGGAAAATAGGGGGAAAGGGGGGCCTCTTGGCTGCGAGAAGCGCTTAAATAAAAATACTTTACAAGTCATGTTCTATTCTCTATAATCATTTCCAATGATCTGCCAGCTCTCAAATGATCGGGAAATTGTGTTTCGGTTTTCGCCCACAGGTTGGATGTAGAGTGCGCTCGACTGGTGTGCTTGGGTTCGCAGGCGAAAAATTTGACCGGGCGCCGCCCCTTTTCCCGGGTGCCGGGATCGTTTCGGCCGGGGGGGGGGCAAGTCGCCTCGCACGATGACCGCCCATACTCGCAAGATATGGCCTTGTGGCATACAGGGCGCCGGGTTGCTCCATGGTTTAAAACTATTTATCAGGAACTGGTCCCCTTGTGCCGCAGGGTTGTCGGTTGCCATGCTGGTCCCCAAATTGGTGGGAGGCGGAGTCCTTTTGCCCCCTCCCGGAGGTTGCTCGACCCGATTGGGGGGCGCGGGATGGATGGAACGCAGTGGGGGAAGCATCGCCTTGATCTGCCTTCACCGCAGCTATTAGTCGCGCTCCATCGGGATGGAACATCTTGTGATAACGATATAAATATTTTATCACCGCCCGATCCATCTGTGCTGCGTCATGAGGCATAGAGAAAGAAAAAAGGTGTGGACGCTCATGTTAATATGTTTATGAAACGTTATATAAAAAGCAGTTTTAATTAAGCACTATGAGTTGTGGTTTCCCATCCCGCTGCCCCTCGGAAGAGATGCCGTGCAAGCACTCTTCCCGGCAACGGTTATCGTGAACGCGGAAGGCGCCATGGCGCGGGGCCGGCCTCCAGGGCTAACAACCTGTAACCGCTTCTAGAGGGCTGCGTTGGAGTTGCACCGGAATGAAACTATGAAAGTTGTGCCTGGTGTTGCAAAAAAACTCGTGAGCATGGGTGGGTCCGTCTCCGAAGTTATCAACTCCGATTCGGACCGAAAAGCAGGTTTGAACGCCGAAGATCGTTATGGGAGGCCCGGGGCCCACAAGGGGAGAGCGGCGCCTGGACAGCGCCGGGGTGAGAATGCCGAGCTGACTGAAACCCCGGAATTTAAAGAATGGTTCGGGAAGAGCACGGTGGTTTTCAAGGAAGGAGAGGCCGATTATTTTCAAAATCCCGGCGGAGTCCGCGGCGTTCCCCGCATGGTTTATCATGGCACCAATTCGGATAGCGATTTTGATATTTTCCGACCTGCCGAACGTGGTGCGATATGGTTCAGGAGCGACCCGACGGCGGCCGCAAGGGTGGCCGGCAAACACTCGGCGGTTATCCCGGCATTTTTGAGGATAGAAAATCCAGTGGAGCTTGGGTCCGAGGATTGCCTCACAATGGGCGCCGCCATAGAAGAGGCGAAGACGCGGGGTAACGACGGGGTTATATTCGATTACGGGAACGGGGATTACATCTATACGGTATTCTCACGCGACCAGGTGAAATCCCCGTTGGCAGGGGATGCATCGGATGCGGGCGATGAGGCGGGGGGGGGGCCTCAAAACGTGGCTGCCCGAAATTGCCGGGAGCCCCAAAGAGAGTATCGACGACAACGTTGCCGAAACCATAGACCCGGCAGGTTAAAGCCCACATCGGCAATGGACGTGGCCGATTCGACAATCGGCAGACAATTCCAGCAGATCGAAAAACAAACGGTTCCCATGACCGGGCTCAGGATCGGTAGCCATGCCGATCTCGCGGTGTTCGCCACGGGGTGTGCAAATCCGGACTATGAGGAAATTCGCTATGTCTATGTCAGGCGCACCCATATAGTGGATCACGAAAAAGTGGCCTGCCCGCCTCCCGGATATTTGAAAGCCCGTGTTGATTTCGACCAATATGTGGAACACCTTGCGGAACGCATTCGAACACTTGGCGCTACGGCCGTCTATATGGTCCACAACCGCCCGAATGGAAATCCGCAACCCGGTGAAGCCGACGTTCGGGCATCAAGCGCCATGGCGATGTCCATACCCCAATATAGAGGGCAAATCATCATAAATTCCAGCGAATTTGGATATAGGGACCCTACGGTATCGGACCCGGTGGTTAAGGCGTTTGCGGGGCAGCCTGGAGATTGGGCGGACCCGATTGGGCCGGTCTCGGTTCCCCATGAACTGCTCCGCAGGAAGGTCGACAGCGTCGAGGACATCGCGGCCTGGGCCAGACCGCTCACAATGAAGCGCGATGCGCCTCTTCTCATCTATATCGGTTCCGCTGGACAGGTGCGAGGGCTGCAGGAGATTCATCCGTGCAATTTTAGCAATATCGCGTTGATGCGCAACCGGATGCCCCGCAAACTGGTTGACTTCGGTTCGGTTGGCGCTTGTGCGGTCCTTCCGGAAAATCCTGCCCAGAGCTTGCTGGACGCCTTGAGATACTATGTGAAGGCCCGTGTATTAAGGGCTGGTGTCGGATTTCACGGTGCGTCGGCCTACTATTTTTGTTAGTGATCCAAACGGAGAGGGGGGGAAATCCACCACAGAGACACAGAAGCACAGAAGGGACTTTTTTGCCCGTACGGAGTAATTTCCCGGCTGGAGTAATAGAAAAATCCACCACAGAGGCACAGAGGCACAGAGGGGACTATTTTTTGCCCGGCCGGGAGACGGCGGCCGGGCAAAATCAGCTCCAGAAGGGCGGAGCGGCCGTGGTTCACACAATCTACCGGGTTTCACTGGCCTACTATATTTGCTAGACCCAACCGCAGCGAGGGGGGCAAAGCCGCCTGGAGTAATTGAAAAATCGACCACAGAGGCACAGGGGCACAGAGGCACACAGAGGGGAATTTTTTTGCCCGGCCGGGAGACGGCGGCCGGGCAAAATCAGCTCCAGAAGGGCGGAGCAGCCGTGGTTCTCATCAAAATAAATTCAAAAGAAGGATTGACCATGTGGCAGCCGAAGGCCCAGGTCTTTTGACCGGCCGCCGTCTCCCGGCCGGTCAAAAAAGAAACCCCTCTGTGCCTCCGTGCCTCTGGTACGCCAGGATAAGCCTGGCTGATCTGTCCGACTCAAAGGTGTCCGACATGTCAACGGCACCTGCAACAACAACCCC
>JARLHP010000005.1 GCA_031292195.1 Syntrophobacteraceae bacterium
CGCCTGAAGGGCGGACTTTGCGGGGGATAGTACTATATGCCGAAGGCGAAGCCCTTTTGGCCGGCCGTCGTCTCCCGGCCGGGCAAAAAAGAGTCAATCTCTGTGCCTCCGTGGTAGATTTTCTTTTAAAGCCAGAGGCAACCATAAAAGCCCACCACAGTCCTTCATGTTACCCGGCTCATGTCCCCCCAACTTTTGACCTTCGCCTTGTCAATGCAGCTTTAACTCAACCGGCCAGCGAACGCCACCTGGCGGCGCTGGACGCGTCTCCGTGCATTTCCGCGGCGTCAGCGCATAAAAGGAGGCACTCCGCGTCCATTCCATTGGCGTTCAGCCATCTTGCGCCTTCATTTAGCGCTACCAACGGCATTTTTGCCTCGAGCCCGGTTCGCATCAGCGCGTGAACCACCCGTCGGGAGTCGGGAAACTCGGCGACCGCCATCCTCAGGGTGTCGATTGCCCGGGAAGGCTCCCCCCTTTCCTGTCGTATCCGTGAAATCAGAAGGTACAGGTCCTCTCTTAGCCAATTGGGGTTGCAAACGAAGCTGCCGGGCGGCCATGCCATGGAAAGTGCCTCGTTGGCGCTTCCAAGGGATTTGTCCCTGTCCCGGGACAGATAGAATGAAAGCGCTCTTACAAAAGAGGTCACCGGGTGCCTGCCAAATAAAGATTCGGCCACGGAGCAGACCTCGATGGCTTTTTTCGGTTCATTTCTTCCGGCGAGCCTCAAGGCTCCGGTTGCCATCAACTCATGGGCGAACGCCTGCTCCTGAATCTGCCGGGGGCGGAGAAGAAAAAGCGCTTCCAGGGCAATAGCCAGATGGCTATAGCCGGTCTCCGTTTCTGCTCCCAGCGCCTGGGCAAGCTTGAACCTTCTGAAGATATCCGCGGGATCGGCCTCCACGGCCTTTGTCAGCAAAGCGATATTTCTGGCGCGTTTGTTTAGTTTTGTTCGCTGCCGCAGATATCCGTAGTGCTCGATAATTACGTGCGGGAGGGTGGCACAGCGCCACTTCGGATCGGACTTCATGATGCCCTGCAGAGCCGGCGTAACCTGCTCGTGGACTTTTCCGGAGTACCTGACGGCGTCCATGCGTCTGAAAAGCGGTGTGCACAGGAAGGTTTCACAGTCGCCCCCCTCATAGTGGTTGCGCATCACCAGGTGGCAAGCCAGCATGTCCGGCGTCCTGATTGGGTGCAACAGGTCGGAGCGGGATTGCTCGTTGAGACAGCTGTCAGCATCCATGGAAAGAATCCAGTCGCCGGTGGCCATATCGAGCGATATGTTACGGGCATGGGAAAAATCATCGGTCCAGGCAATCTGTGTCATCCTGGACGCACACTTTTTCACCAGTTCCAGCGTGCCGTCCGTCGAGCCGGTATCCACGATGACCATTTCGTCAACGATATCTTTGACGGAATCAATGCAGCGCTGGAGGCAATCGATTTCATTTTTTACAATCATGCAAAGAGAAAGTCGCGGCCTCCCAAGCATGTTATCCATTTTTCAATTCCCTTTCGGCAGGGAATTTTCCCGGCCTTCCCGCGGCTTCGGACAACGGTTGGACTATTGGCTTTCTGAAAAGCGGATTGCCATGATTGTCCGTCAAAATTCCAACTTTCATCAGCTCTTGCCTGTAATATGGCAAGGGGCGTGCCAGGCGAAGAGGATGAGGTCAAAAAGCCATTACTCGCGCCTTTCAATTGCCTTTAGCACGCCTTATTTAAAAGGGGAGGGAACCCGATTTGCATTGACGGGACGGGATTTTTCAGGGGATAATTCTTACGGCTGTTTTGACGCTTCAAGCGAAGGGAGATAGGCGATGTCGCCCCGCATCAAGATCCGGGGAATTTACAGTACGGCGCTTACGAAGCTGGCGCTTGATTCCGGGTTCCAGGTGGTCCAGCCTTCGGAAAAGATGAGGGAGCGATTTTGCGAGGAACTGCCGGATCAACTGCCCTATGAAATCCTGGTTCGCGACAGGGACGACCTGCAGGGAATCGAGGCAAGGGGAGAAGCCGACCATGTCTGCAAGCTGCTGGTCCGTCTGCAGGAGTTGCTCCTGGATGCCGTAATCGTCAGTATACTGCCCAGCGATGACAGTGAGCCCCTGGTGGTCGCAAATCTGGAGTTGCCCGGAGGCGCCAAGGAAAAACTAGACGCCTTCAGATCGGCGGTTGTCCCCACCCTTAGAAACCATCACCGGCTGAAGATAATAGCACCGGAACAGCTCGAAGCGGCCGAAGCCGAATTTTACAGGCGCCCCGATGACCGGTGTGCCCTGGAGAATATGCTTTTCAGGAAGGCGATCCTGGGTCCCCTGGTGGAAGGGGGGCAGGTCAGGCTGGAACATATAAGACCATCGGGCAGGCCCATGCGCCCCAGGCTGGGTGTGCTTCAGTCCGCCACGCCCAAAAGGGTGGTGTTCCGACGTGAATTTTCCACAGGTCGCTACGACGGCCTCGACCTGCCGATTCAGCAGGGCGACTACTGCCTCACCGAAATCCGGGAAGGCGACTGGTGTGTCAAACACAGCTATTATTCGAAACAGAATCTGGGTATAGGCGACTACTACAACATCAATACCCCGACGGAACTCTACCCCTACGGGGCAAGGTACGTCGACCTGGAATTGGACGTGATTCAAAGAGCGGCTGAAAGCGCTTTTGCAATCGACCGGGAAAAATTCGAGATGCTGGTTCGCAAGGGTTGTATAGGAAAGGACCTGGAGAACAAGGTGCTCGTTACTTCCGAGCAGTTGCTGCGGCGTCTTAACCGCGGGAAGGCAAAGGAGTCGGCGGGGCGGCAATGAAAATCAAAACAGCCTGGGCCATCCAGTCTCTGGCTCTGTGTGTGCTCTTCAACCTGGTTTTTACGGTGGTCATATTCTATATGGCGAGCGGGCTCATCGATGCGTCGCACCAATGGGTTTCCGCCCTGGGCGCGTCCGCGCCCGCCATGCCGGCAGACGTCCATAAGGCCCTTGACGGCCTCCACACCCTTATCGTCCAGACGCGCGGATGGCTCATCCCGGTGCTTTCCGTCCTCTGTACGGCGTTCACTCTGCTCCTGTGGTTTTTCATCTTCGGGCTCGGATGCCGGCAGATAAGGCGGTCCGAGCTGGAAAGTCAAAAGCCCGAAGTCCACAGTGTGACGCCTGATGTCGGGCCTCCTCAGAGCGAGGGAATTGAAACGGCGCAGTGTGAGTGCGCCACCGAAAATGGGTGATGGCCGCGCAGTGTGAGGGAGGGAGGAAGAGGCGCATGGAAATTTCGGCGCTATGGAGGGGAAAGGCCATCGGATGCCTGAAAGATCTTTCGCCCCTTCCTGTGATGCGGACTTTATGGGGACATTAAAACAGACCTTCGTTCCATGAGTATGTCGAGCGGGTTTCTTTTTGGTGAAAAAGCTCCGAGTCCTCCTTTGGGTGAGCCTTGCAAATATGCGCACCCGGTTGCGGGCCGGCGCATTTAGTCCCTTGGACTTTGGCCTTTTTCTTTATGCGGCCTTTTTGCTGTGATCGGGTGCGTGGCTTCGTGTTTCGGCTGCGAACCCGCCGGCAATTTTTTGGTAGATTTGCCAGGTTTGATCGAAAGCGTATTCGCAGGAACGGTCTTCCACGTAATGTCGAGCGGCTTTCCCCATTTCTTTTAGCCGGCCGCGGTCTGAAAGCAAAAACTCCAATGCCTCAACCAGTGCTTCGGTGTCTCCCGCCCGTACGATCCGGCCAGTCTTTTCGGGGAGCAAATTCTCCTGCGGTCCTCCCGAATCGGTGACGATAACGGGCAATCCCGAGGCCTGGGCCTCCAGCACCACGTTGCCGAATGTGTCCGTGGCGCTGGGGAAAGCGAAAATATCGCAGCTGGCATAGATGGTCGTCAGTTCTTCTCCTTCCCGGTAGCCTGTGAATATGGAGGGCGTCCCCGCCAGCAGTGCTTTTAGTTCATCCTGGAAAGGTCCGTCGCCCACCAGGATCAGTTCGACGTCCCCGCGGCTTTGCGCCAACCGTTTGAACGCCTCGGCCAGAAGATGGAGATTTTTCTCCTTGGATATTCTGCCCACATACAGGATTTTAAGACCATCCGAGGCGTTGAACCGCTCCTTGAGGAACCCGACGTCGCGCCTGGAAGGATGGAACTTGACGGTATCGACTCCCCTTGGAAACAAGCGGATTTTCCCGGGCTCTATTCCTCTTTCGATGAGTTCGCGTCCGGTGCTCTCGGAGGGGACCAGGATGAGGTCCATCTGGTCATAGAACCAGGTGGTGTATTTCCAGACAAGCTCTTCTATGGTGTTGTCCCCGGTCAGGATGTGGGCGTACTGCGGAATGGCGGTGTGGTAGGCGCCGCTTACCGGTATTTTCATAATCCTTGCCAGGGCCAGTCCGGCCAGGCCCAGCGGGCCGGGAGTGGTGACGTGAATTTGACTGAACTCTTCTTTGTAACAATAATCGAGCATTTCCAGAAATGGGGGAAGAAAGACTTTTTGTTCGGGATACTCGGGGAGTTCATAGACGCCGATAGGGGAGAAATTCGTAAGACCTTCCATGGGGTGTTGTGTCTGAGAATCGCAGGTGACCACGGTAAGGTCCTTGCCCGATTTTCGAGCCAGTTCGAGCTGGTTTTTCAGACTCAGGGCGACGCCGTTGATTTCATTGAAAGTGTCGGTGAAGTGGACGATTTTTGCCTGTTCGCCATTTCCCGGGTCGCTCGCTTCTATTACCGAGAAGTGTTCCATGGCGGCGGTGCTGAAACGCCGATCTCTGGAAAAGACGGTAAAGGTTACGAAGTAGGGCGCCAGCATGGTGTAGGCCGCCCCGGCCGAGCCCACAGATTGGAACATGTTGAAGAAGTGGGCCCCCGAGAGGTTGCTTAGCAAAGAATCCCAGAAATGGAGAAGGACCTTGTTGGACACCTTGTTAACGAAGCCGAACCACTTGTCCGCCCTGTTTGCCGGGCTGGAGTCCTCGGCGCCGTTCATGAGGTCGGGGTTGCCCTCCAGGAGCTTGCGGGCCTCGAAGCGCAAAAGCTCCGCTATGCCGGTTCCCGCCTGCCGTTTGGGAGATTTGCGTTTCCTCCACGAGTAAATGAGCCTTTCGACCAATGTGTCATCCGGCTCCGAGTCGGCCTGCAGGCAGCGGTCCAGAAAACGCAGGACGGGGTCTTTGTTGACGTCGCCCTGCAGGTTGAGCTTCCTCTTATAATAATTGTAAGCGATCCCGTAGAGGTTGTGCGACATCACGCAGGGAGTGGAACCCTCGCCCATAGGAGAGCTGTGCTTGTCTGTCATCCCCTGGAAGAACTCCCCGAGGTTGCGCGCGTCCCTGACCGTGGTATACCGGCGGGCTATGTTCAAAGAGCTGTGGTCGTCGGAGCCCCCGGTCAACCCCTTTGTCCATGCGTTTTGAAAAAGTGGCTCCATGCCATGCTTTTCAGCCAGCGTATCGATGATCTGGGGGGTGAGATTTTCGAGAATGAGCGTTATGGCCCGGTTCTGGAAATCATCCCGGGCGCCGTTTAGTTCAAAGGTCTCGAAGAGCAGCAGAAATTTTTCGAAATGCTCTATACTCAGTTTGTCGTTTACCGAATAGAGCGGATGGGCGAGCACATGGACGATGCCTGCGCCCCTCAGGTACCCGACAAGCTCATAGATGTTCTCCCGGACCTTTTGAATCTCGCGGTGAATGGCGTCGTTTATGTCATAGACCAGAACATGGGCCTTGCATCCGTCATCCGGAAAGTAGGTCGTGACTTCCTCGCTTATGAAGGCGCCGGGCAGGTGGGCGATCTCCGCGCTGCCCGAAATGTTATTGTGATCTGTTATCGTTACCAGATCCATCCCCTTGCGCCGGGCGATCCTGTAGACTTCCGCCGGTTCGGTGAAACACTCCGGACAGCCCAGCTTCTGGAGGACCCATTGCGAAGGGCGGACTGAATATTTGGAATGGACGTGTAAATCAATCTTCATTTGTTTTCCTCGTTTTCATTCGATCAAAACGGTCTGCCCGGCCTTGACCCTTTGGCCCGGACAAACCTTGATGTTCATTCCTTCCAGGGGCGTAACCACCAGGTCTACCTGGGAGCCGATGCGGATCATCCCGAAGAGCTCTCCGGCGCGTGCCCCGGCGCCTTCGTCCAGGAATACGTCTATGCCGTCGACGCTTCTTGCCGCGATCTGGACCACGTAGCAGGAGAGCTGCCTGCCCCGGTATTCCCCCTCGATTTTAGTCACCGTTCTTTCATTTACGACAATGTGCGGGCTGTTTCTGTAGAAAGGGGCGCGTTTTAGAATGGTGCGAAGGTGCATGGAAAACATGCACAGGTTATGAGTGAGGGCAGGATGGTGGTGAATGAAACTTATTTTTCCCGAAACGGGCATGCGGTTGTAGTGTACGTTGAAAGGGCTCATGAATATCCCGATGAGGATTTTAGGACGATTAAAGTCTTCCCTTGTGATGTCGTTCAAGGTGGCTTCCATCCCCCGTTTGATGTTGATCACGCTTTCGCGCGGCATCATCTGTCTTACATAGACGACCGTGCCGTCGGCAGGACTGAGTATGCCGCTTCCTTCCGGAGGAATAATGCGGTGGGGATTGCGAAAAAACCAGACGTGACGCCAGAAAAGATAAAGGGAGGCGAAAAGGACTGCAAAGGCCGATACGATGATTATTAGAATCACTGCTGCTCCGCACCCCGTTGGACGTTATCCTTAAGAACGTGCACGAGCGCCATTCCGGAGGAGAAAGGAAAATCTATTATTTCGAAAGATTCCTTTTCCTTTCTGATGACTTTCAGCCATTTCTTCACGCCGGCGTGTCCGATGAATTCCCTCACGTAGATGTTGGAATCATGGAGAAGGATATAGGAATTCTTATGTACGTGTTCCAGAGTACTGAGAAAGTCGCTTTTCACATTTTCATAGGAGTGGTTGCCGTCGATAAATGCTATATCGATTTTGGGAAGTCCGAGGGCCTTGAAGGATGTAAAGAACTGGTCCGACCTCAATTTGTAATGAGTCACCATGTCTGCCACGCCGAACTGTTTAAAGTGCTCCTGCACTCTGAGAGGCTCGCTCCATTTGTCTTTGCCGCCGATAGTCCTGAAGGGTCCGTTTTTTGCCAGCGAATAGGACGGGTCGACGAATGTGAGCATTCCGGCCCCGTTGTCCTTGAGGCCCAGCGCAAAGCACACCACGCTGAAACCAAATCCCGAGCCTATGACCAGAAGATGTTGGGGTCTTAGCGCTCTTACCAGGCCGTAGTAGAGAAAGCCAAACCCGAGATTGAGATTGTCCGGCTTTTCGTTGTGGCCCAGGGGCTTTGCGCTTTGCAGAATGTCTTTTAGAAGAGCGGTGTTGAGACTGAAGTTCTCCAATTTGTTTCCCTCCTGAAAACGGTTTTCAATTTTGTCGCCTCCGGAAATATTTCGGTGACATTACCCGAAGCACCTTGCCGATTACATGTCGGGGATATGGTTTTTGGGTTACGGAGGCGTGCCGCCTCGACCGGGGAGGCGTGCCGCCTCGGCCGGGATTGCCAGGCCCAAACCACGGACTTTTGGTTGTTTTCAGTGTTTCCGTGGGGCGATGGCCGTTTAAGAGCCTGTTATGGAACGCTTCTTCTCTTACGTGGGGTTGGGAAAGAGGCCTGGAAGGTTGACGCTACGGCGGTATGGTCAAGCTCGTCATTCCGGCATGCTCTAATACCAATTGCGAAGGTCATGAGGAATTGGCGGGTGGCATGGGCAGGCATTGTCCGTGCGAAGGCAAGAGGGTCCGGGCCTCAGCGCGTTCAAGATCGAACCAAATAAAAAGAGATGAAAAGAGCGGGAGAGCGTCTCACCCCCATGCTATCTCAGTTTCCATTATCATCTAATCTTCGGGACGAAAAACCGTATTGCGAATTGTGTGGCGGTTCGGTCCCTACGATCGTGGGGATGCTCTTCGACCCCTCACGGGGTCTGTGATCTGCGACCCCTTACGGGGTCGTCGTATTCTTTCACGTTCCTTTCCGGGGGTATCGGCCTCACGGCCTCAACCCCCGGCTAATGGCTTTGATCCCTCCGGGATCACGATCATTGCTCTAAAAGGGCAGCACCGATTCCAGTTGAGTCGCTTAACTCAACATTGCCAGCCGCCTCCGCCCTAAGCTCTTAGGAAACTATCCCTTAACCGGGCGCACGTCACTTCATCCCGGGTGGTGGATTTTTTTTTAATCCCCCATCGAAAGTTTTAAAGTTTCCCGTCCGGAATTTCGATCTAATGGTCAAGGCAATTTGGAACTACGGAGAGGACCCGTAGAAAAACACACGACAAGGATGTTACAAAATACTTCAAGGAGGATTTACCATGGCTCTTGTAGTCAACACGAATATGAACGCCCTGACGATTGAAAATACGTTGGGCCAAACGAACAGCACAGTATCCAAGGATCTGATGCAACTTTCCTCGGGTCTCAGGATCAATTCGGCGGCCGACGACCCGGCCGGTCACGCCATCGCCAACTCGTTCAAGGCGAGTATAGCCTCGATGAACGTGGCCTCCCAGAACGCGGCTCAGGCCCAGTCGTTGCTCCAGACAGCCGACGGCGCTTACAGCCAGGTCAACAACATCCTGGTGCAGATGAAGTCTCTGGCCACCGAGGCCGCCTCGGGCCAGGAGTCAACCACTAACCTGTCGTCCCTTAATAATGAGTTTAAGAATCTGAGCTCTGAAATCGACCAGATATCACAGTCGACCTCCTATGGCGGGCAAAACCTGCTCAACTCGGATGTTACGGTTACCTTCCAGGTCGGCTCGGCTAATCAAAGCTACGACCAGTTCGGCGTTTCTCTAACTTCGGCCAACACGACCAGCCTTGGTTTGACCAGCATCAACCTTTCGACTAATGCCAATGCCGCTGCCGCTATGGACGCTCTGGACACTGCCCTTACCTCCATCAATACATTCATGGGCAACGTCGGCGGGTTGCAGAACCAACTCCAGTACACCATGAGCAATCTTACCACCAGTATCCAGAACTACACCTCTTCGGAGTCAACCATCGAAGATGTGGACATGGCTTCGGCGGTAAGCGACATGACCAAAAACCAGATCCTGCAGCAGTCGGCCATGTCGATGCTGGCGCAGGCCAACAGTCAGCCCCAGCAGATACTCAAGCTGCTCGGGTAATTGCCAACTGCTTTCCCGGTTCGGAGGGCGGCCCATGTGGGCCGCCCTTTTGCTTTTAATGTTTCCACCAAGAGCCCCTCGGAAGTCTATAAACTCCTTCCCTTCAGATTGACGGCGAAAATCGGAATTTACCCCTGCGCGCTTTCGTCCATCCCCATTTTTTAATAGTTGCCGGTAACGGGGCATAACCTTTGCCGTGGCCCATAGTCACCACCCTGAGAGCCGGTTGTCACGCGAAACGATTTATAACGGGATAACGAAAGGCCGGTTCAGCCGGCTCGGGGGGTGGGAGACTTGATCCTTAAATCTTTTGGCGTGGGTTCGGTATGAAAGTTGGAATTCCGACCCGCCAAGATCCCCCCCGCTGGAAGGCCGTCATCATCATGACGCAAGCAACTCCTGTCCGGACCATATCGCCGGTTGCCATGCCGCATGGTTTGAATTGCCTGTTACCCTCACACGATGCGGAAATTTTTGCCTACCAGGCGCAGAGATCGGTCGGAATCGAAGCGTCCCCCCCCCCACGATTCGCTGAACCATTAGGGCGAAAATGCGGTCGCAGGTTCGTACGGCCCGTTTATGCCCGATTGCCTTTTACTTAACGGAACCGCAGCGGCGACGTTACTGCTATTCTGGAACGACACCGTATCCAAAGGCCTCCGACATCCCATTTTTTGGTGAAAGAATCATCAGTGCCTCCAACGGGGCATAACTCTTGCTCTCTCCATTAGCCAAGCATCCCGAAAGTCGGTTGTCGCGCTAGACGGTTTCCAGCGACCAGACAGAAAAGAGGGTTGGGCAGTTCGGGGGATGGAGACTTGGTGGTCAAATTATTGACGGGGGTTTGGCATGAAATTTGAATTTTCCGATCACGAAGATACGCCCCTGCAGGGCAGTCATCGTTATGACGGCATGGTTCGGATTGCCTGTCGCCCTCACGCGATGCGGGAATTATTACGCGGGCGGTGAGTCTTTCCCGCTCCTCTATCGAAGATCGTCCGTGATCAAAGACTTTGGACACATCGCTTTTCGATCCGGTTGCTGATGTTTTGTATATTGAGGATTAAACCTCTTAAGGTTTCCCGAAAGGAAGTGGGAAAACAAATCAGGGAGGATTTACCATGGCTCTTGTAGTTAACACCAACATGAATGCCCTGACTATTGAGAATAACCTGGGCCAAACGAACACCACCGTATCCAAAGACCTCCAGCAACTTTCCTCGGGGCTTAGGATCAATTCGGCGGCTGACGACCCGGCCGGTTACGCCATCGCCAACGCTTTCAAGGCGAGCATAGCTTCGATGACGGTTGCCTCCCAGAACGCCAACCAGGCCCAGTCGTTGCTCCAGACCGCTGACGGCGGATACAGCCAGATCAACAACATCCTGGTGCAGATGAAGTCTCTGGCCACCGAGGCTGCCTCAGGCCAGGAGTCAAGCACCAACCTGTCGTCCCTTAATAATGAGTTTAAGAATCTTCGCTCTGAAATCGACCAGATAGCTCAGTCGACCTCCTATGGCGGGCAAAACCTGCTTAACTCGAATGTTACGGTTACCTTCCAGGTCGGCTCGGCTAATCAAAGCTACGACCAGTTCGGCGTTGCTCTAACTTCGGCCAACACGACCAGCCTTGGTTTGACCAGCATCGATCTTTCGAGTAATGCCAATGCCGCTTCCGCGATGGACGCTCTGGACACAGCCCTTACCTCCATCAATACATTCATGGGCTCTGTCGGCGGGTTGCAGAACCAACTCCAATACACGATGAGCAACTTGACCACCAGTATCCAGAACTACACTTCCTCGGAGTCAACCATCGAAGATGTGGACATGGCTTCGGCGGTCAGCGACATGACCAAAAACCAGATCCTGCAGCAGTCGGCTATGGCCATGCTCGCCCAGGCCAACAGCCAGCCCCAGCAGATACTCAAGCTGCTGGGTTAATTCCGCTACTCCTTTTCCGGTTCCGAGGGCGGCCC
>JARLHP010000270.1 GCA_031292195.1 Syntrophobacteraceae bacterium
ATTGGACGCCACCGCGTTTATAACGCGCGCGGCCATCGCTTCGCTCAACTGCCGGTCGGTGTAGCTGGGATGGTCGTCATCACCCGACTTTGCGGCCTTAATGGCTGCGATTTCGTCGGCCGGGGTATTTGAATCGGTGACTACGGCCGTTTTCCCTTTCTGATCGGTATAGCCGCCACGAATATAGAACACGCCTCCGGCGGGCAGAGAATTATTGGTCATGTCCGTAAAAAAGTCCGTAAGTCCGTGCATGCTGGCGGTTATCCCCGGCGTATTGGATATGTAGCCGAAATACTGAGCGCCGTTGTGGTGGCTGACATAGGAATTGTGCGAGGCCACCCCACCCGTATCGGTAGCTTCCAGACCATAGCCTTCCTGGAACCAACCCCAGTTAACCGGTTGGGAGCCAAACTTTTGGATGTAGGGGATATCCATCTCGATGTCGGCGGCATCCTCCGAATAGTTCGGGTCTTTGGCCAGGACGTCGCCCACTTTTTTGCCCTGAAATGTCAGAGGCAGGCTGGCGAAGGTCAGGCTGGCCGAGACGGAGTAGGGGCCCGAAGCCGGCAGTTCAGCTCCTCGCGCCCCCAATGGCTGCCGCACATAAGGAGGCTTTCCGCTGTTGTTGCCCGGCGTCAGGTCCAACCCCGACCCCCAGAAAGGCTGGGGATCGCCGGTGAGCGGTGGCCCGGCAAGTGTGTAGGTAAGGCCGCCCGAACTCACGGATTGACTGGCATTGCTGTAGGGGTGCTTTACCCATTGGGTCTGACCCATCTGCCCGGCGAGCATGGCCACGGCATTGGGGGTGGAGGGGCCGTCCTCGGTTGCAAAGATATTGTCGAATACTGTAAATCGGCTGGCATACTGCCAGAAAAACGGAATGGTGTCGCAGTCCACGTGCGACATCACCAGGCGGGCAAACTGCGTGCCTTCTTCCTGGGCCGCGGCGGCGGGGGTGCCGGAAGCCCCCGCGAACCTCTGGTATTCACGCTTTGAGTATCCGTCCATCTGCGGAACTCCGTTTACCACGTCATACTTTGCGATCATGCCCGTGTTGGAGTGATCGATGCTGTCCATGACACTGGAATTCTGGCCCGGACCGAGCCGGAACGGCTGGACCGTGACGGTCGCCCCGCTGACATTGTCGGTGTAGGTTTGGTTGAAGCCGGGGGTATTCGCGGCGGAGCGGGGTTTGCTGCCGTCCGAGTAGATGCCGTTTACGCCCGGAAATGTGCCGTATTCGTGGTCGAACGAATGGTTTTCGTTGAATATAACGAATACGTACTTGATGTGCTTTTTCAATAGCGAGATAAGCTGTTTTTGCGATACCTGTTTCTCGCCGGCCGGATCGATGAAATAGCTCGCCAGGTTTTGCGGAACGTTTGGCTGGGCAGTCACATCGCTCGTTTGTTGTGCACTCCCCCTGCTCTGGCCCACATCCTGGGGGGGCGTGCCGGCCAACGCCGCCGACCCCACGGGAAGCTGCAGCAGCGAAGCCGCCATGCTCAGTGCAACACAGGTCTTCCTCAACCGTCTCATTGTACTCCTCCTCTTTTGCTCAAAAATGATTGATATCCGGAAGGTATGAAAAGCCCCGAATAGAGCCTTTTTAGTACACTACGCTTGAGACGCTTTGATGTGCTTCCTGTGACAAGTTGGTGAAACCAGGAAACATGAAAAGGAGGAAGGTATCCGGGTAGAAAAAAGAGGGGACAGTTGGAATGTCCCCTGTTGCATTTCAAATCAAAGGGCCCCGACTTTGAAACGCAACAGGGATTTTATTGCCGTCCGCACGGCATCAGGCATTTTGCATTTCGCAGGCCATAATGGTATGCTTGCACAGAACCACGGTGGTAACAGAGCCTACGCCGGCGGGAACCGGAGATATCTTCTGGACCACGGGCTCCACTTCGGCAAAATCCACATCGCCGCAGTACTTGCCGGGATTTTCGGGGTCGGCGTTGATGCCCACATCGATTACTATTTGCCCCGGCTTTACGAAATTGCCCTTGATCATCTTGGCTTTTCCAACGGCGGCCACCAGAATATCGGCGCTTTGGCAGACTTCCGGCAGATTCTCGGTCCGGGAATGGCAGATCGTCACGGTGCCGTGCTCTCTAAGCAGCAACATGGCCAGGGGTTTTCCAACCACCAGGGAACGGCCCACCACAACACATTTCTTGCCCTTGATGACAATGCCGAAGTGATGGATCATATCCATACAGGCAGTGGGAGTGCAGGGAGGAAAACCGGTGGGATCGTCCGTAAAGACTTTGGCCGCGCCGCCAACGGTCAGACAATCCACATCCTTTTCCACCGGGATCAAAGTCCTGATTTTCTTTTCGTTCAGGTGTTTGGGCAGAGGCGAAAACATCAAGATGCCGTGGACGTCTTTCATTTGGCCCACTGCGATCACGGCCTTTTCGAAATCAGCCTGTTCGACGTTTTCGGGATATTCAAAAACCTGTGACTCCATGCCAAGAGCCGCGCAAGTCTTCTTGGCGCCCCCTTCGTAAAACAGGTCGTCCGGGCGATTTCCCACCCGGATGATGCCCAGCTTCGGCGCAATTCCCTTCGCCTTCAAGGCTTCGACCTTTTTTAGCAATTCTTCCTTCATGGCATCGGCTACGGGTTTTCCCTTTAAAAGTTCAGCCATCGGCAAGTCTCCTTATTTCTTCAACTTCGATAACACCAGGGCCAGCGTCTCATCCGCCATTTTGGAGCCGGTTGCGAGCAGCTCTTCCATTTCTTTGCGGGTGGCGGAGAGGAATTGCTGGTCTTTGATAGTGTTGAGATTGATGATCACATTGAGACTGCCCGCGATAAGAGCGCTCTTCAAAAACGCTACCCCGCAGCCCACATCCGAGATGGCGATCATGGTGCCGATCTCGCCCATTCGGGCATGCACCTTGATTCCCTCGAAAGCCGCGCGCATGATTTCCATGGGCACTCCGCAAGCCACCTTGCAGCAATTCTCCATGGTTTCTTCTTTATACTTGGCCTCTTCGGGCGTGGTCTTGGGGAGCCCGTAGGCTTTGGACAGCGGTTCGAAAACTTCCGCGTCCTGGTCCACCAGCCTTTTGAGCTTGACGATGATCTCGTCGCCCTTGGCTATGAGTTCCTTCACTTCCCCTTCGACATCCGCATACTTTTTCTTGCCAACCGTCAGGTTCCCGACCATGTTGGAAAGGGCCATTCCTATCGCTCCGCCCATGGCGGCCGCCCCGCCCCCTCCAGGGACCGGCGCCTTCGACGCCAGCACCTCGATAAATGCCGAGCACGTTTTATCCAGCATTGACATTTTTATTCTCCTTGAAGCGAATGCTAAAAGAGGGGCAGGGCAAATTTTTCCGCCCTGCCCCCTTTTAAAATGTCGCTCGGACTAACCACATGGAAATGGACGATAATGGTAATCCGGCGCTATACCCTGCCGCATTAGAACAACCCGGTAACCTTGCCGGTCTGAGCATCCACGTCCACTCTGCGGAACGCCGGATTGGAGGCCGTTCCGGGCATCAGGCTGATGGTGCCTGCGCAGGGGCACAGGAACTTGGAGCCCGAGTAGATGAGAACGTCGCGGATCGGCAGCGTCCAGCCCTTGGGTACGCCCTTCAATATCGGATCATGGGTCAAGCTGAGGTGCGTCTTGACCATCATGGTGGCGTATTCGTTGTACTTGGGATCGGCTTCCAGCATCTTGGCCTTGGCTTCGGCTTCGGGCGTCCAGGCCACACCATCGGCGCCGTAGACTTCCTTGGCGACCATGGCCACGCGGTCCCTGAGCTTCATTTCCAGCGGGTAGAGGAACTTGAACTCGCTTGGCGATTCGCAGGCGTCGATGACCGCATCGGCGAATTCAAGCGCGCCTTCGCCGCCCTGCATCCAATGCCGGGATACGGCGCAGCGGGCGCCCGCGGCTTCCGCGGCCTTCTTTACCAGGGCGATCTCGTCCTTGGTGTCCGTATGGAAGGAGTTGATGCACACCACCGGGTTGATGCCCGACTTGCGGATGGTGCTGATGTGGTGGATCATGTTGGCGATGCCCTTTTCCACCAGGCCCAGGTCTTCCTTGGTGTAGGCTTCGGGAAGAGCAAGACCGGCCACCACTCGGGGACCGCCGCCATGCATCTTCAGGGCGCGAATGGTGGTCGTAAGGACCGATACGTGAGGCTTGAGACCCGAGTAGCGGCACTTTACGTTCCAGAACTTCTCGAACCCGATGTCCGCTGCAAATCCGCTCTCCGTTACGTGGTAGTCGAAGAGCTTGAGGCCGACGCGGTCGGCGATGATCGAGGACTGCCCCACCGCGATGTTGGCGAAAGGACCGGCGTGAACCAGGCAAGGCTGGTATTCGGCGGTGCACATAAGGGTCGGGTTGATGGCGTTTCTCATGAAAGCGGTCATGGCGTTTCCGACTTCCAGATCCCCTGTGGTCACAGGTTTTCCGCTCTTGTCGAAGGCCACGGTGATTTCATTGAGGCGCTTTTTCATATCGGCCAGGTCTCTTACGATCGAGAGAATGGCCATGATTTCCGAGCTTACCGCGATGCCGAACTTCGACTGCATCATGAAGCCGTCGGTTCTGCCGCCCATACCGATGATGATGTTGCGCAGCGACTGGGCGCAAAAATCGATGATCCAGCCCATCTCTACGCGGGTGGGATCGATGTCGAGCCGCCGCATCTTGGTCAGGCGGGCCAGCTGCTCGTCATTGTAGTTTCTTTCGTGCTGCATGCGGGCGGTAAGGGCCACCATGCCCAGGTTGTGGGCGTTCATGATGTCGTTGATGTCGCCGGTAAGGCCCATCGAAAACTCGGTCATGGGGATGAGAAGCGAATTGCCGCCACCCGCCGCCGTGCCTTTGATGTTCATGGTCGGGCCGCCGGAGGGCTGCCGCAGGGCGCCGCCCACATTTTTGCCTCTCATGCCAAGGCCTTCCATCAAACCGCAGGAGGTCGTGCTCTTGCCTTCTCCCAGGGGGGTCGGAGTGATGGCGGTTACTTCGATGTACTTGCCATCGGGGCGGTCCTTCAGCCGGTCGATGATCTTCATGAAATCGAGCTTGCACAGCCTGCCCATGGGCAGGATTTCATCTTTTTTCAGTCCCAGCTTCTCCTGGAAATCCCATGGAGTGGGCATATTAACTTCCGCGGCTTCCGAAATCTGCCAGTCCATCATCTTAGTAGCATCGTAAGGCATGTTCGATTTAACCTCCGTTTTGGTTTTTTTTTGCTTTCAGTTAGTCCAAGGGCAAGGAAAGGATTTCACTCACCTCCTAAAGCCTGATTTAGCCGAACCGTACCAGGGCGCCCCCCGAAACCTTGAGGTCCTGGTTAAGAACCTGAAGCGACGGAAGGAAATCCGGAATAAACAAGTGGTCAGTGCTGCGGAATTATTGCAGGCGCAGAGCCTGAAAAAGAACGGAAAGCCACCGCGCAAACTAGATGAGCGCCGCCTGTTTTGTCAAGAGAAAAGTCGGGCTGCTGCGGGCGGGAGGCAGTTTTAGTTTGTGGCCCAACGCCGGGGAAAAAGCACTTTTTTTATGGTTTGGTGGCCGGGACGGTGTCCTGATCCCATTTGGATATTTCACACCCCGCCAATTTTTGCTATAATGATAAGTTCGAATAAAAATATTAAGTGGATATTGCTCTATATTGCTGCCTGCCGGAAATCGCTTATCATTATAGTATGGCGAACCGGAAAACAGTAGCGGGAGGAACTGTAAATGTGGGACTACACGGATAAAGTAAAAGATCATTTCCTCAATCCCCGAAACGTTGGGGAAATCGAAAATCCCGACGGTGTTGCCGAGGTTGGCTCCATTGCCTGCGGCGATGCGCTCAAGTTTACCTTCAAACTCGATGAAAACGGCAAGATTCTGGAGGCCAGGTTCAAGACCTTCGGGTGCGCCAGCGCTATAGCTTCGGCCTCGGCCATGACCGAAATGATAAAGGGTATGACCGTTGAAGAAGCCGCCAAGGTCACCAACCAGGACATCGCCAACTACCTCGGCGGGCTGCCCGATGAAAAAATGCACTGTTCCGTTCTGGGTCGGGAAGCCCTCGAAAAAGCCATCTCCTTTTACAAGGGCTCTCCAGTCCAGGCCGAAGAGGAGAAAATTGTCTGCGAGTGCTTCGGGGTGACCCAAAAAGAGATCGAACGGGCCGTGCGCGAAAACCGGCTCAGCAGCGTCGAAGAGGTCACCAACTACACCAAGGCGGGAGGCGGCTGCGGCAACTGCCACCCGCTCATCCAGGAAATAATCGACAGTGTGCTCGCTCAGCCCGGCGCCACGCTCCCGGTAATACCGAAGCTTTCCAATATCAAGAAAATCAAGATGATCGAGGAAACTTTGGAGCGGGAAATCCGGCCGGCGCTAAAACACGACGGCGGCGACATCGAACTGGTGGACGTGGTGGGAAATCGTGTGATGGTGGCCACCCGCGGCGCATGCTCCTCCTGCCAGGCAGCCAACCTCACCCTTAAGAATTTCGTCGAGGTAAAACTGCGCGAACAGGTCTGGCCCGACCTTGTGGTTGAGGAGGTGTCGGCGTGAAACCGGTATACATGGACAATAACGCCACCACGAGCGTGGCCCCGGAAGTGCTCGAGGCCATGCTTCCCTACTTCCATGAACTCTATGGAAACCCTTCCAGCATGCACTCCTTCGGAGGCCAGGTGATGAAGCAGGTTAGGCGCGCCCGCGATCAGGTGGCCGCCCTTCTTGGCGCATCTCCCGAAGAAATAATCTTTACCAGCTGCGGAACCGAAAGCGACAACACCGCCATTCGCTCGGCGCTTTTGAGCCACCCGGACAAAAGGCACATCGTCACCAGCCGGGTGGAACACCCCGCCATCCGAGCTCTTTGCGCACACCTCGCCACCCAGGGCTACCGGGTAACCGAACTGCCGGTGGATGCCGAAGGAAAGCTCGACCTCGATCAGTACAGGCGCGCCCTTACCTCCGACACGGCCATTGTTAGCCTCATGTGGGCAAATAACGAAACAGGCGTGATATTTCCGATTGAAAAAGCCGCCGAAATGGCCCGGGAAAGAAATATCCTCTTTCATACCGACGCTGTCCAGGCGGTTGGGAAAATCCCCATCGACCTGGCCAAAATCCGTATCGACATGCTCTCGCTTTCCGGCCACAAGCTCCATGCGCCCAAGGGGATCGGCGTTCTCTACCTGCGCAAGGGCGCCAAGTATTCGCCCTTCATGATGGGCGGCCACCAGGAACGCGGCAGGCGCGGCGGAACGGAGGCCACCCCGAGCATAATCGGACTGGGAGTTGCCGCCGAGCTGGCTCAAAAGAAAATGGAAGTGGAAAATACCGTCGTCAAGGGTCTGCGCGACAGGCTGGAAAACACCATCCTCGCCACCATACCCAACACCAAGGTGAACGGCGACAGGCTCCATCGGCTGCCCAACACCAGCAACATCAGTTTCGAATTCGTCGAAGGCGAAGGCATCCTTCTCATGATGGACGAATTCGGCATTTGCGCCTCTTCGGGCTCTGCCTGCACCTCCGGGTCTTTGCAGCCGTCCCATGTCCTGCGGGCCATGGGCATTCCCTTTACCATGGCGCATGGCTCCATCCGGTTCAGCCTCAGCATCTACAACACCGAGGAAGAAATTGATTTTGTGATCGAAAAATTGCCTCCCATTATCGACACTCTACGAAGCATGTCACCCTACTGGAAAACGGGCGCCAAGGTGTGCGAAGAGGCATGAGCCTGAAAGTTTGGATTTATTGTCCGGTTGCGGGGACGGCTCCCTCCGAAGTCTGAGCGGACCGGCCTCTGATTTCTTCTTTCCCGGGTGGATCATGAATAATAAAACTGCCTTAGACCATTGCAAAACTGAAATAGCCGCCGAACTCCTCTTTAAAGAAGAGGTCCCGCGGATAGTCCAAAATCTGGCCTCCTGCTGCGCGAACGGGGTGTGCTTCGACCACGTCGGCCCCGAGCCCATTCCCTCCAAAGAGGCCGTGGTGGATATAGTCCAAAGGGTGAAAAGGCTTCTCTATCCGGGATATTTCCTCGCAGGCCGCCTCGAAAAGTTCAATCTCGATTACTACCTGGGCCAGGAGTCTACCGAACTTTTCCAAACAATGTCCGAACAGGTGACTCTCGCCCTTCGCCACGACTGTATTCGTCACGACCTGCCCTGCGTGCACTGTGAAGAAGCGGGCCAGAGGATCACGGTTGAGTTCATGCGCGAACTGCCTTCCCTGCGCCTCATGCTCGCCACCGACGTGCGCGCCGCCTACTCGGGGGACCCGGCTGCCAAGAGCTACGATGAAATCATTTTCAGCTATCCGGGGCTTTTTGCCGTAACCGTCCAAAGGATAGCCCACCACCTGTGGGAGCGGCAAATTCCCCTCATTCCCCGCATCATGACCGAATATGCCCACAGCGTGACCGGAATAGATATCCACCCCGGCGCCCACATCGGGGAGAGCTTCTTTATCGATCACGGCACGGGCGTTGTCATTGGCGAGACCACCGAGATCGGCGACCGCGTCCGACTCTACCAGGGCGTGACCCTGGGCGCTCTTTCCCTTCCCCGGGACGCCGGCGAGCAACTGAGAGACAAAAAACGCCACCCCACCATAGAAGACGATGTGATCGTCTATTCGGGAGCGACCATCCTTGGCGGAAAAACCGTAATAGGGGCAAGATCGGTAATCGGCGGAAACGTGTGGCTTACCGAGTCCGTTCCCTCCGATAGCCGCGTAATCCTCAAAAAACCCGAACTGATCCATATCAGACAGACAGCAGACGGGGGAAAAACGCAAGCGTAGCCTTTCCCGGCGGGCGCTGTAAAGACCAGGGGCAAAAGCGCGGGGGTTGGGGGGACATGAGCCCCCGCACCTGAAAGCCTTGCGGCATTACTGCATGCCCTCAAAGGGGTTGGGGGGACGTGAGCCCCCCAACCCAATGTTGGTAAGCGACTCAACTGTGCTGCTCTTTTTTGAGCGACGATCATGATCCCGGAGGGATCAAAGCCATTAGCCGGGGGTTGAGGCCGTGAGGCCGATACCCCCGGAAAGGAACGAAAAAGAAGAAGACGACCCCGTGAGGGGTCGCAGATCGGCACCATCAATCAAGAATCTCTGATCAGATTGAATCCAGCCCGACGCGGCCATACTCGCACCGGATGATCCGCAAAAAGCAGTACAAATATTCACCGCTATCCAAAATGCCATCTCACCCGGGAGGTACTACAGGCCCAAATCTCGCCGCCCTTCTCAGCCGAGAGTCACAAAGAGGCATCCAAACCATTGGTGTTCAAACAGGCGGGAAAAGCTCGGGGCTTCTTAACTCAAACAACATTGCCCCCCGCACCCCCGCGGGATCCGGAACACGGCGGCTATGCCGCACACGACGAACC
>JARLHP010000271.1 GCA_031292195.1 Syntrophobacteraceae bacterium
ATGCGCCCGTGCCACCCGAGGAGTCACTATGATCAGAGATATCTAGAGTGATGGTTCTGATCTGCGACCCCTCACGGGGTCGTCTCCTTCTTTTTCGTTCCTTTCCGGGGGTATCGGCCTTACGGCCTCAACCCCCGGCTAATGGCTTTGATCCCTTCGGAATCACGATTGTCGCTCTAAAAGAGCAGGACCGATTCCAGTTGAGTCGCTTATCTCAACAACCTTGCCGCCCCCTCACAGGTTCCGACAGCCCGGTTTGCGAATTTCTCATAAGACACAGTCTCTTCGCTCCACCCATCCTCCGCCTGACAGTGGGATTTATCCGGCGACCGACAGGAAGATTTCGCGCTGTAATTTGCTCCGCGTTTGGCGCCGGATCTGCCTACCGTTAATTATGTTCGCGTTGCTCTATTTGGGTCTTCACTACTCGCCGGCGCTCATGCCAATCAACCGTCCAATACAATCGCTTATAGCCCGGGCGCTGAACGAACCGCCCGATTCGAGCTTTCCCTGCGAAAACCGCCGCCGATAAATTGAGCGTGCTTGCCTGGCGCGTCTGCACACGGACGCGAGGGGCGAAAGATGACGATTCAATTATCATCCGGCACCTTCACGACCTGGCGGCGCTATGTCGTTATCGACACAGTTGATTTAGCGCCGCTTGGACAGTATCGTTAGCGTATATCCCAGTAACTGGATACCTTGTCTCTCCACACATAAGCGTATTTTTCAAGCAAGTCCATTGCACGTAAAGGTTTTCGTCCCGTCAATTTGTGAACGGTATCCGCTTGAACAGCCATGAAACCGTCCCTGATACTGGACTCGTTTGTGACCATGTCATCACCGCACCAAGGCACCGGTGATTTTGAATAATCACCATCAGTATTACGTGGGATGTGGATGGAATCCAAATATTTATAAAAATCATCTTCCTTGAGAGTGATATATTCGTAGTTGATCCCGGAGAATTTAGATATCATTTCACATATTTCATATTGGCTAATCAATTCTTCACCGACAACATCATAATCCTGTTTATGTCCCCCTTTTCCTAATAAAAGAGCTGTAGCAACACGACCGCTATCATCCTTTGGTATGAAGGTCGCTTTTCCATCACCGGCGGTAGTTATCCCCTTGAAATTGCTTATATTTGCCAACATTACCGAGTTGGTTAAATAATTCTCCAAATAAAGATTATTTCTCATTATATTAAAATCAGCGCCAGAGTTATTTAAATAGGACTCCGTCGCAGTATGATCAGGCAATACATATTGAGTATACTCTGGTCTATTGGCTCCTAAAAAAGATGTATAGGTAATGTGCTCAACACTCCCCGCAAGTGCGGCATCAATGACATTTTTGTGCTGCAGAACACGTTTTGGACCAATCAGGACTCCTGATACCATAAATAAACGATTCCCGCCCTTGAAGGCATCGATCATTTGTTCTTTGTCATCGTAATTTGCTTCCCGCAATGTAATACCCAAGAATTTCCAATAATCCAATCTTGGCTGCGGTACACGCCTCAGGTCCGGACATGTAAAAATCAGCTGTTCGCCGGCCACTTCCGTAATCATGTTGGCCGCCACTCTTCCGCCCAACTGGCCATCTACTCCCGTAACGATATAGCGCATACTCTCACCTCCCGGATTTGCGCCGAGCGAGTCGACGGTATGACAACCGACTCGGCGAGGCATTTTATGAATTCATCGAAATCCGAAAATTTGACGTGAATGGCGGGGTATTATAGCGCCCACCTCGCAATCACGACCAGGGTTCAGGTGGGCGCCCAACAGACTCAAAGGATGCCCATTTAGGCCAACGGCAATAATAGGCCAGCAACGCGGTGCTTCCGCCCATGATGCGGGATATTTACATTTTACCATCGGCCTTATTCGAAGAGCTCTAAAACCATCGAGGTGGACGGACCTCCTCCGCCGCAAAGTGAAGCCGCCCCGAACCTCACCCCCCGGCGTCTCATCTGGTGAACAAGCGAGACGAGGAGCCGGGCGCCGGTCATGCCAACCGGATGTCCTATCGAAATGCCTCCGCCATTGACATTGACCTTGTTCAAATCGAGGCGCAGTTCGCGATTGCATCCGAGGAACTGGGCGGCAAACGCTTCGTTTATCTCCCAATAGCCGATGTCTTCGAGCCCCAGCCCGGCAAAATGAAGAGCCCTTTTGACCGAGGGAACCACCCCCATCCCCATTATCTTTGCATCCACCGAGGCGGAACCTGACGAAACAACCCTGGCCAGCGGTTTTGCGCCCAATTCGATGGCCTTCTCCTTGGACATCATGATGAGGGCCGCCCCACCGTCATTTAGCCCCGAAGCATTCCCGGCCGTAACGGTTCCATCCTTTTCGAATACAGGCTTAAGCTCGGCCAGGTCTTGCAACGTGAGGCCCTGTCTAGGGTGTTCGTCACGTGCCAAGAGTTCCCGGCCCTTTCTCGTCTCAAGCTCGACAGGTGCGAGTTCATCGGCTAAAATTCCTTGGTCCATTGCCGCGCAGGCCCTTTGATGGCTCAACAAGGCGAACTCGTCCTGTTCCTGGCGACTGATATGATACAAGCGCGCGATGTTTTCCGCCGTTTGACCCATGTGGATATTATAGAAAGCATCAATGAGCCCGTCATTGAACATGGCGTCAATTACCTGCGCTGAACCCATCCTGTAGCCTTGGCGGGCTCTTGGGAGCAGATAGGGAATATTGGACATGCTCTCCATACCGACCACCGCTCCGCACTCAACTTTGCCGAGAATGATTTCCTGCGAGAGAATTTCGGCCGACCTCATGGAGGACACACACTGCTGGTTGACAGTGCAGGCAAATGTCTCCCAGGGACAGCCGGCGTCAATAGCCACCTGCCTGCCGGGGTTAGGCTTGCACCCTGCCATGTCAGGGGTCCCGGCAACGACCTCTTCAATTAGATCGGCGCCAATCGCCGCTTTTGCTATCGCCGCTCTGAGCGCAATAGTCCCAAGCTCCACGCAGCTCTTTTCCTTCAATGAACCTAGAAAATCACCCACCGGGGTCCTAACGCCACTGACAATAACTGCTTCCTTCATGTGAATTCCTTTACGGCAGACTTGACCTGCTTTCCTGGGCCTGCATCAACTGAGAAAATGCTTTCGGTCTTCTCAGCGCCATGGCGCAAATGAAACCAATAAATGCGATTACGGTCACAATGAGAATCGAAACATGATAATTGCACGTTTTGGTAAGCGCCACAGAACCACATCCGACACCCACCGTTCCCCCGATGAGCCCCAATCCCATGGCCATTCCACCAACTTTTCCCGTAATATGTTCCGGATAGTTTTTGGAAATAAAGGCCATAACCGTTGCAATTCCCTGCCCCATGGAAAAGGCCGTTACAATTATAATACCCAACAAGATGGAATTAGGCCCGGCGTCGAGAACGGACGGCAGTCTGATAAAGCAGTATGCGCCCGGAATAATGAAAGCCAACATTACCTGCAGTTTATAGCTGCCTCTATAAATCTTGTCGTTAATCCACCCACTGACAAGAGCGCCGAGCATGAAAGCAAACTGAAAGATCATCATCAATTTTCCGGCGACCATGGGTCCCCAGCCTATGCCCACAGGGGGACGGATGGCAAAGTATCCCGGCGTCAGGTCGTTTACCCCCTGCAGTAACCAGTTGAATAAAAAGATGTACACAACACAAAGGTAAATGGCCGGCTCCTTCAGTGCCGTTCGAAAGTCCTCGGAAGCGGCCCGCGCATCCTCATGCTCTTCGACGAGTAGTTCAGGGGCTTTGGGGCCCAACAACAATATTGCCGAAAGGAGCAGAAAGATTATTGCCGGAACAGCCATGCAGGCCATTGTCAAAGGCCAGGAATGAAGTTTGGAAAACACTGCGGGAGAAGCCCCGAAACCGGCGAATACACCCAGGGCGACGGCCATACCCTGCACACCGGTAATAAGCCCCCTCTCCTTTTGGGGAAACCATTCCGCAGCCATGCGCGCTATCGTTGTCAATATCGGACCAGTCCCCAATCCGCCCACGAGGCGAAGAACGATTATCCAATTGAGGGCTGGGCCCACCGCCGGGGTCAAAGCGGCCGAAAGTATCAGCAAGACCGCGCAGACCAGATAGATCTTGACCACACCCACCTTATCGACGACCGCCCCGCCAACGATTCCGCCGATGCACACGCTGACCGTCCACAGCGCCATGACGGTGAATGTCGTAACGCCCAGATCCACACCCAGGTACTTTGCGACTTCCCCGATGAGAGGCGCGGGCGCAATCATTATCATCCCCTGTGCAAGCACCCCCATTATCATGGTCGACATTACCAGCCAGCGGAATTTCGGATAAACCATGGCCCCACACCTTTCATTGACCTTTTCATTTTGGAAAAGGCGGTTTTCAAAAGCTCCTTGGCAGTCCCAGGCCGTTTTCGGCAATGTAGTTTCTGGCCATCTCGTCTGAGATGGGGGAAAATTTCATCTGCTTGTAGTCTCTGAAGTACCGTTGCATATCGTATTCCATGGCGAAACCATAACCTCCGAGAATCTCCATACCATGGAGAGCGGCCAGTTCAGAGGCACGGCAGGCCACTATCTTGGCCATCGATACCTCGACATCATATTTGCGGCCTGTATCGCACAGCCACGCGCACTTGTAGACAAGGTTTCGGGCATTCTCGATCTCGATGGCGATATCGGCCAAGTAATGCTGCAGAATTTGAAAACTCCCGATGGTTTTTCCGAAAGCCTTTCTTTCCCTGGAGTACTGGAGGGCATAGTTGAGGGCGGCCTGGGCGATGCCCAGTGAAAAGAGCGAGGTCGAGATACGTTCGGGATTGAGGGTGCCGAGGAGTTCATACCAGCCGCGGTTTTCATGCCCGAGCAGGTTTTCGGCGGGGACCCTCACGTCCTCGAAATGAACCTCGTTCACCCCACATCCGTGTATTCCGAGTTTGCGGATGGGGCGTACGGTTATGCCTTCGCTTTTTGAATCGATAATCAGGGCGCTGAGGCCCTTTTTACGTTCAACAGCCTTGTCCGTTATGACCAGTGTGGTGAAATAATCGGCCTTGTGAGCGCCCGATATCCACATCTTCGTACCGTTGACGACATAGCAGTCTCGGTCTTTTACCGACGAGGTCTTTATCGCCCCGAGGATATCCGTGCCGCCGTCGGGCTCGGTCATGCACAGGGACCATTTTTCCTTCCCGGCGGCGATTTGCGGCAGGTGCCTTCGCTTCTGCTCTTCAGTGCCGATCCCCATGATGGGAGTGGCCCCGAAAGACAAGCCGATAAGAGCGCACATCGCCACGGCCGGGCTGGCGATGGAAAGCTCTTCGGCGATGATGCAGAACTCGGTCATTCCCAGGCCGAGCCCGCCATACTCCTGAGGGATCGTTACGCCCATCGTCCCCAAGTCGGCCAATTTCGCCAACATATCCTCGGGGAGATAGTCACAGTTTTCGTCCACCCAGCGAACGTATTCCGGCGTCAATTCCTTTTCCCGGAATTTGCGGTAGGTTTCCCGTATGATTCTTTGCTCTTGAGTCAAATTGAAGTCCAATGTAGCGCTCCTTTATCGCCCCATGAACCGGGGTTTTCGTTTCTCCACGAAAGCCGTGACACCTTCCCGCAGATCTTCCGAGGACCAGAGCCACATGATATTGCCCCGCTCGATCGCCCTGAGAGCGTCGGGGCTTGCGCAGGAAAGGGAGGCGTTTACAATGGCCTTTGCCGCACGCAGGGCCATTGCGGGTTTTGAAAGAATCTCATCGACCACCTTTTCGATCTGCCGCATCATTTCCTCTCGGGACGGGAAAAGACGGTTTACCAGGCCCCATTTATGTGCTTCCTCCGCCCTTATGATTTCTCCCCGATAGATCATTTCCCTTGCCCTGCGAACGGGAACCGCGCGGGGAAGCCCGACGGTGCCTCCCCAACCGGGGAGGAGTCCAAGATTTATTTCCACGAGCCCGAAAGTGGAATTTTCCGTGGCATAGACGAAATCGCACATGAGGGCCAGCTCAAGGCCCCCGGCAAGGCAATGGCCGTTTACGGCCGCAATCACCGGTTTTTCCATGCTCCAGAGGAGCTGCTGAATGGCGTTGCCTTTCTGGATTATATTGTCATAGCCGGAGAGGTAGTCCATTTTCAAAAACCCGTTGATGTCGCCTCCGCTGCAGAAAGTTTTTTCCCCGGCGCCCGTTATGACCACACAGCGGATGGTGTGGTCGAAGGCTATTGTCTTGAGGACGTCCAACAACTCCGTCTGCATGGTATCGTCCAGGGAGTTGCGCATTTTTTCATTGTTCAGGGTTATCCAAAGCCCGCCGCTATCAGCGCCTCTGCGCTCGCAGACGAGCTTTTCGTATGCTTTGGCCATGGCCTTGTCCCTTTAGTGCGAAATCGGTTTCCATTTTGGCAGCGTGATCTCAGCTGAAACATCGTCGAATACAACCTCAAGTTCCATTCCGTTCTGGAGGTCCTCTGGAGCACAGCCGACGATGTTCGAGATCATCCTCGGACCTTCAGCGAGGTCCACCAAAGCCAACACGTAGGGAAGATCCTCCATGAACGCGAAGGGGACCCCATAGACGTTTACCGCATAGGAGTAGAGGGTCGCCTTGCCGGAGGTCTCTATCCACTCGCATTCCTCACCCGAGCATTCCGTGCAGTAGAGATAAGGAGGGTGATCGATGTGTCCGCAGGATTTGCATTTCTTTAATAGAAGCTTATGCTGCCGGGCGCCCTCCCAGAAGGGCTTTGACCAGGCTGCAGGCGCTGGCAGGGGCTTGATGAAATCTTCATCTCTACATCCAAGCTTTTGCTTGAGGGTTTCTCTCATATTCGTATTCGCGTTCACGTTTTGCTCCTTGACCTAAATTGAAGAACCGGGGATTTCGTTTCCAAGAACCGTAAAGTGAGCATCCATGAATGCCCCGCCGCCGCAATTTTCTATCAGGAACCGCGCTCCCTCGACCTGCGCCTTCCCAGCCTTGCCCTGAAGCTGGCGAACGCCTTCGACAAAGACCGCGAATCCCACACCGGTCCCGGTGTGCCCGAAGCTCATCGCCTCGCCGTTGGTGGTGACCGGGAATTCCCCGCCCGGGCTCGTCGCACCGGATTCAACAAGCGCACCGGACCTGCCGGGCTCCACTATTCCCAGTGAGTCCAAAAACATGAGCGAAACGACCGGATAGGCGCCATAGACTTCAAAAATACTCATGTCCCGAGGGCCAAGACCCGCCCGCTGGTAGGCCTTTTGGGCGATAGGTTCGTAGAACTCGTACATTTTGTCGATGTTTCGGGTCTTGAGATTGATGATGCTGCGGTGACTGAAATCCGAGGCTTCCCCCAAAACGTAAACAGGTTTCGAGCAGACCTTCTTCGCCTTTTCGGCCGTGGTCATTATGTATGCGCAGCCGCCATCGGCCAGAACGTTACACATCATGGCGGTAAGCGGGTAGGCTACCATTTTGCTGTTAAGCACCTGTTGGACCGTAAGGGTTTTGTCCCTGAACATGGCGTTTGGCTG
>JARLHP010000272.1 GCA_031292195.1 Syntrophobacteraceae bacterium
GTTTGGTGGGAGGGGCTACCCCCGGGGTTGGGGTGGGGCCCGCGGCACCCCGCTCCTACAAAAAACTCCCGAGTGGCTATTCTCGGACAGCCTCCTAGGGCCGGGCTGAGAAAAGACCCTCACGTTACCTGATCTGGGTAATACCAGCGTAGGGAAATGGCTTGGGAAAGAAACTCCATTGCTTTTCACAAGACCGTTTGCCCTGCATTGAGATGGCGCGGTCTTTTTTTATTTGTGCCGGGCAAAAGGAGTCAAAATGAAAGAACCGCTGATAATTGCCGGGCGGAAATTCCGGTCACGTCTTTTGATAGGAACCGGCAAGTTCTCATCTGCGGAGGTGATGGCAAGGGCTATCGAATCCTCGTGCGCGGAAATCGTTACGGTCGCCCTGCGCCGGGTTGAATTGGAAAACCCGCGGGACAGTATCCTCAATGCCATCGACAGGACAAAATACCTGCTTCTTCCGAACACCTCCGGGGCAAGGGATGCAAATGAGGCCGTGAGGCTGGCGCACCTGGCCCGGGCGGCGGGATGCGAGCCCTGGATAAAGCTCGAGGTGACACCCGACCCGCGCTACCTTCTGCCCGACCCGATCGAAACCCTCAAGGCGGCCGAAATTCTGGTCAAAGACGGCTTCATTGTATTGCCTTACATAAACGCTGATCCCATCCTGGCAAAACGGCTGGAAGAGGTCGGTGTGGCGACGGTCATGCCCCTCGGCTCTCCCATCGGGTCCAATCGCGGAATAAAGACCCGGGAGGCTATCGAGATCATTATAGAGGGAGCCAACGTGCCGGTGGTGGTGGACGCCGGTCTGGGCGCCCCGTCGCACGCTGCCGAGGCGCTCGAAATGGGGGCCGATGCCGTGCTTGTCAATACTGCGCTCGCGGTGGCGGGGGACCCGGTGGCCATGGCCGCGGCTTTCAAAAAGGGCGTTGAAGCCGGCCGGCAGGCTTTTCTGGCCGGACTGGGGCGGTCTCGCAGGCAGGCTGATCCCTCCAGCCCGCTTACAGGGTTTCTGCGATAGGCGCGTAGGGCGCAAGCTGGATGGTGCGCGTTCGAAATTGGCGCCTGCCGGCTTGGCCCCTCATGGGCAGGTGAAAATATGAGTTTCTATGATCAGATTAAACACACCAATTGGGCGGAGATGGAAAAGGAAATCGCAGGCCGCTCGGGCTCGGACGTGGAATCGGCCCTCGGGGCTGTCTGCTCGGGTGGAGTCGACTTAAGCCACTTCATCAGCCTTCTTTCGCCCGCCGCCGAAAAATACCTGGAAGAAACAGCCGGTCATGCGCACAATATTACGCGCCGGCGGTTCGGCAATACGATGGGCCTCTTTGCGCCGCTCTACGTATCGAATTTTTGCAACAATAGTTGCTGCTATTGCGGGTTCAACGCGAAGAACCCAGTCAGAAGGCTGACTCTTACCCCGCAGCAGGCGAGGGCCGAAGGCGAATTCATTCGCCGCATGGGTTTCCGTCAGCTGCTCCTGGTTTCTGGCGAAGCCCCGCAAATAGTGCCGGTTGATTATTTTTTGGAGATAACCGGGCTGCTAAAGCCTATTTTCTCATCCGTAGGCGTTGAAATCTACCCTATGGACGTTGAAGAATACCGCGCTCTGATAGAGTGCGGGGTTGACGGGCTGACGGTTTTCCAGGAAACTTACAACGAACGGGGCTATGAGCGCTTCCACCTCGGAGGGAGAAAACAAAATTTCCGGTGGAGGCTTGAAACCCCGGACAGGGGAGGGGAGGCCGGGTTTCGCCGAATCGGCCTGGGAGCGCTGCTAGGTCTTGAAAACTGGCGTGTGGAAGGTTTTTATATGGGCCTGCACGCACAGTACTTGATGCGCAAATACTGGAAATCGCAGGTCTCCATATCATTTCCGAGGCTAAGACCCGCGGCGGGGTCTTTTGAGGTCCCCTGCGAGGTGTCGGACAGGAATTTTGTGCAACTGCTGATCGCCCTCAGGCTTTTTCTGCCGGATACCGGTTTTACCCTGTCAACCAGGGAACCCGCGGAGCTGCGGGACCACCTGATTGCGCTCGGCATTACCTCGATGAGCGCCGGGTCCAAAACTGAGCCCGGCGGCTATACTCATCCGCAGCAGGGTGGGGCCGAAGCTCAGTTCGAAATCTCGGATGACCGGGATCCTGAAACGGTTGCCGATGTGATCAGGCAAAAGGGTTACGAACCGGTCTGGAAAGATTGGGACGAGGCGCTTTCATGAAAATCCGCATCAACGGCAAAGAAAGTGAATATACCGGAAGGCCCGTTTTGGGCGAACTCCTGCGTTCTTTCGGGATCGACCCGGAACAGGTCGCGGTGGAACATAACCGGGGGATCGTTGCGCGCAAAGCGATTGAATCCCTGTCTGTGCAGGCGGGGGATGAGTTGGAGATAATCAGGTTTGTCGGGGGTGGATAGTGCATAGCTCGGAAGTTGCGGAAAACCTGGAAGCGGTCCGTCTGAGAATCGCGGCTGCCTGCGACAGGGCGCGGCGAGACCCCTCGGAAGTTAAGCTCGTGGGGGTGACCAAGACGGTCCCCGCGGATAGAATCCGGGAGGCAATAGAAGCGGGCCTGGAAATCATCGGCGAAAACTATATCCAGGAGGCCAAAAGCAAACGGGAACAGCTCGCCGGGCTTCCGGTCGTCTGGCACTTCATCGGCCATTTGCAGTCCAACAAGGCTAAGACCGCCCTTGAATGCAGCGACTGGATCGAAACGCTTCATAGCGAGGCTCTGGCAATAGAGTTGAACCGAAGGGCCGCAAACGCCGGCAGAAAAATCCCCGTGCTCATCCAGGTAAATATCGGGGAAGAAGATACAAAAAGTGGGATGGGGGCGGCTAGCCTGCCTGCCTTCCTGAAATTCTGCGACGCCCTGGACTGTCTCGATGTCCGGGGACTCATGGCGCTTCCGCCCTTTTTCGACCAGCCGGAGCGGGCTCGGCCCTACTTCAGGCGAATGCGCGAACTGCTTGATACGCTAAAGGCCGGCTCACCCGCCACCCGGTCTCTTACCGAACTCTCCATGGGCATGAGCGGCGATTTTGAAGTGGCGATCGAGGAGGGAGCGACCATCGTGCGGGTCGGTACGGCAATTTTCGGCCAAAGAAGAAGAGCCGGTGAGTCGGTGAATCGGTGAATGGGTGAATCGGAAAAGATTAGAGCCGGTGAGTCGGTGAATCGGTGAATCGGAAAAGCTAAGAGCCGGTGAGTCGGTGAATCGGTGAACAGCCAGGTTTTTCCCATTCACCCATTCACCCATTCACCCATTCACCCGCTCTTCTTCCACAACCGCACGACGCGTCGCCGAGTAACGCCGGGAAGCGAATAATCGAAATCACCATAAAATTCGACTCCAGTCGGCGCCTTGTGCTTATTCTCCTTCATTCCTTTGTCCCCCCCATCCGGATCGAGAACTTCCCACCGGGCAAAAAAACCGCCGGGCGCCAGTACGGAGGATGCCAGGCGGCTGATGTGTTCCGGTTCGGGTTTGAGCGCGCGCATGACGATGAGTTGAAACTTCCCGGAGTTTTCCTTGTCTTGCCGGAAATCCTGCCAGCTTCCGTGTAACGGCCTTATTCCCTCCATTCCCAGTGAGGCTGCCGCCGCGGTTAGAAAACTCACCTTTTTTCTGCTCGATTCCAGAAGAACCATCTGGAGCTCGGGATGGACGATCTTGAGCGGGATGCCTGGAAACCCTGCCCCCGCGCCAACGTCCAGGGCATGGCCCGAGGAGGGAAGGTATTTGGCCGGGACAATCGAATCGAGCAGATGCTTGATGATAATTTCCTCGGGCGCCGTTATCCTGGTAAGGTTAAAGCGGGAATTCCACTCCAGCATGATCCGGACATGGCGGCTGAGTAGCCCCGCCTGATTTTCAGTTAATCCAATCAGCGCCGCTTCCGGGTAAGAGAGAATCAGGTCGGCGAATTCGTCCTCGGATATGCTCCCGGCTAAGTCCATTAATCAACCCCCCGTCTTGAGCTACTTGCCTACGCAAAACTGAAGAAAAATCCTGTCGAGCAGTTCCACGTCGTGCGAGCGGCCAAGAATTGCCTCGAGTTGTTTTCGCGCACTCTCAATTTCGAAGCTGATGAGTTCCCCGTAGGCGTTCGAGCGGAGCAGTTCCTCCGCTTTGAGTAAGGAGTCCATCGCCCTGTCCAGGCACTCTTTTTGCCTGATATTCGGCACGATTTGCGATCCGCAGTTATCGACCGGCTTGCTTATAAAAGCTTCGGCAAGGCGGCCTTTGAGTTGATCGATATCCGAGGGGTTTTTGACCGACAGGCTGATGGCCGGACCGAGTCCGGGAAATCGCTCCTGGACGGTTTGCGCGGTGAAGGCCGGCGGCAGGTCGCTCTTATTGAGAATTACAACGCAACGTTTATCGCCAATCGCCTCGTAGACCCTGTGGTCCTCGGCGCTGAGAGGCCTGCTGTGGTCGATCAGCCAGAGCGCCACATCGGCTTGAGAAAGGGAGCGGATGGTCATTTCGATACCGCGGGATTCTATTTCGTCGGGCTCGCCGCGGATTCCCGCCGTATCCAGGAGACGAACCTGTACTCCGCCCAGAAGAAAGGAATCCTCGATAACGTCTCTGGTCGTACCGGGCGCCGCTGTGACAATCGCCCGGTCTTTGCCCAGAAATCCGTTTAGCATGGACGACTTGCCCACATTGGGTTTTCCGACCAGCACGAACGTCAGTCCGTCTCGCAGAACTCGCCCTTCTTCGAACCTGTTGCGTGCGGTCCGAAGTGGTCTTGCGACCCTCTCCACCACATTTTCCAGAAGCGATTCGTATAAGGAGGGTTCCTGTCCGGCTTCATCGGCAAGGTCTTCGGAAAAGTCAATGAGGGCTTCCAGGTGGGATTGTGCCTGGGCAAGAATTTCCAGCCAGTCTTCGACCAGTTGCTTGAAATCTCCCCGCAGATGGCGGTTTGCGAGCAGCAGTCCCTGCTCGGAGCGCGAGCGGATCATCTCTATGACCGCTTCGGCCTGTGACAGGTCGATGCGTCCGCTTAAAAAAGCGCGGCGGGTGAACTCCCCGGGTTGAGCAAGTCGTGCGCCGGCCGCCATAACCAGACCCAGAACACGATCGAGCACCGCATAGCCGCTGTGGCAGTTTATTTCAACAACGTCCTCCCGGGTGTAGGTCCGGGGACCGCTCATGTAGCTTAGCAGAACCTCGTCGACCAGTTCGCCCGAAACAGGATCGACGATCCATCCATAGCGGAGGGTGTGGGATCTGGGCGGAAGCTCCGGGTCTTTATATCTGAAAATCTTTCGGACAATCCCCAGCGCTTCCGGTCCGCTCAATCTGATAAGACCGATGCCGGCTTCGCCAACGGGAGTGGCTATGGCGCAAATGGTATCGTTGAGCAGTTCCAAATCCATCATCGGGCGGGACGATTTCTACTCCGCCTTTTCGGGGGCCTTGTCGGCCTCCTTGGCTTTTCTCACCGGGTAGATGATAACGCGCCGAAGAGTTCCCTCGCCCTTGCTTTTGGTCCTTACCTCATGGTCGTCTTTGAGCGCCAGGTGAACCACCCGGCGATCCTGCGCGCTCATAGGACCGGTTGTCAGAGACCGGCGCGATTTCTTTACCTTGTCGCTTAGCTGCCGCGCCAGCTCGCTCAGGCTTTCCTCCCGCTTTGCCCGATAGTTCTCCGTATCCACCACCAGGGAGACACTTTCTCCGGTCTGCCGGCTCACTATCTTGGAGACCAGGAATTGCAGGGCATTGAGCGTTTTGCCTCTTTTGCCTATGAGCAGCCCCGAGCCGTTGCTGATGATATTCAAATAACCGTATCCCTCTCTGGCCTCGGATTCGACTACCATTGGCAGATCGATGTGTTTCAGAATCTCGTCCAGGACCTCCTTCGACTTATCGGCCGTAAGGCCTGCCGGAGGAATCTTCGTCGTTACGCGAATCTTGGCTCGTCTCGCTCCAACGATTCCAAAGATCCCCGAGGATCCTTTCGAGATTATCTCTATTTCGAGCTTTTCGCGCGGAAGTTTCAGCTGCCTGCAGGCCAGCTCGATTGCTTCCTCGACCGACTTTTCTTCGAATTCAAGAGTGGACATGCTCTCCTCCGTCGTTAACGAGAAGGTGTAAGATGGTTTGCGGAAGAGACGACCCCTTAAGTGGTGGCATGACGATTGATCCAATACTGCTGGGCAATAGAGAGAAGATTGTTTACAAACCAGTAGAGTACAAGACCCGAAGGGAAATTGATAAAGAAAAATGTGAACATGATCGGCATGATCAACATTATCTTTTCCTGCATGGGATCGCCGCCGGTAGGCGTCATTTTCTGCTGGAGAAACATCGTTATCCCCATAAGGATCGTTAAGATCGGCAGGCCGTCCAGGTTCCCGATGAAGGGAATGGTCACCGAAAATCCCACGTGCAACCGGTCCGGGGCGGTAAGATCGTTTATCCACAGCATGAATGGCTTTTGCCGAAGCTGAACCGTCTCCTCCAGCATGCGATAGAGGGCGAAAAAGACAGGTATCTGAAGCAGCATCGGCAGGCAACCGCCCATCGGGTTGACCTTGTAAGTCTTGTAGACCTCCATAAGCTCCTGGTTCAGCTTATCGCGGTCGTTTTTGTATTTTTCCCGGATTTGCTGAATCTTCGGCTGGATTCTTTTCATTTTCTGCATCGACGTATAACTTTTGTGCGTCAACGGCCAAAAAACGATCTTGATCATGACCGTTAGCAGGATAATGGCGACTCCGTAATTGCCGGTATAGGAGTAGATCCATCCAAGCACCACCAGGAGAGGCTTTGCCAGGAAACTGAACCACCCGTAGTCGACCGAAGCGGCAAGATTGTGGCCGGCCAGTTTCAAATCCGATATTTCCTTGGGACCGTTATACAGCTCGAGATTGAAAGTTTTGGTCTCGTTGGGCGCCAGGTTGAAATTGTTGGTCAGGTAGACCACCCTGGTGATTTCAGAATCCGGGTTCTCGGGGTTTATGGCGTTTGGAATCAGTTGATATTCGTTGTGCGCCGCCGGGACTATCGCCTGGATAAAATAGTTGTCCTGATAGGCTAACCAGTCGATAGCCGATGGAATCGCTCCAGGTTTATCAAAGGATTTGGGACTTACATCATGATTCGAGCCGCCCATGGAATAGGTCAGCCGCGAGGGATTGTATCTTTCGCCCGTGGTGTAGGGTTTGAAATAGAAACTGATCCCCAGCCGGTCGGAAAAATCTTTATTGGAAAGATTCCTGATCCGAACCTCCATGTTCATGGCGTAGGAATCGGGTCTAACGGTAAATACCTTGGTGAGGCGAACCTTCCCCGGGACTTCGGCCTGGAAGGAGACATTTTGGGAAGATTCCCCCCGCGAGACTTCCTCGTCGGGAGGCGCCGTACTTGAGTACTGCAGTCCGCTCAGATCGAGGTCCTTGTGCGATACGAGCTGCACGTCCAGCGGAAGGAAGGATGTCTCGCGCACCAGCTGGATGGGAGGCGAATCGTGCTTGAGTGTCTGCTTGAACTTCAACAGTTCGAAGGAACTCTCGCGCGCGCCCTGGGCAATGATCTTCATCCTATAGAGCTTATCGCCGATCGACCAGGTTTTTTGTGCCGCAAGGTTTACCTTTGGCACGGTCGGGAGAGAAATGTCGGCCTTTGGCGGAGTCACCGCCGCAGGCGCGGTCGTACCGGTTGAGCTCTGCTGCTGCTGTTGCTGTACGGGGTGTGGCAGCGGAGGAGCGAAATGTTGCCAGACAAGGAAAAGCAGTACCGATAACACTATGGCCAGAACAGCTTTCGAATCCATTCAATAAATCTCCACTAATCTTATCTCTTTTCGCCCCGGAACCGCGGTTCGGGAACGGGGTCGTAGCCGCCCGGGTTCAACGGGTGGCAGCGCAGAATGCGTCTGAGGCCAAGATAGACCCCCCGGGCAATGCCGTGAATCTCTATTGCGTCATAGGCATAGTTGGAGCAACTCGGCGAAAATCGGCAGGCCTGAGGAAACAGCGGCGAGATCAAAATTTGATATGCTCGAATCAGACCCAGAAATATCAACCGGATCATCGACTATTTTCCTGTCCATGGAAAACCCGGGAGAACTCCTTGTGAAGATCTCCCGGCGAAAGTTTCTCTGCTCCCGGGCGGGCGATTACGACAATATCTTTCGCCGGCGGTGGAATCTCCCCCTTGCATAGCCTGAACCATTCCCGAATGACCCTCTTGATGCGGTTGCGCCTGACTGCCGAGGGCCACAACCGCTTTTGCACAACGAGGCCCAGTCTATGATACTCAAGACCATTGGGGGTAAAATTAAGGCCGAAATGGATGGATTTCGCGCGTTTTCCCGCCATTTTGACTCGCTGGAAATCGGCGGAACAACGAATTCTCTCATGAGGCCTGAAAGTGTGCGAGCCCTTCAAAGATTTGTTATCCGAGGATTCCGGGAGTCCATACTGTCTCAAACCGAGAGGCGTTTTCTCCCCTTTGCGCGCCGGCGCTTGATTACGTCGCGGCCGGCCTTTGTAGCCATGCGTTCAAGGAAGCCGTGGGTGCGATTTCTTTTCACATTGCTGGGTTGAAACGTTCTTTTAGACATATTGTAGCTTCCTCACAGGTATAATTTGCCCGCCTCTATCGTGGCGGAAGGTTCGCGCGGAGCCGCAAAAAAACGAGGCGGCATACACAAAAACTCAATTTTAATCGAGAATCGGTCGGCTTGTCAACAATACAAAACGGCCGCCCGACCGCGGATTTGCCCTGATCCCCAAAACAACTCCTTGCTCACCTGCCATTGTGGGGCTTCTTTGCTTTTAATTCTAGCAAATTATCCGCGGTCGTGTAACATTTTCTCTTAGGCGTTGCGCACATCCGGCTCTCGTGTTATGTAGGGCTTTTTAACGACTGGTTCGAAAGGAGAACTTTACCGGATGTTCCTCAGCAGAATACTTGGCCTTTTTTCAAACGATCTGGCGATAGATCTGGGGACTGCCAATACACTCGTTTACGTTCGCGGCAAGGGAATAGTGCTGACCGAACCTTCGGTTGTAGCGGTTCGCAAAGATGAGCGCGGAGCAAACAGGGTGGTGGCCGTGGGTAAGGACGCCAAGATGATGCTCGGCAAGACCCCTGGCAACATCACCGCCATAAGGCCCATGAAAGACGGCGTTATCGCGGATTTTGAAGTTGCGGAGGCGATGTTGAGGTATTTCATCCGCAAGGTGCATAACAGGCGGAAGCTGATAAGGCCCAGAGTCATAATTTGCATCCCTTCCGGCGTCACTCAGGTGGAGAAAAGGGCTGTGAGGGAGTCGGCCGAATCCGCCGGCGCCCATGAAGTCTATCTGATCGAAGAGCCCATGGCCGCGGCCATCGGGGCCGGGCTGCCCATAACCGAGCCGGTTTGCAACATGGTGGTGGACATTGGCGGCGGGACGACCGAGGTTGCCGTAATTTCGCTGGCCGGCATAGTGTACAGCCGCTCCGTTCGTGTCGGCGGAGATAAGATGGACCAGGACATCCTGCAGCACATCAAGCGAAAGTACAACCTTTTGATAGGCGAAAGGACCGCTGAACTCATAAAAACCACCATCGGAAACGCCTATCCTTTGGGCGAGACCGAGACCATGACCATCAAGGGGCGCGATCTCGTAACGGGCATCCCTAAAACGGTGGAAGTCAATTCCGATGAGATCCGTGAGTCCATCCAGGAACAAATCGATTCGATCCTTGAGACAATTAAAGTTGCTCTGGAACAGACTCCTCCCGAACTGGCAGGTGACATCGTTGACCGGGGGATAGTGCTTACGGGCGGAGGAGCGCTTCTAAAAAACCTCGATCATTTCCTCAGACTCCAGACGGGCCTGCCCATCATGCTGACCGACGATCCGCTCTCGACCGTCGTGCTTGGCTCAGGCAAGGCTTTGGACGAAATTGCGGTGTTGAGGGATGTGTTGTCCTGAGATCTTCCGCTGGCTTTGCATGGTTTCCGGCTATCCCCAAGGAGCGCGAGGATCCGTTTCCATTAATCAGTTGTCCGCTTCTTTCATCAGGGCGGTTTGCCGTCCTGGCGGGCCATTGTCGCTAGGAGGCTGTCCGAGAATAGCCAATCGGGGGGGGGTTGTAGGGGTGTGGGGGGGGGGGGGGGGGCGCCCCGCCCCGCCCGCCCCCCCGAGCCCCCCCCCCCAACCCACCCCACACACCCACCCACCCCCCCCCACACCAAAAACAA
>JARLHP010000273.1 GCA_031292195.1 Syntrophobacteraceae bacterium
ATTCCACCTTTTCCCAGAACAGGTCGGATACCTCCCAAGACTGAACTTTTGCCATTCCCCCTCCTGGATGGTAGTGTCAGCCAATCAAGAGGGAGTATAGTAGAGCAATCAGAAAAATTCAAATTATTTACGTATAAGCCCGTGTTCTTTTCGTCCCCTTCCGAAGAAGGCCGCAGAGGGCTGAGCGGGAGCCCTTGTCACGCCACTTTCCCGGCACGACCGGGACTCGGGATTCGCCGTTCAGGACGGGAGCAACACGATGACCAAAAGGCCGCGAGTTTCATTTGTTCTGCTGTTTACTCTGTCCATGATGCTCTGCGCCGGCTGCGGCGCCCTGTCCCGAGGGGCTGCCGTGCCGCGGGGACAGGGGAATGAAGCCGTTATCCCGGGAATTCCCAATGCTCGCATATACGCCGATACCGACCCAACGCGGTTAGCCCGGCTCGGTATGAAGTCTTTGGAGCGTGAAAAGGCTTTTCTGGCTTCCTCCGGTTACAAGGGCCCATTGCCGCCGGCCTGCTTTCTTGCGATCTCGGGAGGAGGAGATGATGGTGCTTTCGGCGCCGGACTGCTGGTCGGGTGGACCGCGCAGGGGACACGCCCGCGGTTCAAGGTTGTCACGGGAGTAAGCACCGGGGCGTTGATCGCCCCTTTCGCATTCCTCGGGCCGGCCTATGATAATGTCCTGAGGGATGTCTATACCAATGTGAGTAAAAAGGACATCTTTACGCCCCGTAACCTGCTGACGGTTTTTTTTAAAGATGCCCTGCTGGATACCACCCCTCTTTGGAGACTGGTCAGCCGCAATGTCGACCGGCAAATGCTGGACGATGTCGCCGCCGAGTATCGAAAAGGCAGGCTCCTTCTGATTGGAACGGCCGATTTGGACTCTCGGAAGGGCGTTATCTGGAACATGGGGCAGATCGCCTCCAGCGACGACCCCAAGGCCCTTGATCTTTTCAGGAAAATCATGCTGGCCTCCGCAGCCATTCCTGGAGTTTTCCCCCCGGTTCTTTTCGATGTCGAGGTCAACGGCAAGGCCTACCAGGAGATGGATGTCGATGGTGGCACGGTGGCGCAGGTTTTCATCTACCCCCCGTCTTTGCGGCTGAAACAGATGTCGGAACAAAACCAGATCAAGCGGGAAAGAAGACTCTACGTCATTCGGAACGCGCGGCTCGACCCGGAATGGGCCGAGGTGCAGCGCCGTACGCTTTCCATCGCCGGCAGGGCGCTCTCCTGCCTTATTCAGAGTCAGGGCAAGGGCGACATTCTTACTATTTATAATCTCTCGCAGCGAGACGGCATAGACTTCAACCTGGCCTATATCCCCAAAACGTTCAAAGAACCCCACACGGAGGATTTCGACAGGCAGTACATGCGCAAACTGTTCGACACCGGTTACGCCATGGCCGCGAAGGGCTATCCCTGGGCCAAAGCCCCTCCCGGACTCTACCTTCCCGCCAAAGCGAGTGAGCGTTAAGGGGGGAACGGGAAAACAGAGGCGACCGGTCAAGCTCATATCGGTTTTTTGAGCCATATAACAGTTCTTCACCGACCATCGGCCCATCCGGAAACCGCCAAAAGCCGCACAGGACCGGGGTGGCCCGGACGCATCAGTGTCCGGGGCGCGAAGCGCCGGGAGGGACCGCCGGGAGCTTTTTCAAAACAGTTCTGCACGGTGCTCCGGAACACCATGCAACCAGCAAAAGCATGATTGCCTTCGCGGCTTCGCGTGAGAAGACTTCCTTGTTGAGCCCCGCTTCGAAGCCCCGGCAAATCCCGCACCGTTACACTTTACCAGTCCGCCCTTGACTGCCCCGCATTCATATTTATCGTTTCTGCAGGTTTCGAGTTTTCCTTTTGTGCATCGCGCACCCGCGCCATGACCCGTGCCAAAAGGAATAATGGAAACTATGCCTTCGATATTGCGAGGAAAACATGATGACAGCCGCCTCGGCGACCGGGGTCTTTCATGTTATGGCCAAGCCCTCGGGTTCGGCCTGTAACCTTCAGTGTGACTACTGCTTCTTCCTGAAAAAGGAAAACCTCTATCCCGGCGGCAACTTCCGCATGTCCGAGGTTGTCCGGGAAGCCTACATCCGGCAACTGCTGCAATACCACCGCGGTCCCGCGGTGACGGTGGCTTGGCAGGGTGGGGAGCCTGCCCTGATGGGGCTCGACTTCTTTCGGAGCTCGTTGGAGCTTCAACCGAAATACCGCAAACCGGGCCTGCGAATCGAAAACACGTTCCAGACCAATGGCGTTCTCCTCGACGTCCAGTGGCGCCGGTTTTTTCACCAGAACAACTTCCTGGTCGGTCTCAGCCTGGACGGCCCCGGTCGGCTCCATGATTTCTATCGCAGGGACAAAGCGGGCAGATCCACTTTCAGGAGGGTCGTGCGGGCTGTGGGGCTGCTCAAGAATCACCGGGTGGAGTTCAATATCCTCTGTGCCGTAAGTTCCCAAAACGGCCATCATCCGCTGGAAGTCTACCGGTTTTTCCGGGACGAACTGGGGGTGCGCTACATCCGGTTCATTCCCATCGTCGAGCGCGCCAACCGGACCGGGTATCAGGAGGGCGGGGCGGTGACCGACCGCTCGGTGGGCCCGGACCAGTTTGGCCGTTTTCTGATCGAAATCTTCGATGAGTGGGTGGCGCGTGAGGTCGGCAGCACATTTGTGCTCAACTTCGAGGCGTCGCTCGCCGGATGGCTGAACCGTCCCGGCGCGGTGTGCATCTTTGCCCCCACCTGCGGCCTGGCATTGGCGCTGGAGCACAATGGAGATCTCTATTCCTGCGACCACTTCGTGGAACCGGCCTACCTTCTGGGAAACATTCTGGAAACCCCCCTGATCGAACTCCTGGCTTCGGTCGGGCAGCAAAAGTTCGGAAGGGACAAACGGGACACCCTGCCGCGGTACTGCAGGGAATGCGACTTTCTGGCCGTGTGTAACGGCGAATGCCCGAAGAACCGTTTTGCCGAGGCCCCGGATGCGGAGAAAGGTCTCAATTATCTGTGCGCCGGATATAAGGCTTTCTTTCTTCATGCCGGCCCGGCCATGGAGATCATGGCGCGGTTGATTCGCGGCGGGAAAAGCGCCGATGGCGTGATGCGAATCTTACCGGGCCGCCATCCGGAGTTGCGCAACAGCGAAAGGTGAGGCGACAAATGAGAGATCCGACAATGGAAAAACCTGGCTGGAAACATAGAGTCAAACGCGAACTGATCGAATATTGGATAAACGTCGCCTATCTGTTCGTGTTTTTCGGCGCGTTCACCACGTACCGCAGGCTGGTCCTGGCCGCCTACAATATCAGTTACATCCATTACGGGTATGCCTTCTTCAAAGCGCTCGTTTTGGCCAAAGTGGTGATGATTGGAGACTTCTTGGGCCTTGCCGGGCAGCTGCGGGAGAAGCCCTTGATTGTGACGACCCTGTATAAGGCGGTCGTTTTCGCAGTCTGGGTAATCTTCTTCAACGCTGTCGAGCGGGTGGCGGTCGACGGGCTTCTGCACGGTAAGGGCCTTGGCGGTGGCTTTCACCTGGTTGGCGCTCACCTGGACGAACTGCTGGCAAGTGCTTTGGTCGTCTTTTTTGCCTTCATACCCTTTTTCGCTTTCAAGGAACTGGGGCGGGTACTGGGCGCCAGGAATATAGCCTGGCTTTTTTTCCGGAAACGGACGGCTTTGAAATCCGAACTGTCCTTGTGCAAGGCTGAATGAAAAGCCGGCGGACATCTACTCAAAACGATAAGGAGTCTCACCATGTCGCTCAAAGAATACAAGCCGGGAACAGCTTTCCCCGGCGTTATCGGCCGGACCTTCGATCAATCCTCTCCCGCCTGGCCTCAGCCTCTTCGCGCCCGGGAGGGTGCGCCCAACGTGTTGTTTATCATTTTCGACGACACCGGCTACGGACAGTTTGGATGCTATGGAAGTCCCATCGAGACTCCCAACCTCGATGCGCTGGCCAAAAACGGTCTTCTCTACAACAACATGCATACCACCGCGCTCTGCTCTCCCACGCGCTCCTGTGTGATCACCGGGCGAAATCATCACTCGAACGCCATGTCGTGCATTACCGAGGGCGCAACGGGCTATCCGGGCAGCAACGGCAACATTCCGTTCGAAAATGGTTTCCTCTCGGACATCCTCCTGCAGCAGGGCTACAACACCTATGCGCTCGGCAAGTGGCACCTCACGCCCTCGGACCAGTGCTCGGCCGCCGGCCCCTATGACCGCTGGCCCCTGGGGCGCGGCATCGAAAGATTCTACGGGTTCCTGGGAGGTGAAACCCACCAGTACTACCCCGAACTGGTCTACGACAATCACGGGGTCGAACCGGAAAGGACGCCCGAAGAGGGCTATCATCTAACCGAAGACCTGGTGGATAAGGCCATCAGCTTCATCGCCGACTCCAAGCAGGTCGCACCCGGCAAGCCCTTTTTCATGTATTTTTGCCCCGGCGCCATGCATGCCCCGCATCACGTCCCCAAAGAATGGGCGGACCGGTATAAGGGAAAATTCGATGCGGGCTGGGAAGCTTTCAGAAAGGAGGTATTCGAGCGGCAAAAGAAACTGGGGGTTGTGCCAGGGGATGCGGAACTCTCCCGTCACGATCCGGACGTCCAGTCCTGGGACACGTTGTCCGCCGATGAAAAAAAGCTCTACGCCCGCATGATGGAGGTCTTCGCGGGCTTTCTCACCCACACCGATCACCACATCGGTCGGTTGATCGAGTTTTTGAAAAGTCTGGGGGAATTGGACAACACCTTGATTATGGTGCTCTCGGACAACGGCGCCAGCTCCGAGGGAGGGCCGCAGGGGATGATAAATGAAGCCCTGTTTTTCAACAACGTGAAGTCAACTCTCGAAGAAAACCTGGCGGCCATTGAAAAACTGGGCGGCCCCGAGGTCTGCAACCACTATCCCTGGGGCTGGACCTGGGCCGGAAATACTCCCTTTCGGCGCTGGAAACGCGAGACCTATCGGGGAGGGATAAGCGATCCTTTCCTGGTGCACTGGCCAAAAGAAATCGCGGCAAAAGGCGAGATACGCACTCAGTACGCTCACGCCATCGACATGGTCCCGACGGTGCTGGAGGCCCTCGGCCTGGAAGCGCCGACCTCCATCAGGGGCGTTACGCAATCCCCCCTCGAAGGGTTGAGTTTCGCGCACACTTTCAATGACGCCGGGGCCAAAAGCAAGCATGTCACCCAATATTTCGAGATGATGGGCCACCGCTCCATCTATCACGACGGTTGGCGGGCGGTGTGCCCATGGCCGGGAACTTCTTTTTCCGAATCCGGCAAATTCTTCGGCGCGCCGATCGACAGGGACAAATTGACCGAACTCGACGCCACGGGCTGGGAACTCTACCACGTAGACTCGGATTTTGCGGAAAATCACAATATCGCTGCCCAAAATCGCGCGAAACTGATCGAGATGATAGCCATGTGGTATGTCGAGGCCGGAAAGTACAATGTATTGCCCATCGATTCGCGCGGTACCCTGCGGTTTGCCGACGAACGGCCGAAGATCGCCCTGGAGCGCACTTCGTACGTGTTTTACCCGGGGACCCAGGGGGTCCCGGTAAATGCCGCGGTAAACGTACTCAACCGTTCGCACAGCATCACCGCCGAAGTCGATATTCCGGAGGGCGGGGCCGAAGGCGTGCTGCTCTCACAGGGCGGAAACGACGGAGGTTTTTCTTTCTATGTTCAGGACGGCAAACTTTGCTACGCCTACAACTATGTGGGTCGCAGGCTCTATCACATCCAATCGGTCGAGGCCGTTCCATCAGGACCTCACAAGTTGCGCTTCGAGTTCGAGGTGAGCGGGAAACCGGATATGGAAAACGGCAAAGGCGCCCCCGGAAAAGGTCAACTCTACTTTGACGGCAGGCTGGTGGGGCAGGCTCAAATCGAGCTGACCAACTGCCTCAGTATCGGTTTGCTGAGCAGCATCGTCTGTGGTGCGGACTCCGGGGCGCCGGTGACCCCCGCATACAAGCCGCCGTTTGCGTTCACTGGCTCCATCCACGGCGTGACGGTGGATGTCAGCGGCGAACTGATCAAAGACACCGAAGCAGAGGTGCGAATGATCCTGGCAAGGCAGTAATTATAGAATAGGAGAAATGCAATGCGATCGATTAAAACTTGTGGCATCGCCCTAATGTGGCTCTTGTTGTCGACTGTTCCGGCGCTTTGCGCCGGAGCGCAGAATGAAACCCCGACCAAAGAGCCGGACCCGATGGCGCTCCTGCAGAAAATGTGCGACTACCTAGGGTCTCTTCAGCAGTTTTCATTTCATGCCGCGGCGGCCTACGACGAGGTCTATTCCAACGGTAAGAAACTCCAGTACGGAGCCGACATGGAAGTCTTTGTCAAACGGCCCGATATGATTCGCGTGAATGCGGTTGGCGACATCCTGGACAAACAATTTTTCCTGCGCGATGGCTCCATCACTCTTTATGACAAGAGTGAAAATGTCTACGCCATCATGCAGGTCCCGCCCAACATTGATGGAGCGCTTGCCAAAGCCCACAAAGAATACAACCTGAGGGTATCTTTGACCGAACTGGCCAACCCCCATCTTTGGCAACTGCTCTCCGGAAAAATCGAAAATGCCCTCTATGTCGGCATGGCCGATGTCGGGACCATTCCCTGCTATCATCTGGCTTATGACGGTCCGGATGTCGAACTCCAGGTGTGGATGAGCGTCGGGAAAAAACCGCTGCCCATAAAAGTGGTCTTCGTTCAAAAGAAGATCGAAGGTGAGCCTCAATGGAGTGCCTATCTGGGTGATTGGAAAACATCTCCGGTTCTGTCCGATGGTCTTTTCAAATTCACTCCGCCCGCGGGTGTGCAGAAGATTAAGTTTGTTCCCCGCACCCCGCCGTCTGCTCCCGGCGGAGAGAAAGGCGGTAAATCATGAAACGGTTTGAAATCAGGTTGCTTGTGGTGGCTATTGGGGCCTTGGCTCTGACGGCTGTGGCGTTTTACCCGACCTGCGCCGACGCACGGGGGGGCCGCGGAGGCGGGGGGGGGTACCGCGGAGGCGGCGCGGCCCGAGGCGCCGGCGGGGGCGGGTTTAGCGGCGGGAGTTTCCGCGGAGGCGGAGGATATGCCAGCGGCCCGCGCGGAGGCGCCGCCGCAGTGGGTCCACGGGGCGGGGCCGCTGCTGTCGGCCCGCGAGGTGGGGCTGCTGCTGTCGGCCCGCGGGGCGGGGCCGCCGTTAAAGGTCCCGGAGGCTATGGAGCCGCCAGGGGACCGGCGGGTGGAACGGCCGCCAGAGGACCCGGCGGGACCTATGGCAACGCAAACGTCAATCGAAATGTGAACGTGAACCAGGGGTGGGGCGCCTGGGGCGGCTATGGGGCGGGGGCGGTAGCCGCCGGGGTGGCCGCCGGAGTGGCGGTAGGCTCGGTGGCCACAGCCCTTCCGTCCGCCTATCAAACGGTGGCGGTAAACGGTCAAAACTATTACTACGCAAACGGCGCCTACTATCAACCCTGCTACCAGGGCGCCGAAGTCAGCTACTGCGTGGTCGCCAATCCAAATCCTTAAGGGTTGATGCGCGGAAGCGGGCCCGGCCCCTGTAAGGGGCCGGGCTTTGGACACATCGATGGCCGCCCGGATGATGGCTCAACTCGCCCATTTCTTAGTGTCTCTTAGTGTCTCTTGGTGCTCTTAGTGGATAGCATTAAGGTTTCCCATGCCGAAGCAACCAGCCGATCTCGCTTACGAACGGAGCCGCCTTGCGGCCGACCGCACTCTCACGGCCGTGGTCCGCAATCTGCCCCTGTGCAAACTCGGTATCTTCGGGGTTGGTCTAAACGGTTTCTATTGGAAGCAGTTCACGGCCGACACCGGCTCGGGGGCAAGGTTTGGCTCCTTTGAAACCTTTCAGACCGGTGTCGGGCCGGTAGTCTCCTACATCTCGCCCAAGTTTTGCGGGAATCATATGGTTGTGGCCGAGGTGAAATATCTGCCGCAAATCGATACCTCCAAGACTCTCAGGGGCGACTATTTATGGTTCAAGGCGGCGCTTGCCTTTTGAGAGTACGGAGTATTATGGGACCGATTCATGAAACCCTGGGGTCCCTGTTGTCGACCTCGGCGGTGACCATTACCTACGTGTTCCTGGCCTCGACCATGTTTTCCATCGGTTTGGCCGTTACCGTCGATGAGTTTTTTACCGCGCTCCGGGATTTGAAGCTCATGGGGCGTATCGTACTGGCGAACATCCTGCTCGTCCCTATCCTGGGCATGCTCCTGGTCAAACTCTTTCCGCTTTCGGCCGATACCCGGATCGCCATCCTGCTGCTGGCCATAACCCCCGGAGGGATGCAAGCCATTCAGTTCACCGCCAAAGTCAGGGGGGCTGTCTCCTTTGCCGCGGCTGTGACGTTTCTCCTTTCGATCATCGGGGTCCTCGCTTCTCCTCTGCTGGCCGATCTTATCCTGCCCCTGGAGACTCGGGTGAGGTTTCCCTGGCTGCACGCCATGGGATATGTTCTCCTGTTTTTGCTGCTGCCCCTGCTGGTCGGTTTCGCCGTCCGTTACGGCAAAAGGAGGCTGGCCGAGGGACTCGGTAAACCGGTGCTGCTCCTATCCAATATCTCCTTTGTGGCGACCATCGCTCTCTCCATGGCGGTCAGGGGCACGGCAATCCGCGCGATTGGCTGGGCCGGCCTGGGCGCCATGGCCTTTCTCATTGTATCCTCCATGGCCATCGGCTGGTGGCTGGGCGGGCCGGACCAGGGAAAGCGGCAGGTGAGCGCCGTGGCGACGAGTATGCGAAACGCGGCGGTCTGCCTCCTGATCGCGGTCACCAGCTTCCCCGGCCGGGGCGTGGAAACCGCAGTGGTTTCTTTCATGGCCCTGATGGTGCCTCCAAACATGCTCTTGACCCTGTACCGCGGCCTGAGAACCCGGCGAAGACCCTCCTGATCATAGACGACCCGCCTGATCATAAAAGTCATCTTTAAAATACCGCCCGCTCCCTTATTCTTTTCATATTTCAAAAGTCGATATAAAAAAGACAGTAGATTGTGGTATTAAGTTACATTAGCCTTTTCAGAGACTCAAACTAATTTACCCCTGTGAGGTGAGCATGAAACTAGGGAGAATCCTTTTAGTCACTGGATTTGTAATGCTGCTGGGAACTACTGTCTGGTCGGATTCAGGCATGATGAGCGTTCAGGTCAGGGAAGGCCGGCTGAGATCCTCGCCCTCTTTTCTGGGGGCGATCGTGGGGCCGGTGGCATACGGCGAGCGGGTCCGCAACATTGAACAACGGGGGGAATGGTTGGACGTAAAGAGTCCGAATAACCTTACGGGTTGGATTCACCAGTCGGCGCTGACCAGCAAGTTGGTGGTTCTAAGCTCCAGCGGGGCCGTCTCTTCTTCGGCAAACAGCCAGGAAATAGCTCTGGCCGGAAAGGGCTTTAACGAAGATGTGGAAAGGCAATACAGGAGCGATAACTCCCGAATCAGTTATGCCTGGGTCGACCACATGCAGGGCTACAAGGTAACGAGGGACCAAATGATAGCTTTTCTGGACGCGGGGAAAGTGAAACCGCCGCAAGGAGGCCAGCGATGAGCCTTCTGACAAAACTCCGGATAACCTTGATGCTCCACTTTGCTCTGGTCATTTCGCTGCTGTTTTTCGCTCCCTGTCAAAAGGCGCGTTCCGCAGACCTCTCCGATTTCACCCAGGGCCTGGGCGACAACCTTGGCAAAGTGTTGCCCGGCCGGGCCGGTTCCGCAATCAAGGTTGCGATTGCCTTCGGCAAATCGTTCCAGGATATAACGCCCGAGCAGGAATACTACATTGGAAGGGCGGTCGCGGCAAACGTGCTGGCGGTCTATCGTCCCAAGGCCGACGAGCGGCTGAATTTATACGTCAACACCCTCGGCCAGACACTGGCGGCGGCTTCCGACAGGCCCGACACTTTCGGCGGATACCATTTCCTGGTGCTGGACTCGCCCGAAATCAACGCCTTTGCCGCTCCCGGCGGGCTGATTTTCGTTACGACCGGGATGATCCGGGTGTGCAAAACCGAGGATGAACTGGCCGCCGTTTTGGCCCACGAAATATCCCACGTGGTCGGAAAACACGGGCTGAGGGCCATCAGAACCAGCAGGTTGACCGAGGCATTCTCCATGATGGCCTCCGAGGCCACAAAGTCCTACGGTTCGCCTGAACTGTCCAGACTTACCGCGGCCTTCGGAGGATCGATCAAAGATATTACCTCCACCTTGATGCGAAACGGCTATTCCCGCAGCCTGGAAAGAGAAGCGGACAAGGGGGCCGTCATTATTCTGGAGCGGGTGGGCTACAACCCGCACGCCCTGGTTGACATGCTTGCCGCAATGAAAAAGCAGCTCAAACCCGGAGGGCTCGACTTTGCAAAGACGCATCCCGATCCGATGGACCGCATCGCGGATATCAGGCCTGTTCTGAGCGGATGGCCCGCGTCGGCGCCTTCCGCCCAGAGGCAAAGAAGGTTCCACTCGATGGTAGCGAGTCTATAGAGATGTTGGCTGCCCGGCACTCCCTGCGGATTGTAAGCGGCCTTTGTAATCGCAAAACGCTCGAAGGGATCACTATAGGCGCCCTGGCGGCCTTGGTCGCCCTTCTCCTCTGGCACTGGGGTGTGCTCGACAGGTTCGAGTACGCCACCTGGAGCTGGCGGGTCCACTTTTTTGCCCGTCCCGGGCCGGCCACAGATGCCGTCAAACTGATTCTGCTCGACCAGAAAAGCCTCGACTGGGGCAAAAAACAGATCGGCGTCTCGTGGCCCTGGCCCCGTGAAGTCTATGCCCCGGTTATCGACTTTTGCACGCGCCGCGGCGCAAAGGCCGTTATCTTCAACGTTTTGTTCTCCGAACCCTCCTCTGTTTCGGTGGCCGATGACCTGAAGCTAAAAGAAGCCATCGGACGGGCGCCTTTCTTCGTCGCCTCCATGTGCCTGCACAGGGAGGCGAACTTCTCCAGGACCTGGCCGGGATATGTTCCCGAACGGCCGCTCTTCGACATTGTCAATCTCAAGGAGTTCCTCGCCGCCAGGTCGGCCCATAACTATGCCAGACCTTCGGCCACCTTTCCGATCGAAGAGGTTGCCGCCAAGGCCTCGGCGCTCGCCAACGTAATCGAGGAGCCCGATCCGGACTCCATATTTCGCCGCGTGAACCTGTTTCGGCTATTCGACGGAAATGCCATCCCTTCGCCGGGGCTTGCGGCCTTCGGCGTGCGGTGTGCCAACAACCCGGGCAGGGCAATCCTGCATTCGGACCGACTCGATCTTTGCGGCCTGAAAATACCCCTCGACCGCGATGGCAAGCTGATTTTGCGGTTCAGAGGTCCGCCGGGAGCATTCAAGTCCTACAGCGCCGCCGCTGTGATCCAATCGGAGCTAAACACCGAGGCGGGGATCGGTGAAGTCCTGAAAGATGCCGATTCCTTTAAGGGCGCCTATGTCTTTTTCGGCTTCTCCGCGCCCGGGCTTGCCGACCTTATGCCCACGCCGCTCGGTCCCTGTCCCGCCGTGGAAATCCACGCCACCCTGCTCGATAACCTTCTTTCCGGCGATTTTTTGAGCGACGTTTCTCCGGTAACCGTGGTTCTGTCCACATTCATGGTTTCCGTCCTGGCGGCCCTTTACCTGGTCTATTTTGCCAGCCGCGCGTGGCAAAGCGTACTGGGGATGGCCGTTTTCGCCCCACTGCCTGTCGTTTTTGGCTTTGCCGCCTATCTCTTGGGGTTCTGGTGGCCGGTGGTGGTTCAGGAATCGGCCGTAATCGCGGCCCTCGCCGGGGGGCTAGTTACAAACTATGCCACCGAGGGCCGCAAGAGGGCCTTCCTGAAAAAAGCCTTCACGTACTATCTGAGCCACGCGGTGATCGAGCGGATCCTGGAAGACCCCTCACACCTCAAACTGGGTGGAGAGCGAAAGGAGTTGTCCATCTTTTTTTTGGACCTGCAGGGTTTTTCCACCATTTCGGAAAGGCTCGACCCCGAAAGCCTCACCAGGTTGCTAAACCTCGTTTTGTCTGATATGACCGATATCATCCTGGAGGAGGACGGCACCCTGGACAAGTACGAAGGGGATGCGATTATAGCCTTCTGGAACGCCCCCGCCGATCAGCCCGACCATGCCCGACGCGCCTGCCGCGCGGCGCTGAGGTGCCAGGAAAAAATCCGGGAGCGGCGCGAAGAGTATGAACGGATCGCCGGTTCGCCCGTCCGGATGCGCATAGGCATAAACACCGGCGCCGTCGTGGTCGGCAATATGGGTTCGACGCAGCGCTTTGACTATACCGTGCTGGGGGATGCCGCAAACCTGGCCTCCCGCCTCGAAGGGGCAAACAAGTTCTTCGGCACCGATATCATGATTTCCGGCGAAACCTGGCAAAGAACTTCGAATAGCTTTGCGGGCAGGCGGTTGGGTTCTATCCGGGTGGTCGGCCGGGCGACTCCCGTGGAGGTCTTCGAGCTTACCGGGCGCGTACCGGACACCGACCACGACGCCTTTCACCGGGCGCTCGCCTGCTGCCTTGAAAAAAAATGGGAGCAGGCCCTGGAGCTTTTTGAAAGCAGGCCCCGGGACCCGGTCTCCAAGCTCTATGCCGACCGCTGCCGAGCCCTTCTCGAGGGTCCCGGTGACTGGGACACTATCTGGAATTTGGTCGACAAGTAGGGCCGGAGGCGCTAAACTGCAATGTTCTTTCCCGACTCCTTGACATGCATGCTGCGCCGGATACGGTGGAAAATTCATCCTCCTTAAAACTTGGCATAACCGACGCGAGGTGTCATGAAAAAGATAATCTGGCCGGCGGCCATCACGCTGGCAAGCTTTTTGGCCTACTTCGCCCTGAGGTCCTGGCTCTCGGGTCCCCTTCACGCCGTGGGCTTCCGGGACCTGCTGGCATTTTGCTATGTGCTGCTCGGCATGACGATTGTCAGATGGAGCAGCTATCTCTTTTTCGATCTCCTCTATCTCAAACGCACCGGACGGGAAGCTCCCGGCCTCCTCAAGGTCATGTTCTCACTGGTCTGCTATTCGATCCTTTTTATGCTCATTCTAGGGCTGGTGCTCAAATACGATGTGACCGGGCTGGTCGCCACCTCGGCCGCCGTTTCGGTGGTAATTGGTTTTGCCTTGCAGGATACCCTGGGCAATTTCTTCGCCGGGGCGTCCCTTCACATCGAACAACCCTTCAAGATAAAGGACAGCATCCGGTTTCGGGACCGCACCGGAGAAGTCGAAACGGTCAGTTGGCGCTCGACCGCCATACGCACCACCGACAACAGTCTTCTCATAACGCCCAATAGTCTGCTGGCCCGCGAACCCATAGAGGTATTTCCCTACGACAGCCTTCACCGTCATTCGGTAAGTTTTTCCGCGCCTTATTCGGTTGCCCCCCAAACGGTAATCGATGTGGCCAGGAGTGCGGCCCTCGATCTGCCCGACGTTACCTATGAAGTCCAGCCAACGGCCCGCATAACCGGCTTTGGCGAATCCTGCGTCGATTATGAGTTGCTCTACTGGCTCAAAGACTATATGAGAGCGAACGACGCCAGTGCCCGACTCAGAGAAAGGCTGTGGTATGCTTTCCACCGGGAGCGTATCAGCATGCCTTTTCCCACCCGGCACGTTCTGCTCGAAAACATAAATCCGGAGGACTTGGAATATAAAACCGGGGTCGACTACCGGCGGGCAATAGATGGAATCGACATATTTCAGCCGCTTACATCGGTTGAAAAGGATGCCCTGTTGACCCTCAGCCACGTGCTCCTCTTCGCCCCCGGTGAATACATGGTGCGATGCGGCCAGCCCGGAGATTCCATGTTCATCATCGGCCGGGGCGAAGCCGAAGTGTGTGTGTCCTCCAACGGGACCCACTCGACCGTGGCCGTTTTGAAAACGGGGGGGTTTTTCGGCGAGATGTCTCTTTTTTCGGGGGAGCCCAGGTCGGCCGATGTGATCGCTATCGAGGAATCCGAAGTCCTGGAGATAGGAAAAACCGGCATCGAGAAGCTGCTGCTCGAAAATGCGAGTCTCGCCAGGACCTTCAGCAAGACCGTGAGCGAGCGGCTTGCGGTTCTCGAAGAACATGCCGGGCGGGTCTGCCGGCGGGAGGAGATAAAGGTGGAAGAAGGCAAGTTTTTCGAGCGCATAAAGCGGATTTTCAACCTCGGTTGAGCCCGCGGGCCCAAAAGGATCCTCTCATGGCGAATGACTCGGAACGCAGCGATTACACCCCTTCCATCGGGGCCGTCCCTGTGGAAACAGCAAAGATTCTGGTCGAAGTCTTTCGCCTGGTCAAAACCGGGGCGACTACGGCTGAACTGCTGCGCGAGGCGGTCACTCTTCTGGCCGATTATACCGGTTTTGACGCCATCGGGCTAAGGCTCCGGGAAGGTGACGACTATCCTTACTTCCAGACAAGGGGAATGAGTGCGGAGTTCGTCTGGATGGAGAACAGCTTATGTCCCCGCCGCCACGCCGCGCTTACCGAACCGGGTGGCAATGAGGATGATCTCTTCCTGGAGTGCGTATGCGGAGCGGTGATTGAGGGAAGAGTCGATCATTCCATGCCGTACATATCCGAATATGGAAGTTTCTGGTCGAACAGTAATACCCGCCTCCTGGAAAAGTTCCCCGAACTCCGGGAAAGCATTCGAGGCAATTGCGTGAGGGCGGGCTACGATTCTTCGGCGCTCATTCCCTTGAAACTGGGAGAGGAAACCTTCGGGTTGCTCCAGTTCGAAGACAAGCGGGAGGGGGTGATCCCCGGGGAGCTTCTATCCATTCTGGAATCCATTGCCGTTGGTCTGGCCATGGTTCTGTCCCAGCGTCAGCATGTCCGGCAGTTGACCGAGGACAAGCAAGGGGCCGAGGCGCAGGCCAGGGACAGCCAGGCGAGGTTTCTCGCCCTGTTCGAAAATATTCCGGACGGCGTGCTGGTAGTCGATGTGGAGAGAAAAGAGGTCCTCTTCGGCAATGGCGCGATGGCCCGGATGCTCGGATATCGCCTGGAGGACTTGCCGGGCCTCAAGGTCATGGATATTCATCCGCAAAGCGCCACGCCCCTGATGACGGCCACGTTCCAAAATCTGGTCCGGGGAGACAACCTCTTCACTCCCGATGTTCCCGTGCTTCGTAAGGACGGGACGGTCTTTCCGGCCGATATCAGTTCCGGCTATTACCAGATGGCCGGGCGACGCTGCGCGGTCGGTTTGTTCCGCGACATCACCGCCCGAAAACAGGTCGAGGAAGCGTTGCGCAGGAGCGAGAAACGCTTCCGGACTCTTGTTAAACTGCAAATTCAGGTGCAGAAGGCTTTGCGCAACTCCCTGGAGGAGAAGATCGCCCTGCTTGGCGAGGTGCACCACCGGGTAAAAAACAACCTCCAGATCATTGCCAGTCTGCTGGGGCTGCAAGCCGGCCGCCTGGATAACCCCGAGGTGGTCGAGGCCTTGCTGGATACTCGCAACCGCGTGAAAACCATGGGTCTTTTGCACGAAACACTTTACCGTTCCCGAAACCTGGCGCGGATCAATTTCGGAACTTATGTCAGGGACCTGTGTGGGCAACTGCTGATTTCCCATGGTCCTGTTTCACAACGAATCGAGCTCGAATGCCGGATCGCACCCGTAGGCCTTCCCATGGAACAAGCCGTGCCTTGCGGGCTGATAATAAACGAACTGGTCACCAACGCCCTGAAGCATGGTTTTCCGGATGGGCGCCAGGGCAGGGTGGTGGTCGCACTGGACCGGGAGGGCGAAAACTCGCTCGTCCTGGCCGTGCGTGATGAAGGGGTGGGCCTGCCCGTGGATTTTGACCCGGCTTCCAGTTCGTCAATGGGCATTCAGATCGTTTCGGGTCTGGCCGGCCAGTTGGGCGGCCGGTTGGAGGTGGAGAAACCGCGGGGACAGGGGGCTTGCTTGCGCGTCGTTTTCCCTGTTCCTCAAACCGTGTCTGTTAGAGGCCAATGATGAATCCTGCCAGTATTCTCGTCGTCGAGGACGAAGCCATTGTAGCCATGGAGATCAAGGAACGCCTCAAAGCCATGGGGTATGCGCTGGCCGGCGTCGCCGCCAGCGGAGAGCAGGCGCTGGAACTCGCCCAAAACGGGCGTCCGGACCTGGTCCTGATGGACATCCGCCTCCAGGGGGATATGGATGGAATCACGGCCGCCAGAGAAATACGCAAACGGTTTCACCTCCCCATAATTTTTCTCGCCGCCCATTCCGAGGATGCCACCCTCGATCGCGCCAGGGAGGTCGAACCGCACGGTTATATCCTGAAGCCCTTTCATGACCAGGAGCTGAGGTCGGCCATCGAAATCGGCCTCTACAAACACCGGGCCGAGGAGGAAATGCGCCGTCTGAACCGGCTCTATGACGTTCTTAGCCAGGTCAACCAGGCCGTGGTGCGCGCAGAGCAAAGAGAGGAACTCTTTGCAGCCGTCTGCCGCCTGGTGGTGGAGCGCGGCCGGATGGACCTGGCCTGGATCGGGTGCCTGGATGAAGCAACCTTGCAGGTCCGCCCCGTTGCCGGTTTTGGAAATCACAACGATCTCCTGGACAAGGCCGCCTTCGATCTCCAAGGCCTGCCGGGGGCCGGGGGCAACCCCGTTATGGCCATCCGGGAGGGCAGACCCTTTGTCTGCAACGATTGCTCCAAAGAGTCCTGTCTCTATCCTGGAGGTCTGGCGCCCAGAATGTTTGGTTTTGTCTCCTGCGCCTCTTTTCCTCTAAGGTTTCAGGCAGAGGTCTTCGGTGCTTTGAATATCTGCGTCGCGGAGCCGGGTTACTTTCGAGAAAGAGAAATCAGACTGCTCGAAGAAGTGGCTCTGGATATCTCTTTTGCCCTCGACAAGATTGATGAGAATGGTCGCCGAAAACTCGCGGAAAAGGCCCTGGCGGAAAGTGAGGCCAAGTTTCGCTCTTACATCGAGAATTCTCCCCTTGCCGTGTTCGTGGCCGACCGTGAAGGGCGTCTGGTGGATGTCAACCCGGCTGCCACCCGGCTCCTGGGTTACGACGCCGCGGCATTGACGGGCATGAACATCGTCTCCCTGCACCCCGAAGAGGACCGCCCAAAAGTCCTGCTTGATTTCTCCTCCCTGCTCGAAAAAGGTCGCATCGAAGGCGAATACCGTTTGAAGAGGCGGGATGGCGGTCTTGTCTGGGTTTGGCTGCAGGCGGTTATGACCGCCGACCGGCGTTCTTTGGGATATATCCGGGACATCACCGAAACAAGACGTTCCGAAGAGGAACGAACCCGGGTTGAAACCCAGTTGCGTCAGGCCCAGAAGATGGAGGCCCTGGGGACCCTCGCCGGCGGGATCGCCCATGATTTCAACAACATCCTGGGCATCATTTCAGGCTACTCCGAAATGGCCCAAGCCGACGCCGCCGACCCCGCCCTGGTGCGGGAAGACCTCCACGAGGTGCTCAAAGCGGCTGATCGGGCCAAGTCGCTGGTGCGGCAGATCCTGGCTTTCAGCCGCAGCAGCGAGCAGGAAAAAAGACCTGTGCAGGTGGGGCTGATTGTCAGGGAGGCGCTCAAAATGCTTCGCGCCACACTGCCCGCAACGATCGAAGTCAAATATAACATTACCTCCAGGGCGGTCGTCCTGGCCGATCCCACTCAAGTCCACCAGGTGCTGATGAACCTTTGCACCAATAGCGCCCATGCTCTGGGGAGCGCACCCGGAGTGCTGGAAGTCGATTTGGCCGACGTCCGGCTCGAACCCGGCTCCATCCCCGCCGATTCGCTTCTGAACCTCGGACCCCATGTGAAGCTGACGGTCAAAGACACGGGATGCGGGATCGATCCGGCCGTTGCCGATCGCATCTTCGATCCATTCTTCACCACCAAGGAGAAGGGGGTGGGGACCGGACTGGGGCTCTCTGTGGTCCAGGGCATCGTGCAGAGTCACGGGGGAGCCATAACACTGGAAAGCGCTCCGGGCAAAGGCGCCGCTTTTCATGTGTTCTTTCCGGCCATTCGGGAAGCCGAGGAATCACAACCGGTCTCCGAGGTTTCTCTTCCCCGGGGAGAGGAGTCCATCCTGGTCGTTGACGATGAGCCCATGCTGGCCAGAGTGGTAAAGCAGATGCTGGAACGTTTGGGCTACCGCGTGGAAGTTCGAACCAGCGGTCTGGACGCCATCGATGTATTCCGTCAAAGACTTGCGGACAAACCCTTCGATTTGATCATAACAGACATGACCATGCCCCATCTCACCGGTATCGATCTCATCCGGGCGCTCCGCAGCTTCCGGCACGATCTTCCCGTCATCATTTGCACCGGTTTCAACGACCGGCTGGAAGGGGAAGCCTTCGAGACCACCGGGATTCAGGGGCTTCTCATGAAGCCCGTCATATTGAAGGACCTGGCTTGCCTGGTACGTAAGGTGATCGACGCCAGGTCAAGAAAGTCTCCCGCCTGATAGGTCTGCGTGCATTGTTCCCCGCGGCCGGGACGCCGGCGCCCAAGCGAGCGCCACTGTCATGAAGAGTAATAGAGACAGCTAAATCACCCCATCTTTGCTCGAACCTTGGCGATAAAAATATGGGGGAGGGCGTGAATCTTGGGGAAACTGAATGAAAACCAGGCAGATAATTGATAATCTTCTTCGAGAAGGGTGGTTCCTTGTTAATCAAAAGGGTAGCCATCGGCAATATAAGCACCCGACGAAGAAGGGCCGCGTCACTGTGGCCGGAGCTTTAAACGATGATGTGAACCCGAAGACCCTCAAGAGCATTTTCAAACAGGCGGGGTTGGAGAGGTAGATAAATGCGATATTCGATCGTGATCGAAAAAGGGGAGAGAAATTACTCTGCATACCTTCCGGACGTGCCGGGATGCATTGCTACGGGAAGCACCCCGGAAGCCACTGTTAAAAACCTGGCAAAGGCCCTTGAAATGCACCTGGAGGGGTTGAGGGAGGACGGCCTGCCCATGCCCGAACCAAGCACGCAAGTTGACTATATAACACTCGAAGAAGCCGGCTAAGGTAATGCCATGGAGATATCCGGCGCATGAGGGAAATAGGGCGCACCCTGAAAACGCCGGGATAAACCGGCATGGAATTGGGGATGAAAGCGCCGAAGCTGCACGGACGCGGCTGTGCGTCATAAACCCGTGCCTACCCTGGACCAACACCGGTACGCCTTGCAGCTTCGAGGAAGGGCGCGGGAATCGAACCCAGTGCCCTAAAGACCCGGCAAGGGTTGTGGTAGATGGTGATATTTACAATATTGTTCAGGTGGATTGTTCTTGAAATACAATTCTTCTTTGGTTAACTTTTGGAAATCTCATACAAGGAGAATGTCCATGACCTCGGAGATCATTTTCATTGTTGAAGAGTCAGTGGATGGCGGATTTGAAGCGAGAGCCCTGGACCACTCCATTTATACTGAAGCTGATACCTTTGATGGTATCAAAACCATGGTCAGAGATGCCGTTCAGTGCCACTTCGATGATATGGACCGGCCCAAGCTCATCAGGCTTCATATGGTAAAAGATGAGGTCATTGCTGCGTGAGAATCCCCAGGGAAGTAAGTGGACAAGAACTTGTCAAGCTCCTGGGAAAACTTGGATACAAGCCAACCAGACAAACCGGAAGCCATGTCCGGGTGACGTGCATTTCAGAAAAAGGCGAGCACCACATTACCATACCGCAACATGGCTCCCTCCGGATTGGAACACTCAACAACATAATTGCGGATGTGGCGTCATACCTGAATAAAGAAAAAGCCGACATAGTCGATGAGATATTTGCTAATAAGAGGTAAGCTCCCCCGTGTTCAGACAGGAGTGATTGAGAAACAGAGTGTAGAGCAGCATAGTGTCAACGTAGATCTGAGACCCCATGAAATTGTCAAGCGTGGCGATCATCCGCGCCAAACCTTTCCCAATCGAGCGAATAGTCATAGTCGTCAAGCGGTTCCGAACCGAGGCATCCCAAGAGTTCGGACGTGAGATCGGAGCTCCTTTGCTCTCGGAAAGCGTTCTCGACCATCTGGCGCAATTCAGCCAATTCGCGGGCCATCATGTCAATTCGCCTGACGATATCGGATAGCTCCGACTTTCCGGTCAGCACCGGTTCTCTTTCACAGTTCATCGCGCACAACTTCCCCGTCTGCTCTTGGGTCGTTCAATGCAATTAAACTTAATACAATTTAACATGGAAAAAACAGCATTGGAATAATTTCGGTTCCCCTCTACCGACAGGACATGGCGCCGGAGAGGAGCAAGAATTTGAAAAGGCCCGAGTGGAGTGTTGAGCGGAGTGTTCGGAAGAACCAATTGGCAGTTCAAAATCCTGTAAATCCTGACTTGTCTTGTGCCAAAGAGGCCGGCCCCGCAATTCGTTCCGGCCATCAAAGTCCCCGGCTGATCTTAACGGCGCAAAGCTTCCCGCACATGGAGCAGCCTTCCCGGTCCTGGGTAATCTGGAGACGTTTTTTCACCAGGTCGGGGTCCAGGGCCTCGCGAACCATGGCTTCCCAGTCGAGGTCCCGCCGGGCGATCGACATGCGCCGGTCGGCTTCGGCCGCCCCCGGGAGTCCCTTCGCTATATCGGCCACATGCCCGGCGATGCGCGCGGCCATGACTCCCTGGTAGACGTCCTCGGCGGTGGGAAGACCCAGGTGTTCGGCGGGGGTGACATAGCACAGGTAATCGGCCCCGGCGGCCCCGGCGATAGCACCCCCTATGGCCGCGGTAATATGGTCGTAGCCTGCCGCGATATCCGTGGGCAGCGGCCCGAGGATGTAAAAGGGAGCGCCGTCGCAAAGCCTTTTCTGGAGAAGAACATTTGCGGTGATCTGGTTTAGAGGCACGTGTCCCGGCCCCTCGATCATGACCTGGACATTTCTTTTGCTCGCCCTTTTGGCCAGTTCGCCCAGGATCATCAACTCTTCCAGTTGCGGCCCGTCGGTCGCGTCATTTATGGCCCCC
>JARLHP010000274.1 GCA_031292195.1 Syntrophobacteraceae bacterium
GACCGCCCCGGGGGAGGGCCCCCACCCCCCCCACACTCGCCGGGTTAACTTTCGCGGACTAAGTCGTTTAAGACTTGTATTTTAGTTCTTCCGGACTATCCGGTCAATGAGCACTTTGACCTGTCCAGGGTTCGAGTGACAGGATCAGACCGCTTCCTTTGGGACTGCCCCATCCGGTCACCAGGTCGTAGCCGGTGGTCGAGGAGTAGGCGCCGTTGCTGCCGCTGGTAATGTCGGGGACATTGCTGGTGTAGCTCTTGCCCAGGCCGATGGTGTAGAGGCTCGGGTTGATAAAGCCCAGGGTGTTATAGCCGGAGGAGGCGGCTTGCTGGTTGGCAAGAGCCAGGTAACCGGCCCATATGGGGGCGGCAAAACTGGTCCCCCCCCATCCGCCTTCGCAGAAGCCGTCGTAGCAGATATAATTGTTGGTGTTCGCCTGGGCGGCAACGTCGGGGCAATTGCGATAGGCCGTCGATCCTCCGTTGGCTGTTGTTATAATTCCTGTGGTCCGCTGATAACTCGGAATGGCAATCTTGTTGGGGGAGATGCCTCCGCCGCTGTCGGACCAGGCGGTCTCCGATTGCCAGGCGCCTCCCGCGCCGGCGGTGATCAAGTCCGTGCCACCCACCGAGGTCACATAGGGGTCGTCGGCCGGATAGACATCGGAGGAACCGTTATTGTAGGCCCCGCTGTCGCCCGATGCCACGAAAAGAGTCTGGCCCTGCGCCGCGAACTCCTTGAAAATGGGGTCGTTAGAGGTCGTGTCGGCCGGACTCCATCCCCACGAACAGCTGAGCGATTTGCAGATGTTTTCGGTGGCCATCTTGTTGAAAATGGCGACATCGTTTGTATCCGATACGTACACGCGGAGCTGGCTCATACCCGGGGCCATCGAGATGGCCTCTTCGATATCCAGTGCCTGTTCGGTGTCATCACAACGGCGCGTGCAGTTCAGGCTCGATCCGTCCACCGAAACGCCTTTTATGGGCACAGCGCACTTCTGGTTCACCTGATTGAAGTAGTTGGAGATGTCCTGGGCATTGTAGCCTGCAAATTCCACCAGCCCCACCGACTGGCCTTTGCCGGTAAGGGATGTTCCGCCATAGTAGGCAGCCCGCATGTCACTGCCGATATAATACCCGCCGGGGCCCGAGCCCGTGGCGCCGCTGCCCCACCGATTCGGGGTTTGTCCGTCCGAGGCCCGTTTGAGGCTGGCGGGATGCGGGGTCGAGTAGTTGTCAAGACCGGCGATATGCCACAGCGCAAACGGTAAAGCGGGCGTGGGCTCCCGGTCGGTGGCGAAAAATGTGCCTTTTTTGGTCTTATGCTGATACACACACATGCTGACGTTTAATGCTTTTTCGATATTTGCCACCGTCCCGGAAACATTTACCACCAGCCGATTGGGATAGGTGGTCGTCACCTTCAGGCCGTTTGCTTTGGCGAATTTGATCACCGCCTTATATTGCTGCTGCGATGGTCCGAAGCGGTCGGTGAACTCCTTCATGCTCAGAAACTGGTGGTAAGAAGGGCTCGTGGGATCGTAGAGGGCCTGCAACACCTGGTCGAGTTCCGACTCGTTGCTCAAAGGCAAGACAATGCTCAACCGCATGATCCGCGAGGCGGGAAGCTGCCCCGCCCACGCTCTTGTCCCATTGGAAACAACACTGCGCACATGCCTCGTCCTGAGAGGTTGTCCCTGTCCGAACGCCACCGCCGGCACCAGGAAGGAGAGGATTAGCGCACCCAAGAATCCTTCCAGTGCGGCTACCAAGCCATTCGTTCCTGATCGCTTCATCATCGCGCTCCTTGCATATTGGTTAAACTTGAGTCTTCCCGTTTCTGATTTCGCCAAAGAACACTTCCGGGCTCTATGATTTCAATTTCAATATCTTTTTTGCGGTTACGATAATGAAATCAAGGCCGGCCAATCAAAATGCCGGCCATGCTAAAAGGCGCAACGGGAAATCGCCAGGCTCTCAGGCCAAAGACGCTGTGAAACCTCATAGTGTCTACAATTCCTACACGAGTGTCTGCAAATGCCTACATAAATTTCATCAATCATGGCTTGCACCCGCGTGCGGGCTTCTCTGCGTTCACAAGGCCGGGCTCATTTAAGAATAGAGGTCCATAAAGTTCCCCGCTGCCGATGTGGAGGCTGAGGTCCCGAGGTTGGCCAGCACATCCTGGAGAAAAGTCTTGAGGTCCGGGCTGCTCGCCGCTGTCGCACTCACACTGGTTGTTGCAATGTTCGTGCTGGTCGAAGAGTTGCTGCCGGAAATAGATGAGGCCAGGTTGTCTAAAGCTGTCTGAAGCGTGCTGATGGGGCCGTTTGCAGTTGAAGTTGCGGAAGTGGAGGTGTCGGAGCTCGACCCCAACTGCGAGATCAACTGCTCCAATTTGCTTGAAAAGCTGGAATAAGGGGAGGCGGCCGCAGAAGAGGTGGAAGAGGTGGAAGAGGTGGAAGAGGTGGAAGAGGTGGAAGAGGTGGAACTTTCGCCTGAATCCGATTCCGACTCTACGGCCGTGAACAGGTCATGCATAAATTTTCCAAGTGCATGTCGGGAATGGTGAGCCGAACCAGTCGAGTCTGTGGATGTGGTGGAATCGGTGGAGGCGACGGAATTGCCGGAAGCCTGGTTTGCGTTCGCCTGTGACCCGCTGCCCCGGGACGGCATCGAAACGCCCACCTGGCTGAAAGCCGCCATGATGCTTTGCATGAGTGAATCGTTTCCTCCCGAGCTCGAGTGATTTCCGGATATCTGGCTGCTTGAGTTCGAACCGCTGCCCGATGACCGATTGACAGTGGAAAGGTAATCCGCATAAGGCCAGTTGGCGCCGCTAACTGCTGAAACGGTCATGCCCCACTCCTTGTGGTGTGAAGTTTTTAAACCATGTCGCGGTCCAAATGGTCACAGATGCCAAACCGCCAGTTTGTATCCACCTTTTCGAACCGGTTCTCGCCATTTCGTTCGCTTTTTTTGTAGAAGCAATAAGCGGACGATGTTGCAAAGAACCCCGTAAAGAAGAGTTAATCACATGTAAAAATTTGTAAACTTTGTGTCGTTGAAAATGAAAAGCGGCGGCCTGACCGGTTCGCCGCAGAGTTGACCCTTTCAGGCGTTCCGCTTGAATCCGGATTGAGGGGGGAATAAATGGGGTGCTTGAGGCCGCGGACTTTTCCTCGGCGGAGTTATTTTTGCCGATGTTTGCAAAAAGTGGTGCTCTTCCCTGCAAATTTTTCCTTGTGATGACTCAAGAGTGGCATGCAAAGGCCTTCGAAAAAAAAGGGTGGCAAATCAAAGGCTCCTCGATATGGAGATATAAAAGACTGCTCCTCCCGAGCGGCCAGGCTCTGCCCGTACGCTTCCAAGGTGCTTTTGCGCTATCTCCTTTACGATGCTGAGCCCCAGGCCCGTTCCCTCCACGTCCCTGGACATGTTGCATCTTTGGAAGGGCTCGAAAATTTTTTCGCACTCTTTGCCCGCAAAGCCTGCTCCATTGTCGGACACAAAAAAAGTGTGATACTCTCTGGAGTCTTCATATCCCATGGATATTTCACTTAATTCATTGCCTCCATATTTGAGGGCATTATCCACAAGGTTACGGAATACTCTCAAAATGGATAGCCGGTCCGCGGTGAGCTCGGGAAAAAGCTCCGGTTCGCTCCACGTTATGGCGCGCGTATTGAGCAGAGGATCGAATTCATTTCGAACCGTCCGAAGCAATTCCTTCATGTCGACCCTTTCAAAAACCATTGGAGCTTCTTTCGTCCTGATAAAGACGTTGATCTCCTCGATGAGAAGCAAGGCGCCTTGGGATGCTTTCCGTAACTGGTCGCAGTACAGAAGGCCCTTTTCGTCGAGCACGTCTTTATACCGGTTGTGAAGCAGTCCGGCCAGGCCGCAGATCCCGACCAGGGGGCTCTTGAGATCATGGGATATCGAATATGCGAATAGCTTTATTTTATCCGCGTTGTTTTTCAGGATTTCTTCCAACTGCTTACGTGGGGTAATGTCCAGGGAATAGTCTATGACCTGACTGACCCTTCCTTCGGCATCCAGAATCGGGTAGCAATGCACCTCCGCATGCCGTTTGTTTCCGTGCTTATCGTAACAGGTATGTTCGAAGGTGCAGGGTTTGCCGCTTTTCTTCATCTCTTCCAGGGAGCACAGAGGCTCCGGGCCGCAGCCCGTTTCCCCACAGGAGGCGGCCGAATTGGCCATTACGACCGTGCCGTCGTCTGCGTCCACGACATAGAAGGGGTGGGGCAGGGATTCGAATACGTGGCGCAGAAACTCATTTTGCCGGGCGGTTTCCTGTTCTGCGAGCCACATCCTGCGGCCGGTTTCCCCCAGTTTGTGTAAAGCCTCGGACAGGTTAACATTCATTTCATGTTTCTGATCGAAGGCCTTTCTCATTACGAACGTAAGCAATGCAACAAGAGAAAAGGTAACTCCTTGAATCCCGGTATTCCATGCCTCTATGAGCCACAAGGATGGTTGCGGGTTTGAGAGGATGTCAGCGATGAGCCATGTTCCCACGGACAGCAGTACGAGAAAAGCGGAAGCCCATAAGCCGGCAAACCAGGCCGAAATTGCTATGGGGATAAAATAAAACAGGAAGAAGTCCATCTGGTAGTTGGTCGCATAATCCAGAAATCCAACGAAAAGGGTCAGTATTACGCAAATCATGACCATGACGAAACGGCGGTCTAGGGCTTCCCGGAGGAAACCAGGGGGCGTTTTGAAGAAGCTGGACATATTCGAACTCCTGTCAGCTGCGGATTATATAAGGTTTGCGAACAAGTTTTTGTCAAGAATTGTGAAGAATCGTGGACCGGTCTGGTTTGCTTGGCTGCACCGTCTGCCACGAACCGCTCGTTGGCGCTCGGGCCTATTGTACCAGGGGCCGCCTGCTGGTGGTTGTCGCCCTGTCGGAGCAGTCCGATTGTCTTCCGCACCTTAGAGGTGAGGCGGGCGGCGTACCGGCCAATATAGACGATACGCTCCATGTGGGCGCCGTAAACATCCATAACGCCCAGCTCCAACGGGCCCGAGCCTACGTGGTCAATGCCGGGGCCAACCTTGTCCAGATGAATGCCAAGCTGTGGGAGGCCGAGGCGAACTGGCGCCGGGCTCGGAAACCGGGGGCCCTCCCAGGCCTTGGCGCCCACCACTATGATCAGTATAAAGCCGGTTACAGGGAGGCGCAGGCAAACGTTTCGGTAGCCGAGGCCGGAGTGGAAATAGGGATTGCGGCCGTGGCGCAGGGGTAAGCCCAATTGAAAAGGACGAAGCAAACCTTGCCTATTGCGCCGTCAAGAAATCCCCGTGTTCGAAACGCAAGCCGGGCAGTCGATATATTCGGTCATCACCTGCGTTACCCCAAAGCGACAGCCCGCGTGCCGGAAACTCTGGGGGGCGGGGGGCAAGGCCAATGTTGTTGATTTAAGCAGGGTTGAGCATGATCAGAGATATCTTGATTGATGGTTCTGATCTGCGACCCCTCACGGGGTCGTCTCCTTCTGCGACCCCTCACGGGGTCGTCGCTTTCTGCGACCCCTCACGGGGTCGTCGCTTTCTTTTTCGTTCCTTTCCGGGGGTATCGGCCTCACGGCCTCAACCCCCGGCTAATGGCTTTGATCCCTC
>JARLHP010000030.1 GCA_031292195.1 Syntrophobacteraceae bacterium
AAGCTGAGCAGCGAGTGCTGCCGGGACCCTCCCACTTTGCTCCAGTCCAAACGGGACTTCAGAAAGGTTTCCATACTTGCCGGGTCCGGCGGTTCTCCTTGCCAGATGAACCCGTTGAACTCCTCCCTCCGCCCTTTCCTCACGGCTTCGCGAAGTTCGGGATCGGTATGGTCCACAAAGTAGAGAAAAGGGGCTTGCTCCCCGTATTCCTCTCCCATGAACAAAAGAGGCAGAAAGGGGGAGAGCAGGACGACCGCGGCGGCCAGCTTTTGGGCCTCGAAGGATATCAGCGTGGAGAGCCTTTCACCCAGCATCCGGTTTCCGACCTGGTCGTGGTTTTGGGAGGCCACCACGAATTTTTCGGATGCAAGATCGGCCGAGTGGTTTCCGTGATTTCTTTTCCGGAATTTCGAATACCGGCCCGAATAGAGATAGCCTTCCCGCAGTGAGGTGGTCAAATCCGATAATTTCCCGAAATCCCGGTAATAGCCCCCTCGCTCCCCGGTCAAAAGCGTGTGCAGGCAGTGGTGGAAATCATCGCACCACTGGGAATCGAGTTGGTAGCCCCAAACTTTTCTGGGCCGTATCAGCCGGCTGTCGTTCAGGTCGCTTTCCGCGATCAGATACCGGTTCCTTCCGGACTTTTTCCCCAGTTCCTCTACGCTCTCGGCCAGTTGCCAAAGGAAGGGAACCGCGCTCCGGTCATAAATGGCATGGACCGCATCCAGCCGCAGGGCGTCGATATTGTAGTTGTCCAACCAGAAAAGTGCGTTCTGAATGAAAAAGTTCCTTACCTCCTGGTTATAGTCGTCGTCGAAATTAACCGCCTCACCCCAGGGAGTTATGTACTTTCGGGTGAAGTAGGGTCCGAAATCGCGCAGGTAGGTCCCTTCCGGGCCAAAATGGTTGTAGACGACATCCAGAGTGACGGAGAGACCTTTTTCATGGCAGGCATCGACCAGTCGCCTGAGTCCGGCCGGGCCCCCGTAGGAGTTCTGGACCGCAAACAGACACCCCCCGTCGTATCCCCAGTTGTGTTCCCCCGGGAATTGGGCGACAGGCATTATCTCCACGCTGGTGGCGCCCAGAGCGGCAATATGGTCAAGCTTTCCGATTACACCTTCGAATGTGCCTTCCGGGGTGAAAGCGCCCACATGCAGCTCATAGAAAATATGGTCGGCAAGTCCAATTCCGGCCCAGTTCCGGTCATGGCTTTCAAATCTCGGGTCGATTACTTCACTCTGGCCGTGAACGCCGTCGGGTTGGTAAAAAGATGCCGGGTCCGGCCGCTCGATTTCACCATCCAACCGGATCAGGTACCGGCTTCCGGGCCGGACATCATTGACCTCCGCGCACCAATAGCCCTTTTCCTCCCTTTCCATTGGGACGATTCTGTCCACCGGGGAAAAGAGTCTGACTTCCAGGTGCTTTTTGAACGGGGCCCAAGTCCGGAATCGGCACTTTCCTTCGCCCAGGTAAACTGCCCCGATTTCAGTGGATAAACTCTTCATCTTCTCCTGCTAGTCTCTTTTTTTCTAGTCTTGTCCCGAAACGACCAACCAGCGGCTGTAATCAGCCTTGTCTTCAATCTGCAGACAACCTAGGGAGGACTTGAGAAGTGTCAAGATGAACGAGGAGACACTTGACACAGCTACGGGAAACAGTACCACTATCCAGCTCCGGTTACCGCATTTCACCCATTTGTTTGATTGCGATGGTTTGATTACATTCTTGCAGAGCAGCTTTGCACTTTTTTTATGGGAGAGACCATGAAATTCTGGCCGGGAAAACCATATCCGCTCGGCGCCACATGGGATGGGTCTGGAGTTAATTTCGCTCTTTTTTCAGAAAACGCCACCGCGGTCGAACTGTGCCTCTTCGATGCGGAAGGTGGCAGCGAGACCCGAATTCCCGTTGTTAACCAGACCGATCAAGTCTGGCATATTTACCTTCCGGAAGCTCGTCCAGGGCAGCTCTACGGGTACAGAGCGCATGGACCCTATGAGCCCGGCGATGGCCATCGGTTTAATCCCGCCAAATTGCTCCGCGATCCCTATGCAAAGGCCATCAGCGACATAATGGACTGGAATGACGCTCATTTCGGCTACATCATAGGGCATCCGGAGGCCGATCTCACCAAAGACGACCGTGACAGTGCTCCCTTTTGTCCCAAGTGCATCGTCATCGATGAAGCCTTTACCTGGGGAGATGATGTCCGTCCCAACATTCCATGGGACAAAACCATTATCTACGAGGCCCATGTAAATGGGCTCACACGACTTGCGCCCTTTGTTCCCGAGGAAATTCGGGGGACCTATGCCGGTCTGCGCAGCCCGGCGGTCGTTGAGTATCTGCTGTCGCTGGGAATTACCGCAATCGAACTGATGCCCGTTCACCAGTTTATTCACGACCGCTTTCTAACGGAGAAGGGTCTAAGAAATTACTGGGGATACAACACCATCAATTTTTTTGCGCCCCATGCCGAATATGCCCATCACCGGAAGAATGGCCGACAGGTCGCCGAATTCAAGACCATGGTCAAAACCCTTCATCGTGAGGGGATAGAGGTGATTTTGGATGTCGTCTATAACCACACCGCGGAAGGAAACCACCTGGGGCCCACGATTTCTTTCCGTGGCATAGACAATTCCGCCTATTACCGCCTGGTTAAGGATAATAAGCGCTATTATTTCGATTACACCGGCACGGGCAACACGCTTAACATGCTGCATCCCCGGACCCTTCAGCTCATTATGGACAGCCTGCGCTACTGGATCGAGGAGATGCATGTGGACGGGTTCCGGTTCGACCTGGCGGCAACGCTTGCCCGGGAACTGCACGAGGTGGATAGACTCGGTGCCTTTTTCGATATCATCCACCAGGATCCCGTGATTCCCAGTGTGAAGCTAATAGCCGAACCGTGGGACCTCGGTGAAGGAGGCTACCAGGTGGGCAACTTCCCGGTGCAGTGGACGGAATGGAACGGGGAATACCGGGACTCGGTCCGGCGATTTTGGAAGGGCGACGAGGGGTTGGGCAACTTTGCCTGGAGACTCACCGGAAGCAGCGACCTTTATGCCAGTACGGGCAGAAGGCCCTATGCCAGCATCAATTTCGTCACCGCCCATGACGGCTTTTGCCTCCGCGACCTGGTCAGCTACGACCATAAGCACAACGAAGCCAACCTGGATGACAACAAGGACGGTTCGGACAACAACATGAGTTGGAACTGCGGGGCGGAAGGACCGACCGAAGACCAGGGCATCAGTGAACTGCGCGCCAGGCAGCAGCGGAATTTTTTAACCACCCTACTGCTTTCCCAGGGAGTGCCCATGATCCTGGGCGGCGACGAAAGCTCTCAAACCAAAGGCGGCAATAACAATACCTATTGCCAGGACAGCGACATATCCTGGATGCACTGGGACATGGACGAGGCCCAGCGAAGCATTCTGAAATTCACCAGGGCGGTGATCGCCCTTCGAAGAGCCCATCCTGTCTTTAGAAGGCAGAGTTTTTTCCGGGGAAGATCGATGCGTGATCCGAATCTGAAAGATCTTGCCTGGTTTCGGCCCGACGGGAAGGAACTGACCGCGGAGGATTGGAACGATGGTTCTGCGCGCTACATCGGCATGATCCTGGCCGGAGACGCCATCAATGAATTTGACGCGCGCGGAAATTCGATTCTGGACGACACCCTGCTCATGATGATCAATGCCCACTGGGAACCTGTGTCCTTCGTAATGCCATCCTCCCGGCTGGGTGAAAAGCGGCGGATGTTCGAAGGAAGCTGGATTTTGGAACTCGATACCAATGAGGACGGCGGCAAATCAGAATCGGAGCCCGTAAAGCCCGGTGAAAAATTCGAAATGAAGCCGCGTTCGGTGGCGGTTTTCCGGTTCGAGGCCGGCGGAGACGGGAAGAAAATAAGATAGCGGCGTAGCGAAGTCCCGCGCCTGTCGGCCCGGAGTTTTCATCAAAAAAAGGAGCTGCTCATGTTCCACCTTATTTGGTCAATTATCGTGGGTTTCATCATTGGTCTGATTGCACGAGCAGTGTTGCCTGGCGCCGATCACATGGGCATAATCGCCACCACCGTGGTGGGGATGGTCGGAGGGTTCATTGGCGGCCTGATAGGGCATGTGGTCAAAAAGCCGGAACCGGGCGCCACATTTCATCCGGCCGGCTTTTTCCTGTCGGTTGTGGGAGCTATAGTGTTACTGCTAATTTTGCGGTTCGCCAGGTAAGGGTTCAACTTCCGCCGTCCATTTTTATGGGATATCTTTCTCCGGCAAGCTCGATAAAGAAGCCCCGCCCCGATTCATCCTCGCCCACGAACTCGGCCAGCTGATAATAGGCGGGGCGCGAAAACCTGGCGGGGAAGCGCCCGCCGTCCGTCCGGCAGTATAGAACGTTGTCCTTGCCGGCCTGGAGCGTGCGGGGATCGAGTGCTTCAAAGCGCGAAATGTTTTTGAGCGCGATCACAATTCGCTCGCCCCCGGAGGTGTCCCGTTCAAGATCGACCCTGGTGACCACGAAGGGCGTGTCGGCTACCTCCAGAAGGCAGCGTCCCCTTTGGTCGGCAAGGACATACTCGCCCGTGGGCAGCAGTTCCAGTTTTTCATAGAGGGTTTCCAAAATTCCGGGCCGGAATATCTTGCTTCCGTCATAAAACCAGTCCCCGTTTTCATCGATCCGGATGCCGCAAGGTTCGAGTTCTGCGATCATTGGAGAATCTTTCCATCTCGGAGTAAATACACCCGCAATACTGTTGTCTGTAGATGCCCAGAGCTTCAGCCCTTTGCTGGCCTTCGCGCCACCCGGACCGGAAGTCCCGGTGGAGGAACTCGATCCCCTCCTTGCGGGCGGCTTCCCGGGCGATTGCCACGATCAGGTCGTGCTTCTGGAGCTTGCTGTAGAGAAGCGTCGTGGTGAAGGCGTCGAAGCGGCTCTTCTTTGCCAGGCGGGCCGTCGCCTCCAATCTCAGGGAATAGCAATAAATGCAGCGGTTCGTTTCACGAAAGGCCACCTGCCGGAAGAAGGTTTCCGGGTCGTAGTCGGTCCGGACGATAAGCGGCAACTCTTCGCTTTCCGCGAAGGAGCGCAGGGTCTGAAGCCTTTTTTCGAACTCCCGGTAGGGCTGAATGTGGGGATTGTAGAAAAAGCCGTGGACGGCGAAGTCTTCGCCCCTCAGGGCCGAAACCGGGTAGATCGAACAGGGAGCGCAGCAAATATGAAGGAGGATTCGTGGCATGTCGAATTTAATCACTCCTGGTGAAAAGGATTGCAGATCACCTGGACACGGATCTTACAGACCAGCATGGCGGATCCCCTTTTAGATATACACGTTATGTATATCATCACCAATCCGGCGTCAACGACGAAGCCCGGTAGCCCGGTAGGTTGGGGTGAGCGAAGCGAACCCCAACATCCACGCTCAAACCTGAGTTTTTGCGGGGTAGCCGGTAGGTTGGGGTGAGCAAAGCGAACCCCAACTCGCAAACCCCAACACACAGGCCCTAACCCCCACGCCTCACCTCTCGCCGAAGCCATATCCACCCCGTATCCGCACGTCCCCGCCCCAGTCGCTGGAAAGCGTGCCGGCGGCAATATAGCGGTGAATACTCGAATAAGGCCAGTCCGAGGCACGGCCGACATAGCCGTGCTTTACCGGATTGAAGTGGATGTAATCCACATGCCGACCGTAATCGAGTTCGTCACGAACCAGGTGCTCCCAATAGCGTCTTTGCCAAATGGACCGTTCCCCCTTGGAAACACGGCTCGGCTTGCATCGCTCCTCACGTGGAATGCGCCGCGAGAACCCCGCTTTGAGCAAGGCCCACCGTGTGGGGTAATCACAATCGTTGACGGGCAAAGTCCATAGAGCATGGAGATGATCGGGAAGGATTACCACGGCATCGATAGAAAAGGGTCGCCTGGCCATAACCTCCCGCAGGGAGGCCCGAAGTGAATCCACATGGTCCACAAGAGTCGTTCGATCTCGCTCTTCCAGGTTGACCGTGAAGAAATAGGTTCCCCCCGGGATATTGGCTCGTCGGTATCGCATCAGGCGACCATCCGTGAGAAATGTTGGGGTTCGCTGCTCTCACCCCAACCTACACAGCAGGGCAGCCGGCAGGTTGGAATGTTGGGGTTCGCTGCTCTCACCCCAACCTACA
>JARLHP010000031.1 GCA_031292195.1 Syntrophobacteraceae bacterium
GCCCTTTCAGGCTTCTCCACCCGATATAACGACAAGGGAGACATCGTACTTTTTCATTCGGTTGTTGAGATATCCGGTTTATCGGCTATACTGAGGAATGTTATCGATCGGGCGGCATGTTCCATCATGGGGAGGCTCTTGGAAAAGTACAAGCCCGAAATAGCGCATATCGGCTTCAAACGTGGCCGGGGCCTTGCCGGACCTGGATTGGAGTAAGCAATGAAGATCACCGCAAGCGGGATCGAAGTGGACGTTCCTTTAGACAGCACTGTCGAAGAAATACTTTCCATACTGGGAGAAAAGGCCAGATACGACATGGCGGTCGAGCTCAACCGGGCCTTCGTGCACACCAGGGATTACTCGACGACCACCATCAGTGAAGGTGACGAGATCGAGATGATCTACATGGCCAGCGGAGGATAGGCTTTGGCCGGGCGGCTCTCAGGAAAGCTCTTCGACCGCCTGGTTCAGCAAGCAGCCGCGCTCGAGCCCGCGCCGGGGTCAAATCCATACTCAAGGCCCCCGGAAACCGCGCCTCTCCCATAACGTGTAATTGGGAGACAAGTGCCTATCATATTATTCATCATGTAGCGCCCCCGGCTTTGTAAAGACTGACCCGCCAACCTTTTGGACCACTGGGCAGAAGGGGAAGTTTCCGTGCTTAACTTCAATCAGCTCAGAGTTTTTTACCATGCAGCCAAATCGCAGAGCTTCACCCAGGCCGCCAGGGAGCTTTATATCACCCAACCGGCTGTCACCGCGCAGATGAAGTCCCTGGAAAGCAATTGCCAATTCACATTGTTCCGAAAAAAAGGCCGCAATCTCCATCTGACCCATGAAGGCCGCACCCTGTTCGAGCATGTTTGCAAAATCTTCGAATATGAAAAAGAGATAGAAGAAAGCATTGTCGGCATGCACAAATTGTCTGTCGGCAAGCTGCGGATCGGTACGACTAAGACCTATGCCCGGTTTCTCATGCCTTCCCTGGTATCCCGGTTTCTGCGGGAGCATCCCCAAGTCAAAATAATCGTAAATGAGGGCAGTTCGCAGGACGTGATCCTGGACCTTCTGGAGTTTAAAAACGATATCGCGCTCATCACCAAGGCGGTTGTCAGGGAAGAAGTGAGCTTCACCCCGTTTAGACGGGAAGAATTGGTCCTCATCCTTTCTCCCAATCACCCTCTGGCCGCCCGCGGGCGTATTTCGTTCGAGCACCTGGCCGAGGTCCCTATCATTATGAAAGAATTGGGCTCCGGAACGCGCAAGGTGGTCGACCGGTTGTTCCAAACTCATAACCGTATCCCGAAAATTTTTATGGAAACCGGCAATACCGAACTTATCAAACAACTTGTCATGCAGGGAGAAGGGGTTTCTTTTCTGGTCAAGGTCGCCGTGGCCCAGGAGATCTCCCAGAAGACGCTGGCGACCGTCGAACTGGAAGGCCACAAATTGGCTTTGGACGTCGATATCGCCCATTTAAACGATCAGCAGCTCTCCCCCGCCGTCCAGGCCTTTGTGGACATGCTCCAAAAACTGCGCACCCTGGACGTTCCGGGTTGCGATATAGCGACACTGGTGGGAAAGATCCTGGCCACAAAAGTCCACAAGCTTTAAAAAAGGTTTCTATTGATGATTCGGGAATGGAAAATCCTGGAACGAAAGCCGCTCGAAGACCATAAGATTTTTAAAATTCACACCAAAGTGGCGCAATCGCCGAGAACCGGCGTTCCCATGGAAGTCAAGGCCATCTCTTTGCGCGACTGGGTAATCGCATTACCCCTGACCTCCGAGGGAGAAGTGGTGATGGTTCGCCAGTATCGCCACGGAATCGAAAGCGTCTGCCTGGAACTGCCGGGCGGTCTGGTCGATCCGGGCGATGGGTCCGCGCGGGACACCGCAAAACGGGAACTGCGGGAAGAAACCGGATACGAAGCTCCCGATTTTATACCCTTGGGGTCCTGTTTTCCGTCGCCGGCCGTATTGGAGAACCGTTGTTTTTTCTTTCTGGCGGCCGATGCACGCTCCACCGGTGAGATGCAACCCGACCAGGGAGAGGACCTGGAGGTGGTTTTATTCCCGCTGGAGGAGATCCCGTCCATGATCGAGACCGGCGCCATCTCCAACGGCATGGTGCAACTCGCCTTTTACAAATTCTTTGAACACCTCGGGAGGGCGCAGTGGAGCGATACTTTGACCAAAATGTGGAGGCCGTGATTTTTGATTTCGAGGGGACCCTGGTCGATTTCCAGTGGAAGCTTTCTGAAGCTGTTGAACGGGCACTGGAAAGGCTATGGCAGATCGGATTCGCCAGGTCTCAAATTCGAAGCAGCAAGTACTCCGCCCTGTTGACCGAGGCGATTCTGGCTGCCCCTGAAATTGGGCTGACGCCCGAATATGTTCGCGGACAGATCGGCGCCATATATGACGTCTATGACCAGGATGCGCTGACGCGATGGGGGCTGAGGCCCGCGGTCAAAGACTTCCTGCACGCCCTTGAGGCAAGGGGTATTCGTATCGGAGTGGTGAGCAATGTGGGCGGCGAGGTACTGGCCAAAGCCTTGAGCGGGTTCGGTCTGGCCGGTCTTTTCGAAACCTGTGTGAGCCGCCATGACGTTACCCATCCCAAGCCCAGTCCGGAGGGAATAGACCTGGCGCTGCGCAGGATGAATGTGCGAAAAGATCGCGCCGTTTTCATCGGAGACAGCCTCGATGATGTCCAGGCGGCTAGAAATGCGCAGCTCAAAGTTCTCATAATTACCAACGGGGAAAACCTGACGGAGGAGATCCTGGCGGCGCGCCCAGATGGTCTCTTCGAAAGCTACCAGGAGCTTCTGGACAATCCATAAGTCCAGGTTATGGGTCGATAATTTTTACTGATTTGACATACTTAGGTTAGTATTGCATGCTTAAGCCCAAGGTGGAAAGAAACCTTCGGGCTTTTTCAATTCTTTCCTCCCTCACGAATTCGTCGAAATTGTCTTTGATTCAGAAATTTTTTCACTCATTTTCTATCTGATCTGTTAGTGGGTTTGCCCCTTCAAGCTCTGTGCAATTTTTCCATTTCCTGCTGAAGACCCGTACCCAAAGCTCGCTTAAGCCATCGGCGCTCATTCAAACCGGATTTGTGCGTACGTTCGAGGATGGCCGAAAACACAAGGAAAACGGCTGCAGTCGTCCCACAAGTTTTCCCGTTTTCGCCACCCCTTTTGTCCACAATGAACCAGGCGGAGCATTTTGGGCTTGCAGGCAACGCCTACAGTCAGGAGGCGCACCATGGCGGATCAGAAGTTCCCTTCGCCCCACGAGATTGCGACCATACCGGGGACCGAAGGATGGGAGCGAATGTACCCTTACCACTATCGTTTCTCCACGGAGAACAAGGAGCGTAAAGAGTACGAAGAGAACATGTTCTGGTTCAACGACGGGCTGCATTACCCGGAACCGATGTACCCGTTTGACATCATCTGGGATGAGGCATGGTTCCTTGGGCTTTCCCAGTTCAACACCCGTATTTTCATGATTCCCCCCGCCCTGGGGGTAGACCACCGCATCCTGAACGGAAATATCTATATTACCCCGGTCCCGGTTGCCGATCCCGAAGAAATCCAAAAGCGGATTCCCCTGTTCATGGAACGGGCAGGCTACTACTACGAGCACTGGGACGAGCTCCACGATAACTGGGAAAAGAAGATGCGGGAGCTGATCGGGGAGCTTAAAGACGTCGAGATAAACGCCCTGCCTCCCATGGAAGATTTTTCCATCGTGAAAGAGGGGCTGGGAACCTCCAGCGGCTATACCCTCCTGGCCAACTATGACAAAATCATCGATCTTGGCATCCGCTGCTGGCAGTATCATTTCGAATTTTTGAACCTCGGATATGCCTCTTATGTGACATTTGTCGATTTCTGCACGAGGGTCTTCCCGGATATTCCCCTTCAGAAGATTACCCAAATGGTGGGCGGAATAAATGTCATCATTTATCAACCCGATGAGGAACTCAAGCAACTGGCCAAGTTGGCCGTCCAAAGCGGGCTTGCCGATCAGATCCTGAAAGGGGGCAAAATCGACGAGGTGGTCCTGAAACTGGGAGCCTCGGAAAGTGGCCGAAACTGGCTCAAGGCCTGGGACAAGGCCAAGGACCCCTGGTTTTATATCTCCACCGGTACGGGTTGGTACCATCATGATGCCTGTTGGAACGACGATCTGAATGTTCCGCTCAACTCCCTGCGGATCTACGTGCAAAAACTGCAAGAGGGCCACAGCATAGATCGCCCTCTGGCCAATGTTCAGGAGGAGCGCGAACGGTTGGTCACGGAATACCGGGCGCTGCTGCAAACTGAAGAAGACCGGACCACCTTCGATCAGCTCCACAGGACCTCGAAGATGGTTTTCCCCTATGTGGAAAATCATCTGTTCTATGTGGAACACTGGTTTCATTCCATTTTTTGGAACAAAATGCGGGAAGTGGCCGCGATTATGAAAGAGCACGGTTTCTTAAACGACATTGAAGACATCTGGTTTCTGCAGCGAAGCGAAATCAAAGACGCCCTCTGGGATCTGGTGACCGGATGGGCGACGGGCAGCAAGGCGTATGGACCTCTACACTGGCCCAAAGAGATCGAATGGCGCAAGGGCGTCTACCAGAAGTTCAAGGAGTGGACCCCGCCGCCGGCCGTGGGCAAGCCCCCCGAAACCATAACCGAACCTTTCACCATCGTTCTTTGGGGCATCACCAATGAGAGCATGTCGGCCTGGGCGAAGCTGCGGGAAATAGAAGACCCCGACACGGTTACGGAGATTACGGGATTTGCCGGTTCGCCGGGCATTGTGGAAGGTATAGCCAGAGTTTGCCGGTCGGTAAAAGAAATCGACCAGCTGCAGGATGGCGAAATTCTGGTTGCGCCGACGACTTCTCCATCGTGGGCGCCCGCTTTTCAGAAGATCAGGGCGGCGGTAACCGATGTTGGCGGCATCATGTGTCATGCGGCCATAGTCTGCCGTGAATATGGGGTGCCCGCAATTGTGGGCACCGGTCAGGGCACCTCGATCATCAAAACAGGTATGCACATCAAAGTGGACGGTAATTCGGGCAAGATATACATCGATAGAGCCACCGCCACTGCGTCTACCAAGTAGTTTACTGGTTTAGCGCTTCACTCGGGGGGCTTTCGATGAGGAAAGCTCCCCGTTCAACAGGCGCCAGGACTGTAATTTATCCGAACTTCCTTCTTTAAAAGAGACAGCCAATGGAACAGCGACATAAATATGTGCTTTGGTTCCAGGAATGCGACATCAACTCTGTCCCCGTAGTTGGCGGCAAATGCGCCAGCCTGGGCGAGTTGCTGAAGGCCAATATTCCGGTGCCCCCCGGTTTCGCGGTGACTACCGGTACATACAACCGCTTTCTTGAAGATAACGACCTGGATCGGGAGATCAAGAGCATGCTCAAGCCGATCCGGCCTGAAGATACGGCTGGTATGGAAAGGGCTAGCCAGTCGATTAGAGAAATGATTGAAGAAAAACCTATCAGTATGGAACTCCAAGACTACATAGGGGAATTTTACCGCCTTTTGTCCAAACGTTGCCAGGTCCCGGCGGTCCCGGTCGCGGTCCGATCCAGCGCCACGGCCGAAGACCTTCCCGGGGCCAGTTTCGCCGGTCAGCAGGATACCTTTCTTTGGGTCAGGGGAACAGACGGAGTTCTCCATCACATTCGCAAGTGCTGGTCCAGCCTTTTCACCGCGCGAGCCATCTCCTACCGCAAGCAGATGGGATTCGGCGATGAGCAGGTCTCCATATCCGTGGGAATTCAGAAGATGGTCAACGCCTTTGCCGCAGGGGTCATGTTTACGCTCAACCCGGGAAACGGAGACCGGTCCACTATCGTTATCGACGCCAACTGGGGGTTTGGCGAAAGCGTGGTGAGCGGTCTGTGCACGCCGGATAACTTCAAGATCAACAAGGTGACTCTGGAGATTATGAAGCGCACCATTTCCGCCAAGGAATGCTATTTCACCACCAACCTGGAGACCCAGGAGGTGGAAAAGCACGAATGTCCCCCCGAACGTGCCTGTAATCAATGCATAATCGACGACGAGGCAATCGAGCTTGCCCGTATCGGCAAGCTGATCGAAACGCACTACTGCAAGCCGATGGATATCGAGTGGGCCCTTGATAAGGACCTGCCGGCCAATGGTCGGGTGCTGATCCTGCAAAGCAGACCCGAAACGGTTTGGAGCAACAGGAAAGCCGATCCGGCCTGCCGGCCCAAGGCTTCCGCCATGGACCATATCGTGGCCGGCCTTTTAGCGGGCAAGAAATTGAGCTGACGATATTTTTAGAAGGGAGATGGAAATCGATGAAGAGCATGAGAGATTTTGTGGCGGAAGGGGAGAAACTGGGGCTGGTCAAGCGGATTAAAGCGGAGGTGGACTGGAACCTGGAACTGTCGCATATCGCCAAGCTAAACGAAGAGACCTCCGGCCCGGCCCTGTTGTTTGAAAACGTCAAGGGCTACAGCACTCCGGTCATTACCAGCGTTTGCACGACCACCCAGCGGTTGGCGCTGATCATGGGGCAGCCTGCCGAATCCACTCTGAGCGATCTTTATGCCGCCTGGGCCAAGCTGGGAGAAACCAGCATCCCGCCCAAATGGGTGGATAACGCTCCCTGCAAAGAAAACATCGTGATGGGTAAAGATGTCGATCTCTTTGCTTTCCCCGTGCCCAAGTTCTACCCCCTGGACGGCGGCCGATTTTTCGGTACGGCCCATTTTTTCATCACCAAAGACCCGGACACCGGCTGGGTCAACCTTGGGACCTACAGGGCGCAACTACTGGCAAAAGACAAGCTGGGCACCCAGTTCATCAAGGGAAAGCATTCCGACCTGATGCTCAAAAAATATCAGGCGATGAAAAAACCCATGCCTGTGGCCTGCATTGTGGGGTGCGACCCATTGCTCTTCATCCTGGGGGCCGCCCGTGTTTCGGCCTTCACCTCGGAGTACGACGTGGCCGGAGGAATTCGCGGCGAAGCAGTGGAGGTGGTAAGGGGCGAGACGGTGGACCTGCCCATCCCGGCTCATGCCGAGATTGTGGTCGAAGGGGAAGTGGATGCGGAAAAATTCATGGATGAGGGACCCTTTGGCGAATACACGGGCTATTATTCCGGCGTGGGCACCGATCCCCGCAATTTCGTCGATGTCAAATGCATTACCTACCGCAATAATCCCATCTTCTGGGGCACGACCGTGGGGCGGGCGGTGACCGACACCCACATGACGATGGCCCTTTCCTACGGGGCCACGCTTTGGCAGCAACTGCTGGCCATGAAGATCCCGGGACTCAAGGGGGTCTACTGCCCGCCCGAAGGTTCGGGACGCTTTCTGGCCATTATTTCGGTCAAGCAGATGTACCCCGGGCATGTCGATCAGGTGCTTACCGCGGCCATTTCCACCGAAATGGGAGCATACGGCCTGAAGACCGTGATCGTGGTGGATGAAGACATAAACCCGTGGGACATACCCCGGGTCATGTACGCACTGAGCTTCCGCTTTCAGCCAAACCGCAGTCAGGTCATTAAGCGGGGCCGTTCGACGCCTCTTGACCCGTCACTTCCCATCGAGACGCGAGATATCACCGGGCGTCTGCTCCTGGACGCAACTATCCCCTATGAATGGAAACAAAAACCGGTTCCGATCGAATTGGACCCGGAAATGGTCAAGCATGTCAAAAGTCGCTGGTCCGAACTCGGCCTGTAGGCACAAAAGAATAACCATTTTGCTCCCCCGGTTTCCCTGTTGCAGCAGGGAGGGGGAGCAAAACAGCCCTATATAAGGAGATATTACCTTGAAGCCTATAAGGTACACAAAGGAAATGGTCAAGGAATTCCTGGATGCGGGATACTGGACCGAGGAGCTTTTCTCCGATTTTTGGGTGCGCAACGCGCGCGAATTTGGAGATTGCGAAGCCCTGGTGGATTCAAAGCACCGCCTTACCTGGTCCGAGGCCAAGAAACTGATGGATGCCATCGCCATTTCCTGGGTAGAGATGGGAATTCCCCGGGATGCGCGCATTATCATCCAGTCGCCCAACAGCGTGTTTGGTTTTCTGTCTCGAATAGCCTGCGAAAGGGCCGGGTGCATTTCTCTTACCGTCTATCCCTATCTTCGCGAGCGGGAACTGGAATACATGGTGGAACTCACTCAGGCCACGGCCGTGGTGATCCCGCATGTATACCGTAAATTTGATTACCTGGAGATGTACAGTGGACTGCAAAAGCGTTTTCCGCACCTGAAACATTTCTTTCTGTTCGACGACGAAGTTCCAGCCGGGGCGCCCGAGGGTACCAGTTCCATAACCAAGATGGCTTTCGACAGGGCGGCCCGCCCGGTTGATGAAAAGTTGCTGGCGGAAAGACGCCTTAGCGCAACCGATGATGTCGCCCTTCTGACCACCACATCGGGCACTACCGGCATACCCAAACTGGTCGAGTGGCCCTCCGCTCCCCGGGTCTGCACCTCCAAGGGCAGGGTGGATATATGGGGGCTCACTCAAAAAGATATCACGGTGGCCATAGCGCCCCATGCGGGCGGGGCGGCGGGGACCCTCACCTATTTTGCCGCTCCTTTGGTCGGCGCCAAGACGGTGATGCTCGAAGAATTCTCACCCGAGGAAGCCCTGGCCCTGATCGAGAGGGAAAAAGCCACGGCCATAGGCGTTGTGCCCACCCACCTGGTGCGCATTCTGGAATGCGATACCTCGAAATATGACCTCGGCTCGCTTCGCTTTATCCGCTCAGCGGGCGGTTATCTGCCGCCGCAGGTGGGCGAGGAGGCGGAAAGAGCCCTCCATGCCGCCATCACAAGTGACCTGGGCACCCAGGACATGGGATCGGTATCGGGATGCCGCGTGGAGGACAGCAAAGACCTGCGCCGCCGTACGGTAGGGCGAATGCTGCCCGGCAACATGGTCCGCCTGGTCGATAAGGATACCGGCAGTAGCGTATGCGACGGCGAACCCGGAGTACTCTACTTCCGCGGCCCCCACGCGCCCGCCGGTTATTACCGCGACGAGGCCCTTACTGCGTCTGTTTTCGACCCGCAAGGTTGGACCACCACCGGAGATATCGTCAAATTCGACCAGGGTTGCCTGTGGATATTGGGACGCGCCAAGGACATGATCATTCGAGGCGGTCAGAATATCTATCCGGCGGAGATCGAGGGTTTGCTAAACGATCACCCCAAGGTTTCGGCGGTGGCCGTGGTGGCCTACCCCGACCGCGAGATGGGAGAGCGCGCCTGCGCCTATGTCATCCCCAAATCGGGCGAACAGTTTACCTTCAGCGAGATGGTGGAATTTCTCAAATCGAAGAAGTTGGCCATGTTCAAGCTGCCCGAACGTTTGGAACTGGTAAGCGAGTTCCCTGCTGTGGGCGATTCCGGCAAGGTCAATAAGGAAACACTCAAAAAAGATATCGCTGAAAAGGTGACGGCCGGTGTCTAAAAACATACTGATTGTTGCGACACTCGATACCAAGGGCAAGGAAACCCGCTACATGCGCTCCGTCCTGGAGACGCTGGGGTTGAAACCTGTCCTTATGGACATCTCCATGCGCGGGAGTATTGATTCTCCCGCGGAGATAACCCCCGCTCAGGTAGCTGCCGCCGGAGGAAGCAGCCTGGAAGAGATCCGCTGCTCTCAACAGCGATCCCGTATAACGGATATCACCATTTGCGGCGCATCGAAAATAGCGCTGGAACTCCATGCCGAGGGGCGCGTGGATGGGGTCATCGCCATCGGCGGCTCGACCGGGTCGCTGATGGCAACCGATGTGATGCGCACCCTGCCCTTCGGCATTCCCAAGGTCATGGTGTCCTCGACAGCGGCTCTTCCCGGTCTGTCGACGCGCTATATAGACACCGGAGATATCATCTTGTTTCATTCCGTCATTGAGATCTCCGGGTTATCGGATATGCTCAAAAACGTCATCGACCGCGCCGCCTACGCCATGCTGGGGATGGTGTCCGATGGGGTAACCTCCCCCAAGGGGGGCGACAACCGCGCTATCGCCATGACCATGCTGGGGCCTTGCGAGCAGTGCGCCAGCATGGTGCACGAAGAACTGGAAAAGGCCGGCTACCAGGTGATCGGCTTTTCCGCAGCCGGCGTCTGCGATCGCGCCATGGAAAAAATGATCCAACAGGGTTTCTTTCATGGAGTGGTTGATCTGGCGCCGGGGGGCGTGGGGGAGCATCTGTTCGGATTTATGCGGGATGCCGGGCCGGAGCGGATGGAATCGGCCGGAAAGGCCGGAATTCCACAGATTATTTCAACGTGCAGCGTAAATCATATGACCCCTTCCAAGTCCCGGTACAAATCGGAATATCATGAACGCCGCAAATACGATCTGGACAAACTTCGCACATGGATAAGGCTTTCGCCGGAGGAACTGAAGCTGGTTGCCGGGGCCTTTGCCGAAAAGCTGAACAAATCCACGGGACCGACTCTGGTGATGGTTCCTCTGAAAGGATGGTCTTCCGTGGATGCCCCCGGCAATCCGACTTTCGATCCCGAGGAGGACAGGGTCTTCCTGGAAGAGTTGCAGGCCCTTCTTAGACCTGAGATCCAGTTGTTGCCGATCGATGCCAATATGGAAGAACCCGAATTTGCAATGGCCCTGGTAACAGCGGCGCGGGAAATGTTCAGCCGCTCAGCCGGTAAGCCGAGCAGACAAATATAGCTATGATGGTTGAAATAAGGAGAGAACCATGTTCATTGCCAACTGGATGCTCAAAGAGCCCGTAACGATCAATAGCGACATGACGGCCGCCCATGCCCGCCAACTTTTTCAGGAACTCAAGGTGCCGTTCCTGCCGGTGGTCGATGACGGCAAACTTCGCGGGATCCTCGCACGCCGTGATATTCGCCAGGCGGCCTCCTTCGTGACAGCCTCTCAAAGCGTTCATGAAATGAACTTTTTTAACACGCGCATGAAGGTCAAGGACCTGATGGTCCGCAAGCCGGTTACCCTTTCCATAACTGACACGGTGGAGACGGCCCTGGAGCAGGGAGTCAAACTGGGCCGCGGATTTTTCCCCGTCATGGATGGTGATAAACTGGTAGGGACAATAAGCGACCGCGAAATCTTCAGGACCTTCTACCAGCTCCTGGGAGTAGATGAGAAATTGTGCGGGATCACGGTGGAAGCCGACGAGTTCACCGGGCAAACCGGCAACGACATCGTGCGCACCGCCTGCTCCGCAGGGGCTGCTCTCCATAGTTTCTTCATGCTGAAAGACCCTCAAACCGGGAAAAAACGGATGATGATGAGGCTTAGAACACCGAGCCTTCCGGCGGTCCTGGACGCACTGGGGCAAAAGGGATACCGGATCATTGAGCTTTTAGACCGGTCTAAAGAGGGTAACAATTCAAAATCGTGATTGATGGTGGAATATGAAAAAACGCATAATTGTCGGTATTTCCGGCGCAAGCGGCGTAATATACGGGGTCAGGTGTCTGCAGCATCTCAAGCGGACCGATTATGAGACCCACCTGGTGATCTCCGATGCGGGCAAGCTGAACATTGAAATTGAAACCGCCTACAAAGCCAATGATGTCATTTCTATGGCGGACTACGCTCATGACCACAAAAACATGGCGGCTTCCATATCCAGCGGTTCGTTCCTTACCGCCGGGATGGTGGTGGCGCCCTGCACGATCAAGTCATTATCCGGAATAGCCAATTCCTACGATGATAACCTGCTGGTGCGCGCCGCTGATGTCGTACTCAAGGAAAAACGCAAACTCTGCCTGGTGGTGAGGGAAACGCCGCTTCATAAAGGACACCTGCGTCTTTTGAGTGCGGCGGCCGACATGGGGGCGCACATCCTGCCCCCAATCCCGTCATTTTATCACCAGCCCAAAACCATCGAAGACATTATAGATCAAACCATAGGCAAGATATTCGACTACTTCGGCATCGAACATGACCTGTTCAAACGATGGAGTGGTGAACGGAGGGTGCAGGTTGCCGATGTCTGTCCCGCCCCTGCTCGGTTTCAAGGAAAAAAGACGGCGATATATTCACGAATCGGCGGATAAGAGCCGGGCCGTTATATCCCGGGACGTGGTTTGAACGAAGATGAAACCAATAGCCGCCTCACGGGATGGAACTGATGGGCGGAAAACTCACGCCCTTTCATTGCAAAAGCCTGCAGCGAGTGATCCTTGCCGCAGGCTTTCGATTTGCACAACAGGAAGCAAGTCACCGGTCCTATGTGAAGGAGGGCATACCGCTGATGCCGCAGGCGGGTTTTCCACACTATAATCCATGGGGGATACTGCGTGATCCGGGACCATGGGGATACTGCGTGATCCGGGACCATGTGGGAGGGGTCGGGTGTGGAGAATGGCCTTCTCAAGCCCCCTTTCTCCAGCTCTTGCTATGTTACCTCGATCCAAACTGGAATTCGTCATGTCTATCTAAACGGCGGTGACGATATCAAGATCAACCGTCCTTCCTATATGGTCAAAGTCTCTGTCATTATGGAGCAACCGGACTTTTTGCTCAATACATACCGCCGCGATCATGCAGTCGATTGAATTTCTGATGGTTATTCCCTTGGAACGAAGGGTCCGATAAATACTTGCTGCGATAAAAAACGTGGCCCGGTTCATTGGAAGGAAGATGAGGTTCGAGAATATAGCGCTGGTTTTATCATATTGTGTATCATCCCGGATTCCTTGAAGCACCTCCGTCAGTATGACTCCACAGAGGCATAATTCTTCACCCTGCTCTATGAGGGATTCAAGGAACGCCACCGGATGGGTATCCCGGGCGGCAAAAAAATCTATCCAGACCGAGGTGTCTACGAGCGTCATTCAAACTCTCTCTGCTGCCGCATGGATGGAAGATCGCCCTCCCACTGTACCGCACCTTTTAGTCCGAGAATATTTTTCAGGGATTCTCTTCGCAGGAGCTCCCGAAGGGCGTGGTCGATAAGAGCCCTGCGGCTCTTGAGCCCGGTGGCTTCCAGACCAGCTTCGATCAACTGTTCATCAAGCACCACGTTTGTGCGTTTCTTCATATCCTTCTCCAGTTCACCTCATTATACACATTAAACATAAGCCGGATGTGTATGTCAACGCAGAATCGGCAACGTATCCGGGCATAGCCCGCATTCCTCCAACATTCTTTACTGGATCGTTGATTGTTGCCGGAAAAGGATTGGCTCGGGGTACGCAGAAGCTATCCCTGCGCAAGGTGGGTAAAATTGACGCTCCGAGCTTGGTGACGCAGCTTGAAACTTTGCTGGCGATCAGCGGCTCGGATGATTAAGGTTGAGAGCGCCGAAATAGGCCTGAATGATAAGCAACAATTATAGTTCCTGCCCGTATTGAACCCGTTAGAAAGCCAATTCTTGACGCCATGGAAAGCCCCACTTAAGCCGGTGTGAAGCGTAAAATGCGGCAGGATCGGCCACAACGGATCCGCTCTGACCACACCCGCCCAACCCCATGGTCCCGGATCACGTCGTATCCCCCAGGGGATGGAGTGTGGAAACGGCGCGCCTGTGGCATCCTACGTGCTTTCACCATAGAATACGGGTCAGGCACATCCAGCGAGCCTGCAGTGCGTTCTTGGAAGCCGCTTTAACACGAAAACAAATCTGAAATGAAGAATGGAATGCTTGCAGTGCTGCCGCAGGCCGGACGTATCAGGTCGATTGTCGGAGACATTATAGATATATCCGAACTGCGGGCAGGCCCTCCTGCATACCGACGAAATTCCGGTGCTCCTGAAAAGAGGCGACCTGATTCTCATGGGCCATGAGGACCGGGAAGTTTCAGGATGTTCCCAAGGGACATGCGGAGTTCCCTCATAGAGTCCCCGCCTACCCCTCCCGGCGTTTCGCCGCCGCTTTTAGTCCCCGTGTGTCTCGATTGGGGCGTGACGAACAGTCTCAAAAAGATTGGCGGCCAAATCCTCTTGTCTTTTGGAAATTTCTTCGCGAGCCAACTTAAAGGCCGTGTCGGTGAAGAACCACTGCTCGGCCACTTTGGACAGATAGGCCAGGTACCTCGAGTGCTGGAGTTCGAACATTTCGGCATGCATCGGGAAACCGGTCCGTGAAAAGCGAAAGAGCTTGTCCGCGTCTTTTACGATCATATCGTCGATATCAATCGGCTCCAGTCCGGTATCATGTCCGCGGATGATCAACTCAATTTTGCCTATCAAATCTTCC
>JARLHP010000275.1 GCA_031292195.1 Syntrophobacteraceae bacterium
ACGTCCTATAACGTCCTATGCCTTATCATTTTTCTTTTAAGATACAAGGTTGGGCTAAGCGCAGCGCAGCCCAACAAGAGCTTTCCAGACCAGTTTCTCATATCGCCCCGGCACACCCGGAAACCGCGAAAAGTCCGTGGTCCGGGCTTGGCAATCCCGGATGCGGCGGCACGCCGCAAAACCATGTAATATTTCATCGCATTTTTTCCGAATTACTTAACAGGGTAAATCAGTGCGCGTTTGCCGAAAACCTTCACCAGGTTCGGGGGGGGATATGCGGGATGAGGAGAAAAGCAGAGAACAACTCTTAGCCGACCTGCATAGCCTGCGTCATCGTGTGGAGGAACTGGAGGAAGAGCGGGCTCATCTCAAGCAGGAGCAAGAAGAGCTCAAGGAAAGCGAACCGCTCCACCGGTTGGCGTTGGAAGCGGCCAACATTGGCGCCTGGGACTGGGACCTGGTATCGGATAAACACACCTGGTCAAGGGTTCAGGAAGCAATCTGGGGGTATGCGCCGGGAACCTTCCCCGGAACAACCCGGGCTTTCAAAAAAGGGGTCCACCCCGATGACTTGCCGAGACTGCTGGAGGCTGAGGAAGACTCGAAAAAGAATGGAGATCTCTTCCGGTCCGAATTCAGAGTTATCCGCCCCGATGGCCGTATGCGCTGGGTCGCCTCCACCGGTTTATTTCTGTTTGATGCGCATAGACAGCCGGTCCGAGTGACCGGTGTGCTCTTTGACATTACCGAACGTCAAAGGACTTGCGTGAAAGCGAAGAACAGTGCAGGACCATATTCGAGACAGCTTCGGTAGGAATGGCGCAGGCGGACCCGGTAAGTGGCAAATGGCTCCGGGTGAACAGGAAGATGTGCGAAATCACCGGCTACTCTTCTGAGGAAATGCTCGCCATGCCTATCGTTGAAATCACTCACCCCGAAGATCGCCAGGCGGACCGGGAGGCGTTTTTAAAGGTAATGACCGGTAAATCCCCGGATCACCGGATAGAAAAACGTTTCATCCGTAAAGACGGTGCGATCGTATGGGTGAATGTGAATCTGGCCGTCATTCGGGACGATAGAGATCAGCCGGTTCGAACTATAGCCATTATTGAAGACGTCACTTCCAGAAAGCTGGCCGAGGAGTCTTTGCGAGTTCAGGAAGAGCGACTGCGAACCGCCATGGATGCCAGCAGGCAGGGATGGTCGGATTTCAATGTCCAGACAGGAGAAGTGATCGTCAGCCCTGAATACGCCAGAATGATCGGCTACGAACCATCGGAGTTCACCACCAACCTGCGGAACTGGTTTGATTCCATCCACCCCGAAGATCGGACTGCTCTGCGTGAGGCATTCGGAGAATGCCTTGAAACCGGTGAAACGCGAAACATGGAATACAGAAGGCGCGCAAAAACCGGCGATTGGAAGTGGATACGTTCGGTAGGCAAGGTTATCAGCTTCGATGCCCGGAACCGACCTCTCAGGATGATCGGCGCCCATGCCGATATCTCCCGGATCAAGCAGGCGCAAGCCGCCCTCAGGGAGAGTGAAGAACTCTATCGAACCCTTGTGGAAGCATCCCCGGATTCGATTACTGTGACAGACATCCACGGAACGCTGATGTTCAGCTCGAATAAGGCGCTCCAACTGTTTGGACACTCAACGGATGAAGACCTGGCAGGTCGCTCCATGCTCGAGTGGGTGGCCCCCGAAGAGCGCCGGAGAGCCTCGCAAGACCTCGCTCTCTTATTTACGGAAGGAACTCTGACAGGCAGGGAGTATACCTTGATGAGGAAGGACGGCGCCCTTTTTTGGGGAGAGATCAACGCGGCCGTTTTCTCTTCACCCGATGGTAATCCCAGGGGAATTATGATCGTCACCCGTGATATAACCGAAGCCAAGCGAACTCGGGACGCTTTGAAGGAGAGTGAATCCAGGTTTCGATCCTACATCGAATCGGCCCCTGTCGCCGTTTTCGTGGCTGATAACCAGGGCGGGTTGGTGGATTTCAACCCCACGGCCGTCAACATGCTCGGCTACCCTCCTGATGTCCTGAGAACTCTGCATATTCTCGACCTTCATCCCGAGGAGGATCGTGCTGAAGCGTTGAAGGCTTTCTCCACTCTCATGGAAACCGGGCATGTGGAAACCGAGTTCCGGTTGAAAAAATCCAATGGGGATGTAATCTGGGTATCCCTGCATGCCGCCCGGCCGGCCGATCAATTTGTTTTGGGCTACTGCCAGGATATATCGGAACGCAAACGGGCGGAGGAAGCATTGCGGCAAAGCGAAGAAAAATACCGCTCCATTTTCGATGACTCGGTCGCAGCCATCTTCATATTTGACACGGCGAAGAACTTCATTGACTCGAACCAGACTGGTCTGGATTTTTTGGGTTATACACGCGAGGAACTTCAGCGCATGAGCACTACCGACGTGGAAGCGAACCCTGCCGCTGTTTTGCCTGCCCACAAGCAGCTTCTATCCGGAGGACGGCTTGTCAACTACGAGCACCAGCTTCGTCGCAAGGACGGGAGCATAATTACAGTCCTGAACAACTCGCGACCGACTACCGACAGCAGCGGAAACATCCTGGGGGTGATCAGCACCCTGATTGACATAACAGAGCGCAAACAGGCCGAAAAGAGATTAATTGAGCGCGAGAAACTGTTTTCAACCATTGTCGGACAGGCCATTGACGCGGTTGTCCTGATCGATCCCAAAGGCCGATTCGTCGAGTTCAACGAAGCCGCCCATGAGGGCCTGGGGTATTCCCGCGAACAGTTCGCCCTTCTCACCCTGGCAGACATACAGGCCCAATACTCCCCCGAACTCATACGCGAAAATAGAAAAAAATCCTTACATTGGGCAGCCTGGAATTTGAAACGACTCATCGACATTCCAACGGGGAAATTCGAGATGCCAGAGTGAGAATCAAACCGCTAAGCATCGGGAACAGTACGTATTTTGCTTCTGTCTGGACGGACATCACCGAGCAGAAACGAGCGGAGCGGGTCCTCAAGGAAAGCGAGGAAATGTTTCGCGGGCTCTTTGAAAATACCAGTGACGCCATCCTCATAATGCAGGAGGATCGGTTTCTGGATTGCAATTCCCGCGCCTTGCAAATGTACGGTTGCAGCGGCCGCCACCAGATCCTGGGACGCTCAGTGCACGAGTTTTCCTCGCCCGCTCAACCAGGCGGACAAGACCTTGAGGCGTTTACAATCGAAAAGATCAAAGCAGCTTTTAAAGGTGCCCCCCAGTTTTTCGAATGTGTGTGCACAAGAGTGGATGGAACGACATTTCCGGCCGAAGTGAGTTTGAATGCGGTGCAACTGGCGGACAGGAAGTTGGTCCAGGCCATCCTGCGAGATGTCACGGAGCGTAAGCGGGCCGAGGACGCACTGCGGGATTCGCTCGAAGAAAAGGTTGCGTTGCTAAAAGAGGTCCATCACCGCGTCAAGAACAATCTCCAGATTGTAGCCAGCCTTTTGGATCTGCAGGCCAGCCGTACTGAAAACGAGCAGGTGATCGATGTCCTCCAGGATACCCGAAACCGGGTGAAGTCCATGGCTCTTTTACATGAGACTTTATACCGGTCCGGGAATCTGGCCCGGATCAATTTCGCCTCTTATTTAAAAGATCTGGGCGGACAGTTGTTGCATTCTTTTGCCCATGCGTCCGGGCGCATCACCCTGGAATATGACGTTGCCAAAATAGCGCTGCCGCTGGAGCAGGCCGTACCGTGCGGGTTGATAGTCGGGGAACTCATCTCCAATGCTCTCAAACACGGTTTTCCTGTTGGGCGAACGGGCGGGATTGTCGTCGGGTTTAAGCCGGTGGGGCGCACCACCCTGGTTTTAAGTGTCCGGGATGAAGGCATCGGGTTTCCTCCAGGCTTTGATCCCCTCTCCACCTCCACTCTGGGATTAAAGCTGGTCTACGGACTTGCCGATCAATTGAATGGATATCTCGAAATAGAGCCGAGCAGCCCCGGCGCATCTTTTCGTATAGAATTTCCGGCGCCATGCGACACCTCCTTCGAAGGAGAAGAAAATTGAACAATCCTCGCATCCTGGTTGTGGAAGACGAGTTCGTTGTTTCCATGGCGCTCACCGAGCGCCTTACGAGCATGGGCTATCAGGTGGTGGGCTCGGCCGCCAGCGGTCCGCGCGCACTGGAACTTGCCTCACAACACATCCCGGACCTTGTTTTGATGGACATCCGTCTGCAAGGCGAAATGGACGGGATCGATACCGCACACCAGGTCCGCGGACAATTTCGCATCCCGGTCATTTTTCTGACCGCCTATTCCGAGGATTCGACCCTGGAAAGAGCCAAGCTGGCGGAGCCTTTCGGATTTATTTTAAAGCCCTTCGAAAACAGGGAGCTAAAATCTGCCATAGAAATCGCCCTGTACAAGCACCGGAGCGAGGAGGAAATTTTTCACCTCAACCGGCTCTACGAAGTTTTAAGTCAGGTTAATCAGTCCGTGGTGCGTCTCACCACCCGCCAGGAACTTTTTGAGACAGTTTGCCGCATCATGGTGGAACGTGGAAATATCGATCTGGCATGGATTGGCTGGGGCGATCCAGCCGGAGTTGACATTTCCCGGGTCGCTCAATGTGAAAAAAATGGGAAGCTCGTTAAACCGGCCGAACTTTGCTCCGCCTGTCCCGGCAAAAGACAATGCAATCCTCGCAAGGCTATTCGAGAGGGCAAACGTCAAATCTGTAACGAGTGTGGAATCCAAAACCGGTGCTACAATTGTGAACATTCACCGGGAAAAGTTGGATTTCATTCCTGCGGGGCCTTCCCCATACATTTCCACGGCAAACCATGCGGGGTTCTTACTCTGGGCGTAGAGCGGGCCGGCTATTTCCAGGAGCGCGAGATCAACCTCCTGGAGGAGGTGGTGCTTGATATTTCCTTTGCGCTTGGCAAGATGGAGGGCGATTACCAGCGCAAAATACTGCACGAAGAAAACCTGCGGCAACTGGTATTTGTTCAAACGCTTATCGACGCCATTCCCTTCCCTGTTTTCTATAAGGACACCGAAAGGAAATATCTCGGGTGCAACAGTGAATTCGAACAGGCATTCGGAGTAAAACGGGAGCAGCTTCTCGGGAAAACCACATTCGACTGTTACCCCGAAGACCTTGCGAAAGTCTACGACCATTTCGACCGATTGGCGCTGACCAGCCATGAGGACCAGGTGTTTGAATCTCAAATGGAGACGCCGGGCGGTGTGCGGCGCGATATGGTTTTCCACAGAGCCGTTTTCAAGGCCCCTGACGGGCGGGTTGGCGGGATTATCGGAGTCGCGGAGGATATAACCGAGCGCAACCACGCCGAGGCGCAGCTTCGGGAAAGTGAAGAGAAGTTCTTTATCGCTTTCCATCACGCTCCTGTGATGGCCGCTATCACGGTGCTCGAAGACGGCGCCTTTCTGGATGTGAATAACAAGTTTTTGGAAATAAGCGGTTACACGCGAGAGGAAGTGATTGGAAAGACCTCGGTGGGAATTGGCTGGTTGCGCCCCGAGGACCGCCTGCGGCTGGTGGAGGCTATTTCCAGGCAAAGTAATATTCCGGGCATGGAACTCACCGCATTCACCAGGGACAAAAGGCAGGTTCACTGCCTGTACCGCTGTGAGCTGGTTACCATTGGCGGCATAAAATGTCTTCTCACCATGGCGCTGGACATCAGCGAACACAAATGGGCCCGGGAGGCCCTTTTGGAAAGTGAACAACGCTATCGCGGATTGTTTGAAACCATGGTGCAGGGGGTCATTTACCAGGACACCAGCGCTCGGATCCTGGATGCGAATCCGGCCGCATCGAGGATTCTCGGGGTAGGCCCTGACGAGCTTAAAGGCAAGACGACCACTGCCCCGGAGTGGAGAACCATACACGAGGATGGTTCCGATTTTCCGGGCGAGGCCCACCCGTGCATGACTGCCCTGCGAACGGGCAGGGCAGTTTTGAACCAGGTTATGGGTATCTACAATCCAAAGCTAAAAGACTACCGCTGGGTCTCCATAAACGCCGTACCCCGCTTTAAACCGGGAGGGAGCACTCCCTACCAGGCTTATACCATCTTTGAAGACATCACCGAACGTAAGAAGGCCGAAATGCAACGCCAGGTCGCCCGGGAAGCCCTCAGAAAAAGCGAATCCGTGATACGCGGGATCACCGATTCGACCCAGGATGCCATACTGATGATGGATACCGGAGGTCGCATCGAATTTTGGAACCCGGCGGCGGAAAGAATCTTCGGATATTCGGCCCGGGAGGCGCTGGGGTATCCTCTACATGATCTGCTTGCCCCGACTCATTATCTGGAAGCCTTCCTGGCTGGATTTGCCAGGTTTCAGGAGACCGGCCACAGTGAGATCATAGGTAAAACCGTGGAGTTGCTGGCTCGCCGAAAGGATGGGGAAGAATTCCCCATCGAATTGTCTCTTTCCTCCATCCGGTTCGAGGACGGCCTGCATGCGGTGGCAATCGTTCGTGATATTACCGAGCGCAAGAAAGCCGAAATTACGAAGGAAAAATTGGAGGAACAGTTGCGCCATACACAGCAACTCGAAGCCATCGGGGTCCTGGCTGGCGGCATCGCCCACGATTTCAACAACATTCTATCTCCCATCATCGGCTATTCCGAACTGGCCTTGAGAGACATCCCGGAGGATCATCGGCTGCGTCGTGCTCTCAATCAGATCCTGACGGCCGCCAACCGGGCCAAAGAACTCGTAAAGCAGATTCTTTCTTTTAGCCGCAAAGGCGACGATCAACTGATGCGTCCAATCGACATCGGCAGCATCATCAGGGAAGCCCTGAAGCTTCTTCGCGCCACCTTGCCGAGCAGCATCGAGATCGTAGAACATATTCGGCCGGCCAGGGTCCTTGGGGATGCCATACAAATCCACCAGGTAGTGGTCAACCTCTGCACCAATGCCGCCCACGCCATGCAGGACATGGGCACGCTCACGGTTTCGCTCACTGAAGAACTTGTCGACCTGCGCCACAGGGAACCGCTCTCGATCCCCGGTTTCCTTGCGGGCAATTACGCACGAATCAGCGTAAAGGACACGGGGTGCGGCATTGGTGAAGATACAATGCGCAGGATTTTCGAGCCTTATTTCACTACCAAGGAGATTGGCAAAGGAACCGGGCTCGGTCTTTCAGTGGTCCACGGCATAGTTAAAAAACATGGCGGCGAGGTCGTGGTCACAAGTGAGCTGGGAAAAGGGAGCGCTTTCGATGTCTATATTCCGCTCTCGGCTCAAAAAACCCTCCAGATGAGCGATGAGGACTCTCCCATTCCAACCGGAAAAGCGCGTATACTCCTGGTCGATGACGAACCCCCTATCGTGGAATTCGGGCAACTCATACTCGAACGACTTGGTTATCAGGTAACCGGGCTGACCAGTTCCAGGGAAGCTCTCGAACAGTTCCGGACAAATCCCGGGGACTTCGACCTCATTATCTCCGACTACACCATGCCCCAAATGGTCGGCACCGAACTGGCCAGGGAGTGCCTCAAGGTCCGGGCGGACATCCCGGTCATCATCTGCACCGGTTTCAGCGAACTGCTGGAAGATAAGGAAGCCGCCAATACCGGTATAAGGGGGGTGGCCATGAAACCCCTGAACAGCAGGCAACTGGCCACCATGGTCAAAAAGGCGCTCGAAAGCAAACAGACGTAAGGCGTTTACCGACCGGACAGTCGCGGGTTATGGTTGCCTCTGGCTTCAAATGAAAATCTACCACGGAGGCACAGAGGCACAGAGATTGACTCTTTTTTGACCGGCCGGGAGACGACGGCCGGTCAAAAGGGCTTCGCCTTCGGCATATAGTACTATCCCCCGCAAAGTCTGCCCTTCAGGCCAGGTTTTGCCGGGCCGTCGTCTCCCGGCCCGACAAAAAACTGTTCCCTCTGTGCCTCTGTGGTGGGCTCTTATGGTTGCCTCTGCTCTTGAAAGAAGCGGGAAGCGAGGAGCAGGAAGCAAAAAGAACCGCGCCCCGAACCTTTTCATTGATTTGGGTGTTTCGAGCTAACATGAAAGACTGTGGTTGAATTTTTTCGCGAGGTGGACCGGCCCCTCGGTTCCACAAAATGGACCCCGCTCTGCCAGCGACCTTCGGTCAACTACTTATCCACACGCAGGCTTTTTCAATGGATTCCACCAGTTTCATCGTTCTGGAGCCTACCAGCCATTCCTTGAAGCCTCCCTTGCGATTACCCACCCTTCCCACGCCCACCACGGCGTAATGGCCTCCAGCGGCCTTCTCCAGGATCTTCTTGGCGACTCCGGTGGTTGCCGAGCCCACCACGATGCTTTCGATCCTGTCATCGGAAACCCCGTTTTCGAGCAGCTTGCTCCTGGCCTCCTCCATGAGGGCTTCCCTGTCCTGCGTTTCCCCGGTATCCAGGTGGAAAAGAGTCACGGAGTGCTCACTTTCCTCGCCCAGCATAAAGCCCGCATGATCGACCATGCGAAGAGCGGCATCGGAGCCGTCAACACAAAGGAGCACGTTTCTGCGGTTTTCTTCCGGGTTTTTGCAGATCCAGATCGGAAGATCGACGTCCCTGGCCAGTATTTCCTTGGTCACGCTCGAAGCCATAACCGATTCAAAAAAGATGTAGCCTCGTCTTCCAAGAACTATCGCATCGTACTTTTCCGACCGGGCCTTTCTCACTATGTCCTTGACCGTCCCGAACTGGTTGACGGTGAAGGTGGTGTCCACATTCTCCTCGGAAAATCCACGGTCGATGAGCTTTTGCCTGGCCGTATCGAGCGCTGTTTTGGCCCGCTGCCGGATGTCCCTGTCCATTTTCAGGTCGGAGGCGACCGGTCGTGTGTCCCCGAAGTCGGTGCGGGGAGCAACATAAAATAGCGTGGCGTTAACCGCCTGTTTGTTCCTGAAAAAGGAACCGGCGAACCTGATACCGTAAAGATGACTTACCTCGTCGCTCACCGTAATTAGAATTTTCTTTTGCATGGCTTGGCGCCTCCGCATGACGAAATCGATTCAACTGTTGGATTCGCGGCAACTTTCACAGTTTGATGGGTTAAAGACCGACCCGGCGGAGAACCGGCGTGTCTCATTTCGCCTCCCGTATGATCGTTTGCAAAACCGCGGCCTGCGACTCGATGCTTTCGGTAAGGCGGAACTGAACGAGCGCTCTTCGCAGGTTCTGCGCGCCATCCTCTACGCTGAAATAAATATCGCCCTCCAGAAAATCGGTAAAGAATCTAAGTCCAAGCTCGAAGGCCATCAATCGGACCGAATAGTAGACCAGTTGGCGTTCCGAGCTGCTCAGAAAGTCTTTTCCAGCGGCAAAATAGCCTCCCAGCAAAGCCCGGCAGAGTTCCGGCTCGAAGCGTACCTCGCCAAGGTTGGCAGCGTCTTCGCCGGCCGGATTGCAGCAGGACCGCAGAGCATCTCCGATATCGTACTGTACCAGTCCCGGCTTGACCGTATCCAAGTCCACAATGCTTACGGCAAGTTTTGTCCCCGTGTCAATCATTACATTGTCGACCTTGGGATCTCCGTGCATTATCCGCAGCGGTATTCTCCCGTCGGCCTTCGCATCCTCCAGGACATGGACCAGGTCTTTTCGCCTTTCTATAAAATCCATACACCAGGAAATATCGCTGGAGGCGGGAAGACTCCCGCCCGCAAGCACCGCCTGGTAGCGGCGCAGATAGAGAACCGTTACGTGGAAACCTTCCAGGGTGTCCTGCAGACTCGATGGCGCAAGGTCGCTCACCAGGCTGTGAAAAAATCCAATGGCAAACCCGACCTCTGTTGCGTGGTGGAGACCGATGACCCTTTCAAACGAT
>JARLHP010000276.1 GCA_031292195.1 Syntrophobacteraceae bacterium
CCATATCGCTATCCTCCCTTGGTTTGCTGCGCTGACAGCTTTGGTTGGATGGCATATGGCCTAAAATCGCGGGGTCCGCAAGTGTTTCATCTCTCGTTGTGCCCACGGGGCATGGATCGTTAGCGTGAGAACAAATTTACCCCGGTCGCCCCCCATGGCTTCTTGACTCCAGCCCCCGCTCTCATTACTTAAAAATTATCCGCAATATATTGGGCAGGAGGGATGGAGGATGGATTTTCCGGAGTCGATCACCGTAGTGGAGGTGGGCCCCAGGGACGGCTTGCAAAGCGAGCCGCGCTTTGTTCCCACCGATGAAAAAATTGCATTGATAGAGCGGCTCTCCGATGCCGGATTGAAGCGAATCGAAATTACCTCTTTTGTAAGCCCCAAGGCCGTTCCACAGTTGAGAGATTCCGAGGAAGTGGCCGCACGACTGAAAAGAAGGCCGGGGACCAGGTATTCGGCCCTGGCGCCAAATTACAGGGGGCTGGAGCGGGCGAGTCGAGCCGGAATGGACGAGGTGGCGTTCTTTGTCTCCGCCTCCGAAACACATAATCAAAAAAACGTCGGAATGGCGATCGACAATTCTTTGAGTGCTTTTCGCCAAATGAGCAAGACCGCGCTTGGCCGGGGAATGGTTGTGCGCGGATACGTTGTGACCGCTTTTGGCTGCGAGTACGAAGGCGCGGCGCCTCCGGAACAGGTCGAAAGAATCGTGGTCGAGTATATGGCGATGGGTGTCCGGGAGGTGTCGCTCGGAGATACGACCGGGATGGCCAACCCTGTGGCCGTGCGCGAAATGATTCGCAGGCTCGGGCCGATTTTGGCCGAAACCGCGCTCGCACTGCACTTTCATGACTCCGGCGGCGCCATGGCAAATGTGCTGGCGGCAATCGAGGAGGGGGCCGCAATCTTTGACTCCTCGGCAGGCGGTCTGGGGGGGGTGCCCCGCTTCCCGGACACCTTCCGGAAATATTGCCACCGAAGTCCTGGTCGCAAAGCTTCACCAGTTGGGAATCAATACGGGAATCGATCTCGATGCGCTGCTGGCGTGTGCGCGGTATGCAGGGGAGATCACCGGGAAATCGACGGATTCCATTTGCCCCCGGCCACCATGTGGCCCAAGGCAAGAGCCAGATCGCGCATGGCAACGGGTTTCATGAGAAAGGCCCCTATCCCCGCAGCCTTCGCTTTGCCTTCGTCAAAGCCATCGCTAAATCCCGTGCAGAGAATTATCGGCATATCGGCACGGATCGCCAGAATTTCCCCGGCAAGATCGGCGCCCGTCATTTTGGGCATGGTCATGTCGGTAATTACGGCGTCGAAGCCTTGCGGATCGGACAGAAAAACCTCCAGGGCATCGGCGCCGTTATGCCTGGCCACCACTTCGTAGCCAAGACTTTCCAGCATCTCCCGGGTCATATCGACTATTGGGATTTCGTCATCGACCAGGAGCACCCGGCCCGATCCGGACGGCAAAGGCTCGGCCGGCGGCGCCGGAAAGACTTCAGGTGTTTTGGTCCCCGGCAGGTAGACCTCAAAGGCGGCGCCCTGCCCGAGCTTGCTTGAAACCGTGATTGCCCCGCGGAGGTTCTTGACTATCCTGTAGACAATGGCCAACCCCAGTCCCGTCCCTTCCTCGGGGCCCTTGGTGGTGAAGTAGGGGTCGAAAATCCGCTCCTGTACAGTCTCGTCCATTCCCTGGCCGGTATCGGCACCCGTCAACCTGAGGTAAAATCCCGGGTCGATATCCACCGTTCCTATTCCGGAGAACTGGACGACCTCAGTGCCGGCAAGGCCTACGGTTAGCGCGCCCCCTTTTGCTCGCATGGCGTGCGCACCATTTGTGCAAAGGTTCATGAGCACCTGGTGGATCTGAGTGGGCTCGGCCAGGGTCGTACAGTCCATGGCCTCTTCTTCTATTGCCTGGCGGATCTCGATTGTGGACGGCAGCGAAGACCTCAGTAAATCCAGGACTTCCTCTATGATCAGGCTGACCTGCACCGGCTTTGGTTCATTTCCGGTCTCGCGGCTGATGGTTAAAATCCGCTTTATGAGGTCCTTTGCCCGGTTGGCGGAAAGAAGGACCTGTCTCATGTTGCGGGCCAGCTTGATGTCTTCGGGAATGGCAATGCGAGAAAGCTCCGCGTAGCCGATTATGGGCGTAAGGATATTGTTGAAATCGTGAGCGATTCCGCCGGCCAGCGTGCCGATGGCCTCCATTCTCTGCGCCTGGTCCAGTCGGGCCCGCAACAGCTTTTTGTCGGTAACATCCTGCATGGCGCCATCCAGGTAGATAATCCTGCCGTCCGGCCCTCTTATGGTGTTAACGTTCAGGCTGCCCCATATGACGCTTCATGGAGATGCCAATGGCCCACTCCGGCTTTCTCGTGATCATTTCCGCCAATTTATCGGAGAGAAGGACCCAGCTCGCTCCCAACAGGGCATAGACCAGGCAGACTTTAAGCGCAAGCCTGTCTTTGCGCTTCGCTATGAGATTTCGGGAGTTATACTTCATTGGCGCCCTCAACACTCATTTGCGCCCCTCGCCTTGGTGCGGGCGGCACAGACAACGGGAAATCTTCCACTTTAAAATATCGTCCCAAAGTCGCTATATGGTAAAAAACATACTGTGAAATCGATTTATTCACTGAGAAGAAAGGACCTTCCATGACCTGCAAAGTCGTTTTCCATCTGGACTGGAATGACGCAGACCGCATGAATATGGCGCTTAACAACATCTTCAACCTGCTTAAGGACCCCTTTGCCCAAACCGCCCAAGTCTGCGTGCTGGCCAACGGGCAGGCGGTAAGGCTTTTCGAAAAGCGTTCGGCGACCTCCACGCAAGTCCGGATCGCGGAATTGCGTGGCAAAGGCGTGCGCTTTGCGCTCTGCAATAACTCCCTTACCGGCCTCAACCTGGGCCGGGATGAACTGGTCGAAGGCTGTGAGGTGGTCCCTGCGGGAATCGTGGAACTGGTGCGTCTCCAGCAGGAGGGATTTGCGTACATAAAACCGTAAATATCGATTGGGGAAACGGTGAATCGGAGTGCGGGCAAACCTGCGCGGGGCGGATTTCCACTTACTGTTCATGATTCTTGGGAATTGCGGGCAACACGTTTATGCTCTCAAAAGCCTCTACCGGCCGGAATGCGGAGACAAAAGCCCCCCGCGACCAAACGGTTTTCCCAGAGGCCCATCAGCGCCTGAAGACCGCTTTCGGGCGTAAGTCTCCGCCCCTCGACCCTGCCAACCGTGTCAACGCGGCAGGGCCGAGGTACGGGGCCTCGCCCGAGATACACTCATCAAGCCTCGCCCCGGTTTTCATTCTCCAATTTCACCAGGGTGTCGAGGTTTTCACGAACCTGCTTTTGCGCGGTTTTCATGTTGGTTTTATTTGAAATGCGCTTTCGATACCTGATTTTTTCAGTCTTTTGAGTCTTGGAACCCATTTCCATCTCCATGGCGGCAAAAATAAAAGATCCGGACGAATTCCGGATCATCAAAAAGCTGCGGTGCACGCTACATAACAGATAAGATCGATCCTGTCACCAGATTTTCTCCGCGCTCGGGCGCAAGGAAGCCCAAACCCTGTCTGTCAATGGCATCGACAAGTTTTGTCAGCCGGGGAAACCGCCCCCTGCCCATGCGTGAAAGATGCAGCCCCAGTTGCTCGAAGGCGAACGGGACATATTGTAAAAAATGCTTCTTTTTCTTCGTCACCCCCAAAAAGCCGAAGGCGCCAAGTATCTGAAGGTTTCGGGCCAGCCTCACCGCATCGTATTTTCGGATGAATTCCGCCTTCGACAGGCAGAAACGGCGCCCGGTCGAAGACCAGTATGCCCAAAGGAGCCTGTCCTGCAGTCGGTTTGGGAGCTTAACATAAGGGTCGATGAGAAGTGAGGCAAGGTCATAGGCCGGAGGCCCGAGCCTCATGCCCTGAAAATCGATCAGCCGCAGCCCCGCGCGGTGGACCATGATGTTGCGGCTCTGAAAGTCCCGGTGAAAAACGAGCGAACTTTCCCTCACGCCCGCCTCTTCGGCGATAGCCTCAAAATCCGGGCGCAGTTCGTCTGCTCCCGCCTCCAACCCTACGCAGCCATTGACGAAGGATTTGCGGAAATACTCCAGTTCGCGCTCGTAGACAAAAGCGGGATCGTATACGGCCGAATCGAAGCAAAATCGCGGCTCGAACCCCTCGGGGGCTTTCCTGTGAAGGGAACCGAGCATCCTGATCACATGGCTGTAGATGGATTCGAGCCGTGAGGGGCGGCAAAGGGCAAACCGCTGCAGGTGAAGATCGCCCGCGTCTTCCAGGAGAAATCTTCCCCCGGCCGTGTCGGCATGAAGGATGCGCGGCACGGGCAACCCCTTTGAATGCAGGTGGCTTCCTATCAGAAAGTAGGAGTCATTTTCGTCAGTTGACGGCCACTCTACCCGACGGGGCGATATGAGTCCGATGAGCGAACGGGAACCTCCGGAAATCCGGAAAAATTTTCGGTCCGATCCGTCACCGCACAGGGGCGCGACCCCGGCATTCTCAAAGCCGCCCGGAAGGCGTGCGGCTATTTCCAACAGTTCGTCTAAGTCAAGCCGATTCAACATAACGCTCTCACACAGGCCCCGGCGCAAAAACTTTTCCGGTGTGATGGCCCGAAATATTCATTCCATCCGCCACAATGCACTCTTTTAGGCAGCTGCCCTTCTCTATCCGCACATCGTCCCACAGGATAACGTTTTCCAGGCTTACCCCCTCGCACACCACACTTCCCCCGCCGACGGCGACCGAGCCCTCCAGGCGGCAGCCCGGGTGGATACGCGCTTGAGGATGAATGGTAACGGCCTCCCCGGTTCTAATCGGGTCAAAACGACCGGGAGCAAGGCCTGCGAGTTCCATGGTCAATTTTGCGTAACTACCCGGCGCCCCCATCTCGCGCCAGAAAAGGTCCTTTTGAAAAAGGGCCGCAATCGGCTCGTTTCTGGCTATCAGCTCGCGGTACACCTGGATGATATCGCAAGGAGCGCCGAGGGGAACCCACGCCAGGGCCGAAGGATTTATGAAATGAATTCCCGTAAACGCCATCAACCGGACGGTTTCATTTTTTGCGAGGATCTCTTTCGCCTCGGACCCGAATCCCAGCACCAATCCATCTTTACTTACCGCTACGTTGTTAAACTCCGGCCAATCGTGGAGAAGCAGGCTTACTCGGGCCCCCGAGAGCCTGTGCAGCTCGTACAGCGCCCCCAGGTCGGCATCGCTCAATATATCGGCGTTTACCACCGCGAAGGGCTCCTCACCGGCCTGTTCGGCCGCGGAGCGTATCCCCCCCCCGGTCCCCAGGATCACCCGTTCGTAGAGAACTTTGACCGGAATGGGCCAACGCCCTTTAGAAACCGCTGCGCCGATGCGTTCCTGGCGATGGAAGGCATTGAGAAACACCCCCTCGAACCCGCACCGACAGAGGTTTTCGATCCAAAACTCGAGCATGGTCACGGTCCTGAGCGGAGTCAGCGCCTTGGGACGGCAATTGGTAAGAGGCAGAAGCCGTGTGCCAAGGCCAGCGGCCAGAATCATCGCACGCATGGAATAGTCGAACTCCTCAACCTCGCTTAGGGAAAACATTGCCAACCGGAGGCCCCACTATACGATCTCCTGGCTGACTTGACCACTTCTTTTGCTCCGCATCCCCCCACCCCCCACCCGCAATGCTGTTGACTTAAGCGCGATTTGGACTACCCGAGCCGTCACCCCGGCGAACGCCGGGGTCCAGGAGACTTTGCAAAGCCTGGGTTCGGGCTTTCGCCGGAATGACTTCCGGGGGCGTCCCAAATGGGGGTGATGTCCTTAAGTCAACAACATTGCCCCCCACCCGCCCTCTCCTGTAACTCTCACCGACTTTGCCGGGGGCAGATTTATGCCATCTATAAAATACCCTTTGACATCCATAAACGACTATGATTTAAGCGGATATAGTCACTTTTAACACGACATAGTGTCGTGTCCATGGTCATGCGACCGCACACCCCATTCAAACCAACCCGGGAGGTTGAAAATGTTGCAGACAGCGGCAAGAAGACAACAGGCAAGCGTACCGTTACGCCGGGAGCGACCCGGCCTGTTCCGTATACAGGTTGTTCCGCGGGAAGCGGGCCAAACATTTGACGGCGAGCAACTGGAGCTTCTGCTGAAATGCTCCGCCGGGCGCGACATGACCGAGTGGAACGAGTGGAGAAAGCAAAACCCGGCGCAACCGGTACTGCTTCAAAACGTGAACATACCAAAAGCTTACCTCCGGGGGGCGGATCTGAGCTTTGCCGATTTTCGGGGCGCGAATCTGCGCGGGGCCGATCTCAGCGGCGCAAAGCTTTGCGATTTCAATCGACGGTGGGCTGATCTGCGCTGCGCCGATTTCAGTGAGGCCGACCTTTGCGGGACTGATTTCCGGGGGGCCAACCTTCGTGGCGCCGACTTCGGCCGGGCCTATCTTTATTACACCAATTTCAGTTGGACCGATCTCAGCGGCGCCAACTTCAACCAGGCCGATCTGTGGGCTTTTTTCTTCCGGGCAAACCTGACTTTGGTCGACCTTAGCCTGGCCAACCGGAAGTTTAGGTTATGAACCTCGGAGGATAAGGCACCCGGTTCAAGAAGGAGCTATTTTCCCAAAAAACGACAACTCCGTATTAGAGGCAAAATATTTCGCCCTATCTGGCGAGAGATTGGGTCAAACCCGCAAATTCCTTCAAAAAGAGCGGCGGCTTTATCAGTTCGTTGTTTTACCGAGACTCGGGAGCGAAATACCCGTCTATCCAAGCCAGCTTGCCTTCACCGGTACATCTTTGGCACACATCAGCGATCCCGGCCGCCCCACAGCCTCGGCCATCACACTCTATGCAAATAAACTCAGTCTCTTGGTCCGCTCGGATTTGGATATGCAGATATTCGTTAAATCGAGTTTCCAGCTTGTCCATTTACGTGGCGCTCTCCATGTGGTCCTGGCCGGGAATAATGCCGACGATTCGGTGTCGTAGGACCCTCGGTTTCACCAATGTCCTTCTCTATATTATTAAGAACGACCTCAATGTAACGATTTTCTTCTTCGTAAAGAACATTGGGCGCAAATTCCTTCAACATCCATCTTGTTCCTTCATGGCCACCCCAATAACCGATCACTCCGCTCCCAGTACCTGCGATGATGCCCCCTAAAACCCCACCGATAGTGGTACCCACCGGCCCAGCAAAACTACCCACAGCAGCACCTCCTTCTGCTCCCAAAGTACCACCAAGCAAACCAAGGGTAGTCGCTCCAACGTCTCCGCCAAAGCGCATTATGAAGTCAGGGTTTTGGACGGCGTTATCAAACCCACCAAATTCGTATACCTGCCAAGCGGTATCCGTAACGAGCATAACGGCGGCAGTCAGGGCGTTGCCCCCCATAGTGCCTCGAAGAATCCCCCCTCGATAATACACGAGTGCGCGGTCCACCACAATTCCGGGCAGTAACGTTGCCCCGCCCCTGGCCACCTTGGCAGCAGCCCCCGAGGTGTTAATGTCCCCCGTATACCACTCCCATGCGATAGGTCCAATTGTCAGCATGGCAGCGGCACCCAAGAAAACATAGGGCGCAGCACGGGTGAATCGTGCCTCTCTCAAGGCTTGACGTGTTGCAGAGTCAATTTGAGCCGAGGTTGCACCGATTGGTTGAACCCGATTCATGTCTCGATACCGTCCGATTGCCTCTCCTAATTTTCCTTCCCGGCGAAGGCGGTCGGCTTTCTGCTTTAAGTATGCGCGCAAGGAATCAACATGATCGTCAGGGACGAAGAAATGCTTTGCACGACGGTCATCGATCATGCGAGCAGCATATTTCCCCGGATTTCCATCCATGACGACTTTCACTTGCCCCGTTATTATACCTCGCCCACCGGCTGGATTTTTCATGTAGACATCATGCTGCGAGGCGTTAACTTTGCCGATGTAACCGTAATCTGGATTCTTATCGAGGAAGATAGCCTCAGCCATATAACCTCTTATTTTTGGAAAACTACTACCTTTAGCGGTACTTGTTGAAATACCTGCTAGTACTCGCCTGGCAATGGGAAGTTGTTTCCCTTGGGTTGCTCGATGGTATTTACGGGCAAGTGCGTCCTGAAGCAATTCGAGATTACGACCATTCACTCCAGGGAGTACGGGTCTATTACCATCAGCAATCGGAGCAGATACTATCTGGCGTAGTGATTCCCATTCGTCAAACGCGGCAATGCTTCCGTAGGTCCATGTTCCCATTGGTTGATAGGCAGCAAGGGCTGGATGCCAATTGAACAAAATATTCGTCAACAACAGAAAAGCAAATAAAAAAGGCTTCATCAGAAATCCTCCAGGGTTCTCCTCTCAGTGCCAGGATCGGAAAGTTTTTTAGCAACCTCCGCTTTTTGGTCTTTCTTTAATTCATCCATCAACTGCTGAACTGCATACGAGTAAATTCCAGAAACTGACGGCTCCATTTGGGAGGGCTCGATGACAGTCAGACACTCTATAGAAGGCTGAATACCTTCTTTTCCGTCGTTCCGCAGTATCTTCAGGGCTTTTTGAATCTGGGTTGCAGCCCAGAAATTGTATCGTTGCCGCCTGAGAGTCAATAGTCGTATTTCAACTTTCCGATGTTTTTCTGAGAGTTCTTCTGCTCGCCGGATCACTTCCTTTTCATCAGACATTGGATAGAGCGCTATGGTTGCCGAAGCATCTCGGAAATAGGAGTACCCTGCAAAGTAGTTGGGGGCATTGAGGGCTAATCCATGTAGAGTCTGCACTTCAGATTCGACCAATTCACGAAGGCGCACAACAAGTTTAGATTGAAGGTCATCGACGTTTTGGCGGTCCTCCAGAGCAAAAGCTGTATTCTCGATTTGAGTGAGTAAATCTGCATAGTCTCGGGCCTTGCCGCTTTGGGCGAGCTGTTTGGCGGCCTCCTGAAGTTGTTCCAAAGTCATTTTGGAATTCTCAGGATTGACTGGATTGGAAGCCTCAGAATAGGGAGCGCCAGATTTCATGGGTTCTAAAGAGCTCGACACCTCAGGCTGGGTGGGGCGTGCCCCCGCAACTGTCCCGCCATTGAGCGGCTTTTCCTGAAAGGTTGCGAGTTCCTTCTTAAGGTGGTCCAGGTCAGCAGCGATTCCGACGACCATAACGGCCACAAATATGAGAATCAGAAATTTTACGGTCCCGTAAATCACCTTCATGAGCCAGCCCCTTTTCCTTTGGTCAAAAATGAAATGTGATTTCTTATATGTCCTGAATTTCGACGAGATGATCGTTCATGTCAAGTCGCATTTGTTGGCTTGCGTTCGCATGCGTGAAAAACGGATCTTTTCCGAGAAGATTGAACCTCGGTGAACAGGTACCGTGTTGACCGTGAGAGTAATGAAGGGACGAAGCATATGGAAATCACTGTGAGTGATGATTTTACCGCTGAAGGTGTTGACGTTCGATATCGAATTATGTCGATTATCCTGCCGGTAGGATTATCCGATAAGGCAGAGGTCGGCACGTTGGAGAGTCTTTGGGGACAGGCTGAATCCGCCGCTAAAGACTTTTTCGGAAAAAAGGAAGCGGAAGGATGTCGCCACTCCTTCCGGGACGTATATAATCCCTTTCGGTCCACTCCTCACATTCATGCCTGGAACCTTGGTGACGGCAAAAAGGAGTGATCGACCCGAGGTTGTTTTTTCTTTCATGCCTTCATTCTATGGAGAATGGCCTCCGGGCAAAAGGCGGGCTAGATTTGCTCACGGCTGAAAAAACGCCCTTCCTGAGCGTGCGATTTGACAACCTTCCCGCCTGTATTATATGATAATTACGTAATTACATAATGTTAAACTTATGAATTCAAAACGAGGCAAATAAACATGCCTTTGGTCAAAGTGATACGCAACGGGCAGATCACCCTTCCCAAAAGCCTGCGGGACCGGCTGGGCATCCGGGAAGGAGACCTTCTGGAAGTGACGCTCACCAAATCGGGGCTGAACATCGTGCCCAAAACGGCCGTCGACAGCGAACTGGCCCGTGATCAATTTTTCCGGATGGTGAATGAATTCCGGGAAAGCGTGAAGGACGCCGATCCCCGGGAACTGGAAGCCGCTCTCTGCGAAGCGGTTAAAGCCGCCAAAAAGGCTACCGCCAAAAGAACAAAAGTCCGGAAATGATCAAAGTAGTTCTGGATAACAATGTTTTCGTGAGCGCCGTCATCAAACCGGATTCCAATCCCGGTCGGATTTTGCAATTAGTCGAAAATGGCGGCATCGAGCTTTGCGTTTCTCCGTCATTGAGGATGACCCTTCCGATAATATCTATCTCGCCTGCGCTCTGGAAGGCCAGGCTGATTTCATTATCTCCGGCGACCATCACCTCACCGATTTGGTCGAGTTCCGGGATATCCGCATCGTGAATCCGGCGGCATTTTTGGAAATTCTCGATCAAGAATTATAGACAGAGAACAGTCAGGAAGGCGGGTTTAATAACCAGGAACCATCCGGGCAGCCTTGCTTTCCGCTGCAATTTCCCACGCCTTATGCCCGTCCAACCTTTTTCCTAGCGGTGAATTTTTTGAAGTCGGAAAAACCCAAAACAAGTCCCACCCCCGCAAGACGCGAAGGGAATGATGGTTTTCGTGGGTTTTCGGGCGTCGCCAAAGTGGCGCGATGCGAGAGGTCGGCAAACGGCGGGTGCAGGGTGGACACCGCCCTGCGCTTTTAGTTCTTTGCATTTTATCGCTACGTCCCTGACATCAGGTTGAAGTATACTCCATCCTGACGGATACAGTTACTTTGTACGGCAATACCTGCCTGGGCCTGACAGCCAAGCAGTCATGGTGCCCGGCTCAATCGAGGATGCATATGTACGTAGCCAAGCTCGTCATCACTAATCTCCGCTGCTTCCGCCAAACGACGGTCGAATTCCAACCGGGGATCAACGTAATCCTGGGGGAGAACAACGCGGGCAAGACAGCCCTTCTATGCGCTCTGCGGCTCGTGTTCGACCGCTCCGGTCGCCTGCGTCCCGATCTCCCCGATTTCTACCAGGGCATCGTCGACTTCACGAAAGCCCCAACGATCTCCGTCACCGCGACGCTGAGATCGTCAACGGCCGATACCATCGACGACAAGGCCCTCGTGGCAACCTGGCTCACCAAGTTGGACGCTCCTTGGGAAGCACAGCTCAGCTACGAATTCTTCCTTCCCGACGAACAGGATCCAGCGTTCACGGCGGCACTTGGTGCCACACCCGACCGCGACCAATTCTTCCGCGTCCTGGAGCAGTTCACCCCCAAGTACGTCGCCCGCATCTTCGGCGGGCTCCCGGAGAATCGACTGGTCGCCGAACCCGACGCGCTGGCGAAATTCGACTGCCACACCGTCGATGCGATCCGTGACGTCGAATCCGAACTGTTCGCAGGCACGAATCCCCTGCTGCGCACGATGCTGCGACAGGTGCTCGACCATGATGCCGACGAGGCTGAGACCCTTAATCGCCGTTGCCATTTTCGCACCCTGACGCAGGATGCCCGTTCCAACCTTACGGGCCGCATGAATCTGAACGCACTTTTCCAACTCGCCAAGGACACGGGAGCGGCCGACGGCGGGGCGCCAATCCTGCGCGACGCCATCGACGAAGACGACTTCATTGCCGCTCTTCGTCTCTACATCGACCGGGCGCCCTTCACGGTCCCCGCAACCCACAACGGTCTCGGGTACAACAACCTGGTGTACATCTCCCTGCTCTTGGCCAGTTTGCAGTTCAAAGCGTCGGTGCCCCGGCGGGGCCAGAATGCAGTCCTCTTCCCTATGCTCCTCATCGAGGAGCCGGAAGCGCACCTCCACCCGTCGCTCCAGTACAAGCTGCTTAAGTACATCCAGAAGCGGCTTTCCCCTGAGAACACCAGTCGGCAGGTATTCCTCACAACCCACTCGACGCACATCACGGCTGCCGCAGGACTTGAACCCATCATCTGCCTCAGCCTCTCTGAAGCCGATGGCGGCGTCAGCGTCGCCTATCCCGCCCGCGTCTTCGGCGAAACCCCGGAAGGCAAAGCGTCCCGCAACTACGTCGAACGTTACCTGGATGCCACCAAATCCAACATGCTGTTCGCGAAGGGCATCATCTTCGTGGAAGGGATCGCGGAACAACTGCTCGTTCCCTGCCTTTCCCAATGCATTGGTCGGCCCATCGAAACCCACCACGTCGCGGTCATTGCCGTGGGAGGCGTGACCTTCAAGCACTTCCTGCCGCTCTTCGGAGCGGGGGAAGACGAACCTCTCCGCCGCTATGCGCTGCGTCGCCCCGTCGCGTGCATGATGGATGCCGATCCGGCTCGCAAGGCCAAGATCAAGAACGCGCGGCGTAAGAAATGCTGGCCGTACGTCCTGCACCGTGACTGCACCACCTACGACTACTTCTCCGTGTCCGGCGTCGTCACCAATTTGCAGACCATGCGAGACCGATCGCCTGGGAATATCAAGATCTGCGTCGGTAGCAAGACCCTGGAGTACGACCTGGCCCTCGCGAACCCACAACTCCCCCTCCTCGTCACGCCGTCTTGCGAGCACGAAGCGGATCTTCGCGCCCTGGCGGAGACCCCAGCGACATTGCCGGCACCCCTCCAATCCTTGCTCGCTGGGGACGGAGCCGATACCCTCGATGCGCTGGAGGCTCGTTCGGACGGAGCGACTCACCAGTTCGCCACCTGTTACCTGCTCTGCGCTGAGGATGCCAAGGGGGAGCATGCCCTTGTACTGGAACGGCAGCTCCGCGAGAACGCTTCGAAGCCGGAGGCAGACCGCAAGACGTTCGTGTGTCCGGATTATATCAAAGACGCCATTCACTGGACCTGCGTGTTCGATACGCCGGAGCCTCCCCATGCCTGAAAAACTGGATATCGATTCCGGCACACTCCTCACCGACATCGAACGTCATTTCCGCGTCATGGCTGGGCCGGGGGCCGGCAAAACGCACTGGCTCGTGAACCACATCAAGCATGTCGTTGTCAGGTCCAAGCGGCTCTCTCCCGCATCGCGAGTCGCGTGCATCTCGTACACTAACGTAGCTGTGAATGAGATTGTCACTCGACTCGGTTCGACCGCCTCTCAGGTGGATGCCTCGACAATCCACAGCTTCCTCTACCACAACGTGGTCCGGCCATACCTCCATCTACTGCGGGGTGGTGATGGCCAGCCCCTTGTCGCGTTCGCATCCGTCGACGGTCACGAGGAACACCACCCGTCCTACACCATCGTCAACGAATGGCTGAGAAGCATTGGGCAGGCTAAGATCCTACAGCGGACCTTCGAGAAGCAGCTGGATATTCTCAAGGACAAGCTGTGTCAGTTGGTGTGGCAGCGCTCAGGGGACGGCGGCTGGACGCTTGGGCCGCGAACGCGCGATCGCATGGGAAAGATGCTCAACGCCATCTGCACCAGCGCGAACCTCATCGACTACAAAAGCCGATACTGGAGCCTGGGCATCGTCGATCACGAGGACATCCTCTACTTTGCGCACCGAATCCTCGAGGAGCACCCACTCGTCTGTCAGTGCCTGAGTGCCCGCTACCGATACCTGTTCATCGATGAATTCCAGGATACGCTGCCCATCCAGACCAATGTCGTACAGTGGCTCGCCGGCGCTGGGACGGTGGTCGGCGTCATCGGTGATGCGGAACAATCTATCTACGGTTTCCTCGACGCCCACCCGCAGCATTTCCTGTCGTTCTCGCTGCCTGATTACCTCGACGTGACCATGCGTCACAACCGCCGCAGCACGCGCCGCATCATCTCGATTCTCGACCACGTTCGCTCAGACGGCCTACGGCAACATTGCTTCCGTGAACTCGACGGGCAACCCGTGACGGTGTACATCGGCGACGTCGACCGCAGTCTCGTAGCCATTCGTGCCGACCTGCCGCCGGATGCCGTCCTCCACGTGCTGACGCGGAAGAACAAGGATGCCCATCGCGTGCGATCGGCCCTCGCGCCCGGAACCGTGGAGCCGTGGGAGTCTTTCTACTGTGCCGATGCCGAACGTGCCCGTTTCATGGAGCACGTCATTGCTGCGACGGTACTCGCGAAACGCGGCCAGTACTCTCTCGCCCACCGAGAAGCGGCTCGGATCATCGGACGGAAGGGGCGGGTGAGAAAGCCCCTCAAGTGTGACACCGACCTGAGCGACGTCCACCGGAAGGGAATCGCCGTCACCGTGCTGCAGGAATTCCTGACCAACCACGCTACCATCTTCGCCGGCACGTTACTTGAGGCGTACCTTCGCTGCGGATCCTGCGTCACGGCCGCGTATCCGGCAGTGACCCTGACCGCTACAAAGGCCGGTAAGTTCAAGGCTTTCGCAGAGGCCACGCCGTATTCCCATCTCTCGGAATCGGTCCGTTTGCGGGACGAAGTACGCCATGTGCGGACCATTCACCAGGCGAAAGGGAGCGAAGGGACCAACATCGCTGTGTACCTCGAGGATGCCGACCGCGTCCGGCATATCACGCATCCCTCGACAGCTCCGGCAGATGAAGAGAAACGCCTCACCTACGTTGCCTTAAGCCGCGCCCGCGATCGTCTCTTCCTCTGCATTCCAACGGATGTTGCTATCAACGCAGACGAACTCAATGCGCTCGATCTTCGCGTCATCGACCTCCGGCAGACCCTATGAGTTCCTCGGTAAGCCCAGGCCGCTATGCTTTGGCACACCCACTTGCGATATCCGTATAAATACGTTTACAGCTGGCGGCCAAAAACGCATCCTTCATGGGTAGAGTGGAGGGCAACGGATCAAAATAGATATGGATGGAGCCGGCTGTTTCATAAGGAGGATGGGCGTCATAACCGTTTTGTATAAGTTCAAGCAAAAAGCGATCACCATAGTCATTTGCGATTTGCTGGATAGCACTGCAAACGCTTTGGAAGATACGGTCTTTATAGCTCCCATCGGGACGAATGGTACCTTTGAAGACCTCAATCCTCTCTCTGGCCTTCTCCAAAATCCAGTCCAAGCTCATGGCCTGCCAACGCTTGCCGGCAAGCTTGGGGCCAGACACGGCAGGCCCGCCCGCTTCAACTTCGTATTCTTCGTGCCCTTCGTGGTGCAATCCGGTCCCTCGTGGTGAATGCCTTCCGCCAACCCGTATCGAGTACACCCCGGATCGAAATCCGTTGGCCTTTGCTGTTCCCTCTTTTTGCTGCGCGTGGAGGTTTCCTCTTCTGGTTGCCGTTTCTATTGCCTCCTCTATGTGCCGCTTCTGGTTGCCGTTTTGCCGATCGTGATTTACCGGTGCTACAATCGCCTCGTCCGCCAACGGATTGGGCTTTCCCTGCAGCCCCATCCTCCGGCGCCCGGTGGCTTTTCTGTTCTGGAGGGATTCCATTGCGCTCACGCCAGGTTAAGACTGATTCCGGTCCGATGGCCCTTGTCTCCGTGGTTCCGCGTGGTGCGGCCCATCCGCCGGAGGCCTGCCCTTTTGACCGGCCGTAGTCTCCCGGCCGGTCAAAAAAGAGGTCACCTCTGTGCCTCCGTGCCGTGGTGGACTTTTTCTGGTTTTGGCGTACG
>JARLHP010000277.1 GCA_031292195.1 Syntrophobacteraceae bacterium
CGATTTTTGTTTTCAGTGCGACGAGTATCCGTGTGATAAGACCAATTTTGATCCGACTCTGAAACAGAGATGGATCAAAATGAATAATTTAATGAAAGAAAAGGGCGTCGAGACATACTTCGACGAGTCGAAAGATTTACCTCGCTACATTTAGGGGGGTGTGAACATAAGCCTGGAATGTTTCATCGCGGCCCCGGTATCTCGTTTTATATAGGGGGAATGCGAAAAATATGGCGGATCGAATCTCAATTAACCCTGCTATTCACTTCGGAAAGCCATGCATAGCCGGCGCCAGAATCCCCGTGCACAACGTGCTCGAATTGGTCAGAAGGCATCCCTTTTGACGGCATCCTAAGGGACTATTATCCAGACCGCAGTGTGGAGGACATCCGCGCTTGCATCCAATAAGCAATTGATATCGTAAACGCCGAAGAGGTTCATGTCTCGGTTAAAGCGACATGAAGTTTCTGCTGGATCAGGACGTTTACGCAGGTACGGCCCGCTTCCTCTCAGGCTCGGTGCATGACGTGGTGTCCGTAGCGCCTTTGCCTGCCAGGACGAGGGCCAAGAACCTTTGCCAACTACGGTCCTGCACTGCTTTCCACCCGTGAAGAGTCCCACCCCGCACCCCAATTTTTAGAAAAGTGCCAACAGTTACGTTGGTATCTCTTGACAAAAAATATCGCTGCTATATATTGCCAACGTTATTGTTGGAAACAAAACTGTTGGCAATGTATTTGTTGGCGAATCTCAAGGGAGCGTGATCATGGACAGGCTTAAGCAGGCTTATGGCAACTGGGTTGAGGGTGATCGCTTCTGGGACAGGGAAAAGGATGTCGAACTGCTGATCGAAAAAATCCACGATGGCGCTCACATTCTCCTGACTGCCCAAAGGCGCATGGGAAAAACGAGCCTGATGAGAGAGGCCAAGCGCCGGCTTGAAGGTAGATATATCTGCTTGTTTGTAGACCTGCAAAAAGCCTCAAGCGCAGAAGACGCAATAGTCGCCTTGAGCCTTGCCCTCAAACCCCACGAGGGTCAATGGCGCAAAATTAAGGGGATGTTCGCAAACGCACTGGGCGGCGCTGCCGAAAGAATCGAGGAATTGAACCTGGGGGAGCTTGGCATAAAACTGCGTGCGGGCCTTGTGTCCGGCAATTGGAGCGAAAAGGGAGACATGCTCTTCTCCACAATGGCCGGTTCGGACCCGCCGGTCGTGTTGATGATGGACGAGGCGCCGGTAATGGTAAACCGTATACTGAAGGGAGAGGACTACAGAATAACTCCGCAGCGAAAATCTGAGACGGATGCTTTCATGTCGTGGCTCCGGAAAAACAGCCTGGAGCATCAAGGACAGGTGAGGATCGTCCTCTCAGGCAGCATAGGCTTTGAACCCATACTGCGCCAGGCGGGTCTCAGCGCCACAATCAACAATTTTCTGCCCTTCGATTTGGGGCCGTGGGATGAACCAACAGCCACAGGGTGCCTGAGGGCGCTGGCGAATCAATACGGGATTAATTTCCGTGACAATGCAGAGACCGAAATGGTGCGCATGCTCGGTTGCTGCATACCCCACCATGTCCAGATGTTTTTTACCCATGTCTGCGACAGGTGCAAGCGGCGAGGGCGGATGGATATCTCTCCTGATGAGGTGGGCGAGGTGTACGAAAATCAGATGCTCGGCGTTCGCGGCCACACAGAACTCACTCATTACGAAGACAGGCTGAAACTCGTTTTGGGACCGGAGATTTTGACGTTTGCCATTGAGATGCTGACTGAAGCTGCTGTGACCGGCCGTCTTACGTCGGCCTCCCTTGTCGCAATCCAAAAAGGCTATGAGTTTACAGAAATAAGCGTCCGAGAGGCTACAGAAGAAATACTGCGAGTGCTCGAGCACGACGGATATCTCAAAGCGCAGGCGGAGGGCTACATATTCGAGTCGCGTCTTTTGCAAGACTGGTGGAAAAAAAGATACAGTTCCCTCTATTTGCCCGCTCTCCAAAGGGAGATATAGGCGATGGTGAATCGTGTCGTTAAGTCCAATCCCTCCTTTCTTTCCGAGATCGCACTCAGGGAGAATTTTGTAGTTAGGCGCGCCGATCTCGACATGATTGTCGAAGTGGTCAGAGAAAACACGACCGACTCTAATCAGCACGTTCTGGTCATCGGCCCGCGTGGCAGTGGAAAAACGACTCTCGTGCTACGCGCCGCGCTGGAGGTCAGGTCGGACAGGGAATTGTGTGACCGTTGGTATCCACTGGTTTTTTCAGAAGAAAGCTACCAGGTAGTATCCGCCGGCGAGTTCTGGCTCGAGGCCCTTTTTCACCTGGCGGAACAAACCGGCGATGAGCGATGGAAGAAAACCTGGTCTGAGCTTAGAGATGAAACAGACGACGATCGCCTTGGGGAGCGGGCGCTGTATCAGCTTTTGGATTTTGCGGACAACCAGGGCAAGAGGCTCCTTCTGATCGTCGAAAACCTCAATATGCTTCTAAGCGATCTGAGCAGCCCGGACGAGGCATGGAAAATCCGCCACACCCTTATGAACGAGCCAAGACTCATGCTCCTCGCATCGGCGACCAATAGGTTCGAGCATTTCGAAAACTCCTCGCAGGCGATGTTTGAAATGTTCAAAATGCATGAACTCGGCCCCCTTAATGACGACGAATGCAATGCCATTTGGGTTCTGGTAACCGGAGAAAGACTTGAGGGCGAAAAGATAAGGCCAATAAGGATCCTGACGGGCGGAAATCCAAGACTCCTCGCGATCATCGCCAAATTCGGCGCCGGGCGCTCATTTGGGCGGTTACTCGACGACCTTGTCGACCTGATCGACGACCACACGGAATATTTCAAAAGCCACCTCGACAACCTACCGGCGACGGAAAGAAAGGCTTACCTCGCCCTGGCCGAACTCTGGGACCTTTCGACGGCGCGCGAGGTGGCGAAGGCTGCGAGATTGGACGTCAACACAGCCAGTTCACTCCTAAACCGCCTCGTAGGACGGGGGGCGGTAACTGTCGAAAAGAAGGGAAAGCGGACCAGGTATTATGCGGTCGCCGAGCGTATGTACAACATTTATTACCTCATGCGAAGACGCGGCAGACCTTCAGACCGGGTGAAGGCAGCCGTCAAATTCATGGTGGGCATGTATGGTCCGGAATCCGCGACGAGGCTCATAGCGGAAGAGGCCTGCAAGCTTGGGCCGGAGCATTGTAGAGACCATTACCTTGCTTATGCGGAGGTAATAAGGGAGGTTGGCGACGACTCCCGACTTCTTGAGAAAATTGTATCCTCTACACCCAGGAACTTTCTTGAGTCGCAGTATATCGATGATTCGATAAAAAATTTCGCAATTACCGGAAAGCGATCTGAAGCATACGAGAACGTGCATGATGCGCCGAAGATTGTACGTGGGAGCGCAAGTCGCATGCTTGAGGACGGTTTTGAACTGCTTAAGAATGGCAATTATGAGCAGGCTTTAGCAACTCTCGACGACGTAATCAGAAAGTTTGGCGACGAGAGGGAACCTGGCTTGATTGGCTCTGTGGCTAAGGCCATGCTTAGCAGAGGATTCACACTCGGAGCGCTCGGCAGGTCCGAAGACGCAATCAGGGCCTATGAGGAAGTCGTCGAGCGCTTCGGGGACAGCAGGGAACCCGCACTGGCAGAGCAAGTGGCCATGGCCCTGTTTAACAAAGGAATCACACTCGGATCGCTTGGGAGGTCCGAAGACGCAATCAGAGTGTACGATGAGGTCGTAGAGCGCTTTGGGGACAGCAGGGAACCCGCACTGGCAAGGCAAGTGGCAATGGCCCTGTTTAACAAAGGAGGCACACTCGGAGAGCTCGGCAGGTCCGAAGATGAAATAAGGGTGTATGAGGAAGTCGTAGAGCGCTTTGGGGACAGCGGGGAACCCGGACTGGCAGAGCAAGTGGCCATGGCACTGCTGAACAAAGGTGTCACACTCGGATTCCTCGGCAGGTCCGAAGACGCAATCAGAGCCTATGAGGAAGTCGTAGAGCGCTTTGGGGACAGCAGGGAACCCGCACTGGTAGAGCGAGTGGCAAGGGCGATGGTTAACAGAGGGATCAGACTCGGAATTCTTGGCAGGTCTGAAGACGCAATCAGAGCGTATGAGGAAGTCGTAGAGCGCTTTGGGAACAGCGTGGAACCCGCACTGGCAAGGCAAGTGGCAATGGCACTGGTTAACAAAGGAGGAATACTCGGAGCGCTCGACAGGTTCGAAGACGAAATAAGGGCGTATGAGGAAGTCGTCGAGCGCTTTGGGGAGAGCGGGGAACCCGGACTGGCAGAGCAATTAGCCATGGCCCTGTTGAACAAAGGTGTCACACTCCGATTCCTCGGCAGGTCCGAAGACGCAATCAGAGCCTATGAGGAAGTCGTAGAGCGCTTTGGGGACAGCATGGAACCCGCACTGGCAGAGCTAGTGGCAATGGCGCTGGTTAACAAAGGGGGCGAACTCGGAGCGCTTGGCAATTACGACCAGGCGGAGGAATCATTGCACCAAGCGACTCAAATGGCTCCGGAATCAATAGCCGCTCACATTGCGTTAATAGAACTGTTAGTGCAATGGCCGGCAAGACAGGCAGACGCTCTCCGAGTAGCCGAGGAGATAATCGAGAGGAAACCGGATGATGCAGAACTGCTCAACAGAGTCTCATGGGAGTTTTATGAACACGATATCACGTCTTTGCTTCAAAAAGGCGAAAAGTGGGCTCGCCGTGCCGTTTCTATCTCACCCGATAATCTGAACTACCACCACACCCTGGCTAGCCTCCTGAGCACTCTCGGTAAAGGCAGTGAGGCTTTGGAACATGCCCAAAGATATGTCTCGGATCCCAAATTTGTTGAAACCACAATTGAACATGCAATTACGCTTTTTGTAGATCTTGCATCTTCGGGGTACGCAAAAGAATCAATCGAACTGATCGAGAATTCACCGGCAGCCGGGCATCTTGAGCCCCTCGTCATGGGTTTGAAGCTCTATAACGGTGAAGACGTCAAGACTGCTGTCGAGATACTCGAAGTGGCCAAGGACGTGGTAAAGCGAATCGAGAACCGCAAGAAGGAAAGGGAGACCAGGTCTGAACACTAAAGATGGACAAAGACGCCATCCCGGGATGTCTACTGCCTTGCTTTCTCCATCGCGCCCGTGAGGAATGCGGGGTCAGAAACTCCGCATAAAAACGGCGGGGCCGGCCAAAAAACCGTCCGGCTCCGCCGCCATAATTATCACTTGAGTTCCGAGGCTATGGTTTCTTCCAGCCGTTCTTTATCCAACCCGCATACAATCCGGTTTCCGATCTCGATCACTGGTGGCCCACATGCGCCACGCGTCGCTTCGAGCATGCGTTTGTGGGCCTTTTGATCGGAGTTGATATCGTAGACTTTGAAGTCTATCCCCTTGCTGTCCAGGTAATCTCTGATCTTTTCGGTATCGGGAGAGGCGGGGAATACATACACGTTCACCTCTTTTTCCATTTTATCTCCTTCCTGCAATAAATCTCAATCAACCCTGGCCGGTGTAAAGGCTTAAAAATCCGCAGGCACAGGGGTATTTTCTCCTTTTTCGGGCAGGTACCCCTCCGGGGCGGCTTTGGGCTTTGACAAAACTCAACACGTCGTCCAACCCGACCGCCGGAGTTGTGCAAGCTACCATAATAACTATAATCATATTTAAGATAGTAGAATCATTGCAAAGGAGACAACGATGGAGACAATTCTCGTAACCGGCGCCTCCGGGAAGTTGGGAAAGGCAGTGGTCAGGGCGCTGGTGGACAAAGACTTCAACGTCAGGGCCGCCACCAGGAAAACGACCAAAATCAGGTGGACCGACCGGGTGCGGCCCGTACTCTTCGACTACGAGGACCACACTCTGTTCAAAGCTGCGCTCGACGATATTTCGTCTGTCTTTCTGGTCGCTCCGCCCCTGGATTCCCGCGCTCCGGACAAGTTGATTCCATTTATCGACAAGGCCGGGGAGGCGGGAGTGAGGCATATAGTGTTCAATTCGGTGATGAGGGCCGATCTGGACGAAAAAAATCCGCTGAGAATAATCGAGCGGTATCTGATGAAATCGGAGCTGGAGCACACAATTCTTCGGCCCAATTTTTTCATGGAGAATTTTACGTCCGGGTGGATTGGACCGATGATCGCGGCCGGAACCATACGGGTGCCGGCGGGCGAGGCCAAGACGAGCTTCATTTCGGTCGAGGATATAGCCCGGGTGGCAGCGGCCTGCTTTCAGGAAAGGCGCTACGGGGAGGATTGCAGCTTGACCGGCAATGAGGCCATCAGCTACGGCCAGGCGGCCCGGATAATAGCCGATGCCTGCGGTCGGATCGTCAACTACATTCCCATATCGGAAGAGGAAATGGTGCAGCTCGACCGGCATCATGGGATGCCCGAAAGCTCCATACGGTACAGGGTGCGGCTTTTTCAGGAGGTAAGAAGGGGGCACATGGCCGAGATAACCGGCGTGGTAAAGGAAGTTACGGGAAAACCGCCCATGTCGTTTAAAGATTTCGCCTGGAAAAACTCCGAGGTCTGTGAAGTGCGCAAGGCCGCCTGATACGTTGGAAACGCTGTTTGCCCGGGGACTTGCGGCCTCGGGCAAACGGTTGTTCGCAGAAATGACACTTCCGGTGGGCAGTTATCCACAACGGTCCCGCCCCCCTAGGCTGCCAGCCAGAGGGCGACGTCTTTGGCGATATAGCCGAGTTTGTAGGGGACCCTGCCCATGTTGAAGTCGGGGACGTCGTCGATGCCTCTTCGACCCACCACGATCGTGTCGAAGCGAGCCGCTTTGGCTTCGTTGTAAATAGTCGCCGCCCGGCTGCCGCTGGTTTTGATCAGTCTTGTGGAAACGTTTTCAGCAGAAAACCCGGCGCCTGTCAGACGATCCACCGCTCTGTCGAAGACCCGTTTCATGGTTATTTCGTGCGCCAGCGTGATGCGGCTTGCAATTTCTTCTTCGAGTTCTCCCCCGCTCCTGTTCCAGGGGAGTCTCACGATGTGCGCCAGGCACACGGCCGTGCCGGAGGTATTGAGCATCTTGCACACGAAGTTGACGGCCCTCAAGGAGCCCAGCGAATCGTCCAGGGCTACAAGTATCCTGCCGGCTTCGGGTTTTCCTCCCAGCAGGCATACGGTGGAGTCCGCGACGTTAATAAACACCTTGGCGGCGACGCTGCCGAGCATCGATTCGTCGATTCTTCCCAGCCCGCTTCGCGCCAGGACCACCCCGTCGTAGCCAAACCGGGACTCATCGAGAATGTCCCTGGCGATCCCTCTTTTCCTTTTGAGGATGTTACAGGTCAGGGCGGATTTGGGCAGGCCGCCGGCCTCCAGGATTTCACAGGCGGCCGCCAGACACTCCCCCATTTTATGTTCCTTGTATGTGTCCCAGCTCTTCATATGCTCCAGGTGTTCACTTACCGCTTGGTCCCGCTGCGGGTCCCAGAATACGTCGGGCGTTTTGTCTATGATGGACAGGAGTACGATCTCGGCCTTAACGAGGTTCACAGCCCTGGAAATATACCTTACAACCTCCATCGACTGGTCCGAGCCGTCCATCGGCAAAAGAATCAGTTTACGTTCAGGGTTCATGGGCGCCTCCCGGGAATGGTTCTAGCGAAAAAAGGATGGTTCCTGCCATGCTAATCTTCCTCTATTTGCGCACAGACTGCGCGGGCCGCAGAAGAGCGTGAGACCCGGAAAACCTCAAAAGCGACGGGTAATCGGGCAGCGAATCGAGTTCTATTCCGTTTGAGGCCAGCGCGTTTAGCATCTGGAGCAATTGATTGCCGTCATGGCTGACCGGTCCGCTGCATCCTCGGCAGGGTACTCCGGCCTTGAGGCAGCGTGGAACGAGCAGGCCGCCGCCGCAGCCGCCCCTGGTGACAGGCCCCATGCACAGGAAGCCCTGTTCGAGCAGGCACCGCGTCTTATCCAGCGGTTCGCCGGGGGCGCCCCATTCCGGGGCCTGGAGGAAACGGCGAAGCCTTTTGACCTGCCCTTTGCCCTTGCGAACCGTCGGGCAGAAATCGCAGACGCTTTTCTCGGAGAGCGACACCGGGCCGCCCGTCAGGAGACCGGTGAGGAGATCGAAGACCTGGTCGGGATGCGGCGGGCACCCCGGCAGATACACATCCACCTTTATCTTTTCATCCAGTGCGTAGACAGCGTCAAGAAGTGGCGGAAGCCCCTCTTTTGGCCGGGGCTGCCCCGCGTCCGTTGTCTCCGTCGAGTAACAGCGCTCCAATACGGCCTCATTGGTAAACGAGTTGACCAGGGCAGGAATGCCGCCATGCGTGGCGCAGGTCCCCAGAGCGATGATCAGCCCGCACCTTTCCCGCATCACGCGCGCCACTTCCAGGTGCTCCTCGTTGCGGAGCCCGCCCGTGATTATGCCCACGTCCGCTTCGGGGATGTCGATCCTCGCGCCGTCGCCAAGCTGTCCGAAGTACTTATGGTCCATCAGGACCGGCATATGGACGAATTCGACCAACCGGAGCACATCGAGGATACGCTCGCCCAAATCCACGAGGGATATCTCGCACCCCGAACAGGAGTTAAGCCATTCTTCCGCCACTCTAGCGACCATGGGACTTCACCTCTATAAAATCCAAGAGAACAGACAACGTCCCCCCGGGACACCCTGGAACCATGAAAAGTTTTGTTCCTTTCGCGGCTTCGCGTGGAAAAACTTTTCCAGACTGCTCCTCACAGGCTGTCCGGCGCACCCGGAAACCACGAAAAGGCCGTGGTTTGGGCTTGGCAATCCCGGTTGGCGGTCCCACCGCCCCGCCTCCGCAGGGGATTGGGCCCAAGAGCCCTTATTCCACGCACAAAGTTTGTAACCACCTCCACGAATCGCGCGGCCTCGGCCGAAGAGAGCCATTCCATTCGAAACCGGTCCGGATCGATCCCGCAGGTTGCCAGGACAATTCTTATCGCCTCTTCCCGTGCTTTTGCCTTTTCGTTACCCTCCAGGTAATGGCATTCACCGAGGCGGCAGCCTATTCCGAGCACCCCGTCGATCCCCTTTGAGAGGGCATGGACCACTATTTCCGGGTCGATCATTCCGGAGCACGCCACCCTGATAATCCGCAAATTGGGCGGATACTGCATTCTACCGACCCCTGCCAGGTCAGCGGCGGCGAAAGCTCACCAGGTGCACAGAAATCCGATAATCACCGGCTGATACTCGTCAGTCATACAACCGCCTTTCAAAAATTGGTTCTCAAGGAAGCGCTTCGAGCAGCGCATCCACCTGGGCCCTTATCTGGGACGGGGTGAATCCGTGGACCAGTACTCCCCTTTTGGGACAGGTGGCCTCGCACACACCGCATCCCTTGCACAAAATGGGGTCGGTGCGGACTTTTTTAAAGACCCTTCCGTCCCGTTCGAATTCTTCCATGGTAATGGCATGGTACGGACAGACGTCCAGGCAGAGTCCGCAGCCGTCGCACCGGTCGGTGACGTAGGAAACGAGGGCGCTGAAAACGAGTCTATCCTTTGAAAGCATGGTATTTGCCCTGGATGCGGCGCCAAGTCCCTGGGCGACCGCTTCCCGAACCGTAGCCGGAAACCTGGCCGTTCCGGCCAGGAAAATGCCGTCGGTCGCAAAATCGAGCGGGCGCAGCTTGGCATGGGCCTCCATGAAGAAATTATTTCCATCAACCGGGAGGCGCATGAGATTGGCCGTGGCGGCCGAGCCTTCCGGCGCCACGAGCGGGGTCGAAAGAACGGCCAGATCGCACTCGGTCTCTATGGTCATGCCGGTGAGGGGCTGGTAGAATTCCACCGAACCCTCCTTTACGACCGGTGGGAACGCGGGGTCGAAGATATCGAATTTTACCCCCGCGCCCCGGCTGTCCCGGAGCAGCTTTTCGTTTTCCGCCCCGTACATCTGGATGTCGCGGTAGAGAATATGTACCCGGGCGTTCGGATCGCGCGATTTGATCAAAAGAGCGTTTTTTACCGCCGTAAGGCAGCATATCCGGGAGCAATAGCTTCTCCCGGGGCCTCTTGCGCCCACGCACTGAATCATGACGATGTTTTTGACCTCAAGCGGTGACCCGTTTCGAAGTCTTTCCTCCAGGTCGATCTGGGTGATCACCTTCCTGCCGTCAAATCCGAACAGGCCTTCCGGTATGAACGGTACAGCCCCGGTCGCCACTATTATCGCTCCGACGGTCTCTTCTGTTTCTTCGCCGCCTTTGCTCTTAAGGCTGATCTCGTAGTTGCCCACCACACCGCTCACGCCGACCAGGTCGGTCCCGGGAAAGAGGCGGACATGGGAAGCGCTTTCCACCTCTCGTAGCAGCATCGCCAGGACTTCCGCGGCAGGCTCGTTCGAAGGTCCGATCCTGTTCAGACGGCGCACCAGCCCCCCCAGTTCGGTTTCCCTTTCGACCAGGAGCACTTCCACTCCCATATCCGCAAGGGCCGAAGCGGCGCTGAGCCCCGCAACGCCCGCCCCCAGCACCATGGCTTTCCTTACCAGGGAAGACTCGATATCTTCGAGCGGTTCGAGCAGGGCGGCCTTTGCCACTGCCATGCGGATGAGGTCCATGGCCTTCTGGCGCGCGGCGTCCCGTTCCTGCACGTGTACCCAGGAGCACTGGTCTCGGATATTGGCCATTTCGAACAGGTACTGGTTGAGGCCCGCTTCCGCGCAGGCGCTCTTAAAAAGAGGCATGTGGGTCCTGGGCGAACAGGAGGCGACCACGACCCTTGTCAGCCCGTGTTCTCTTATGGCCGCCTGAATCTGCGCGATTCCCGACGCCGAACAAGTGTAGAGGTTGTCTTTGGCGTAGACCACATTTGGCAGGGCCGCCGCATATTCGGCCAGCGCTTCGCAGTCCAGAAGCCCTGCGATGTTCGAACCGCAATGGCAGACGAAAACGCCTGTCCGCGCTTTGCCTGGAGGCGGGGAGCAGGAAGAAAGCTCGTTCCCCGCTTCTTGCTTCTCGCTTCCAGCTTTTAGCTCCTCACTCCCCTTTGCCTGCTTCTCGCTTCTTGGCTTTTGCTCCATGATCTTCGCTCCCTGCTACCTGTTTCCGGCTTTCCGCGTCTTGCTCCCCGCTCCCCGCTCCTTGCTCCTTGCTCCTTGCTCCCATCAAGGCGCTGGCCGCCCTTGCGGCCGCGCTGCTGGCCTGCGCCACCGATTCGGGAATATCCATCGGGCCATGAGCGCATCCGCACGCAAACACCCCGGGACGAAAAGTATCGAGCGGAGGGACCGTCAGGGTGGCGTAAAAGCCGAATTCATTTAGCGGAACACCCAGAAGTTCCGAGAGTCTGCGGGCCGACGGGCCCGGTTCGCAGGCCACCGCCAGGATGGCCATATCGACCTCCATGCTGCGCACCTGGCGCGCTTTGGTGTCCTCATACCAGATGACCGGGTTGTGGCTGTCGTTTTCGGTCACCTCGGCCACTCTGCTCCGAATGAACTTGATTCCCGCTTCCCCTTCCGCCCGGTTTCTGTATTCCTCGAAATTCTTCCCCACTGCCCGAATATCCATGCCGAAAATATGGACTTCACTCTCCGGGTCGTGCTCCCTGGCTATTACGGCCTCCTTTATGGAATGCATGCAGCAAAAGGCCGAGCAATGGCCGTTAAACCTGCTGTCGCGGGAGCCCACGCACTGGATGAAGGCCAGGCGGTGGGCCGTTTTGAGCGATTCGGCCCGTTCCTTTGTCCGTTTGAACTTTTCTTTCAGCGGCAGGAAGCTCCGGTACTGCCCGGCCCACTCGTCGTAATGGCCTCCCGTAAGCTCGCCGGAATTGAACTTTTCGATAAACCTCTCGGAACTCATTTCGAAGGTCTTCTCGAACCTTTCGATTTCCCGGGACGAGGTGCGCATTTGTTTTTCCAGGGTGGCGAGAACCTCCGAGACGGCCAGGTCCGAAGGTTTGTACACATGACCGCCGGTCGGGCCGGAGGCGGAAAGAAACCGTTCGAATTCGAGCGAGGTGACCACGTTGGGCAAACGGCCGTACCCGTACTCAGGGACCTTGCGGGCATCGAAGAGTTCGTAGCCGGTCGCCAGGATGATCGCTCCCACATCCAGTTCCACAATCCGGTCTTCCTGCTGGTAGTCGATTGCGCCCGCCTGGCAAATCCTGGAGCACAAGCCGCATTTTTTGCCCGTCTCGAAGTTGCGGCAATGAGCGGCGTCAATGGTGTAGACCGAAGGGATGCCCTGCGCGAAATACTTGTATATGGCCTTGCGTTTGGCAAGTCCCACGTTGTAGGCATCGCAGACGACCGTCGGGCACTTTTCGGCGCAGGACCCGCAGCCCGTACACTTGTTTTCGTCAACGTAGCGGGCCTTTTTTCTCACCCGGATCCGGAAATTGCCCATCTCCCCTTCCACGCCTTCCACTTCCGAGTAGGCCAGAAGCCGAATCTTCGGATGTCGACCGACATCCATCAATTTGGGGGCCAGAATTCAGAGGGCGCAGTCATTGGTTGGAAAGGTCTTGTCCAACTGGGCCATTTTCCCGCCGATAGTGGGGAGCCGTTCGACAAGGTGAACTGTAAACCCCATTTCGGCCAAGTCGAGGGAGGCCTGCATGCCCGCAATTCCTCCGCCTATGACAAGGACATCCCGGTTCACCAGCCTGAACTCCTTTGAGTCGCCTTGAACTATTCGACCCGGTCCAGAAGAAAAGAATACAAGTCTTTAATTTTCAAAGTAATGTCCGTATTCTGCTCCGCGCACGAAAGATGAATGGCGCACTTGGGGCAGGCGGTGATCAGGGTGGAGGCCCCGGCGCCGGCAGCTTCCAGAAGCCGTTCGACCTGCATCTCCTTGGAGCATTCGGAACACTCCATCCATGCGCTCGTGCCGCAGCACACCGAATTTTCGCGGTTCCTGGCCATTTCTTCGAACTTTACCCCCGGAACCATGTTTATGAGATCTCTTGGCGGATCGTAGATTCCGGCTTTCCTGCCAAGGCTGCAGGGGTCTTGGTAAGTGATCGCCCCGCTCCCGTTTTCGGCCGATCTGAAAGACAGGCCCGACCCCGGAAGCTCGCGGGCCAGGAATTGCGAGACGTGAATTACCTCAAAAGGCAGCTTACCGAAGTACTTTGGAATCTCGGTCTTGAAGGTAACATAACCTTCCGGACAGCTGAAAAGGACCGTCTTTGCGCCCGCTCCCGCGATGACTTCCAGGTTTATCGCCGCCAATTTGTGGAAGGTCTCCCGGTCGCCGCTCAAAAGCGCGTCATGCCCGCAGCATCGCTCGTCGTCGCTTACCACCGGCTCGATGCCCATCCGGTTTAGCAGCCGCAGGACGCTTCCGGCCATTTCAAGAGAAATTGGGCCGTATTTCAGGGCGGTGTCGAAGTAGGGGGCGCATCCCACAAAGAAGAAGATGTCTCCCGCCGTTTTGAACCGGCCGATCTCCTTTGCCCAATCGGTGCGGTGCTGGGAGAGGTTTCGGGTCTGAAGCGACATGATGGCCTGCAAAGCGCCATGGTGGCTTTCCTGGGGAAGATTGCCCCGTTTTCGGGCCGTTTCGCGATATTCGCGGATAAATTCCGGGAAGTCGATCCGGGCCGGACAGCGGGAGCTGCACCGGGCGCAGGCCAGACATGCCCAGAGCTCCCGGCCCTCCAGGACCGTCTCGTCCCGGTCCATCAGCACGCGCTTTATCATCTGGCGTGGAGAGAAAGCAGGCAGAACCCTGCTCACCGGGCAACTCCCCGTGCAAACCCCGCATTCCATGCAATAGTCGATCTGTTCCCTGGCTAATTCCATTTCATATCCCGGTAAAAAAAAGAACTCACCGCAGAGATCGCAGAGAGGAAATACTCAACGAATGAATGTCGTTTTCTCAGCGTCCTCTGCGTCTCTGCGGTGAAAAGCTGTGCCCATTTCTGCAAGCAACCGCGTGAAGGATCGCACCTCCTCGGCAAAAATGTTGCCTTCCGAAGCGGAAATCCATTTCAGCCTGAGGCGGTGCTGGTCGATTCCCAAAAGGTGCAAGACGCGGTGCGTTTCCTCGACCACCTTGAGACACTTCTCATTACCTCCCAGGTAATGGCAGTCGCCGAGGTGTCAGCCCGCGACCAGCACGCCGTCGGCGCCCGCTTCAAACGTCTTTAGAATGAATCCGTGATTCATCCTCCCAGTGCACATGATCCGTATGAGGCGGACGTTTGGCGGGTACTGCATCCTGGCCGTCCCCGCAAGGTCCGCGCCGGCATAGGCGCACCAGTTGCACAAAAAAGCGACTATCCTGGGTTCGAAATGTTCTGACATGCTCTGATCATAGCCTCTATCTGCGAATCGCGGAAATGCGCAAGCGAGGCCGCCCCGGTCGGACAGGCGGCGCTGCAGGCGCCACAACCCGTGCAAAGCGCCCGGTTCACAACGGCCCGCTTCTTGCCGTTTTCCACCTCCGACACTTTTATGGCCCCGAAAAGGCAGGTCTGTTCGCACTCCCCGCAGGCGCGGCAAAGGTTTGGATCGACCTCGGTGACCACCCCTGCAACCACAATTTCTTTTTGGGACAGTATCGTCATGGCCCGCGACACCGCTCCCCGCGCCTGGGAGATCGATTCGTCGGCGAACTTCGGACCGTGGGCCAGGCCGCAGAGGAAAAACCCGGAGGTGGCAAAATCGAGCGGCCGGAGTTTGGGGTGCGCTTCCAAGAAAAAACCGTCCTGGTCGAGGGGCAACCGAAGGGTTTCGGCCAGCTTTTTGGCATCCTCCCCCGGGCGAATGGCACTGCTTAAAACCAACAGGTCTGTTTTCAGGACAATCCCGCGCCCGAGTTGAGAGTCGAAAACCAATACGTCCAGTCCTGCCTCACCGATCCGGACTTCCGGTTTTAGGTCCTGGTCGAAGCGAAAGAATCGGACCCCCGCGCGTCTGGCTTCCCGGTACTGCAATTCCTTAAGGCCGAAAGTCCTGATGTCCCTGTAGAGCACCGAAACATTGGCCGAGGGATTGATTTCTTTGAGTTTTAGACTGTTTTTGACCGCGGCCGTGCAGCACACCCTGGAGCAGTAGGAGTGTTCGGGTTCGCGCGAGCCGACGCACTGGATCATGGTGATGTTTCGAAAGGTTTGCGCGGAGGCCGGCTCTTTTGCCAGCATCCGTTCGAATTCATTTTGGGTAACCACCCGGCCGTCCCGGTCGTAAAGATATTCGGAAGGCTTGTACTCGCAGCCCCCGACGGCAATAATCGCCACGCCGTGAGAGAACTCCACCGATTTGCCGCCCACGGCGATCCGGGTTGAAAAATTGCCGCACGAGCCTTTTACCTCCAGCACCTCGGCCTGCCTGTAAATCTCTATCAGTCGGTTCGACTCGGCGGCCTCGATGAGAGTTTGCACGTACTTCGAAGGCTCCCCCCCGTCTTCGGTGTAGAAGAGCTTTCCGGCATGCCCGCCCAGTTCGGAGGTCTTTTCCACCAGCACGGCCGGAAAACCCTGTTCGGCAACCGCCAGGGCCGCGGTCAGGCCGGCCAGGCCCCCTCCTATGACCAGGGCCTTTTGTACCACGTCGCAGGAAAAATCATGGAGAGGCTCCAGAAGAGCGGCCCTTGCCACCGCCATTCGCACCAGGTCTTTGGCTTTTGCCGTTGCGCGCTCGTGCGCCCCCTGGTGCACCCACGAATCCTGCTCCCTGATGTTTGCCAGTTCGAAAAGGTAGGGATTCAAACCCGCTTCCCGGAGCGTGTTGCGAAACAGCGGCTCATGGGTGCGCGGCGTACAGGACGCAACCACGAACCGGTTGAGTTTGTATTCCCCGATCGCCCGTTTGATCTCTTTTTGCTGATCGGTCGAGCAGGCGAACATGGGGCTAAAGGCATATTCGACGCCGGGAAGTGTTTTGGCGTAATCGGCCACCGCCACGGTATCCACGACCCCGGCGATGTTTATGCCGCAATGGCAGACGAAAACGCCGATTCGCACCTTCTCGCCGCGCACGTCGCGTTCTTCATAGTGGGGCGGGGGTTCGATCAGTTCCCCCCGGACCCCGGAGAGAAGCGAGGTGGCCCTGGCCGCCGCGCTGCTGCCCTGAAGCACCGAATCGGGAATGTCCTTGGGCCCCTGCGCGGCCCCGCAGACGTAGACCCCGGGCCGGGATGTCGAAACCATATCCAGGGGGCCCGTTTTTATGAATGCGAACGGGTCCAGGTCCACTCCCAGCCGCCTGGCCAGTCCGACTGTCGAGGGGTGCGCGCACAGGCCCACCGAAAGTACGACCATGTCGAACTCTTCTTCGCGCATGACCTCATTTTCATCGCAGTAGTCTATCAGCAGGCCGCCGGTTTCAACCACCGGTACTATTCTGGAAATCATCGACCGCACATATCTCACGCCGGTTTCATTTTTGGCCCGCTCGTAGAACCGGTCGAACCCTTTGCCCTGCGCGCGGATATCGATATAAAAGATGGTGGTGTCGATATCGGCTTCGTGCTCTTTGGTGATCATGGCCTGCTTGGTGGCGTACATGCAGCAGACATACGAACAGTAGTCCCGGCCGATGGCGCTGTCTCGCGATCCCACACACTGGATCCAGGCTATCCGAGCCGGTTTTTTCCCGTCGGAGAGGCGTTGAATGTGGCCGGAAAAGGGGCCTGCGGCCGACAGGATACGTTCGTATTCGAGGCTGGTCACCACGTTGGGCCATCTACCCCAGCCGTATTCGGGCTTGAGTTTGGGGTCGAAGACCTCGAACCCGGGAGAGAGTATGACCGCTCCCGCCTCGATTTTTTCCGTAACCGGCCCCATGTCGTGGGCAATGGCGCCAGCCAGACAGGCCTCCTCGCACATCCGGCACTCGCAGCAGATCATGCAGTCCAGGCACCGCGAGGCTTCAGCCCTGGCCTGTTCTTCGGTTATCCCCGGCTCGACCTCGGAAAATCCGCTTTTTCGCTGTTCCATGGGGATCGAGGTCCGGCGGAGGCGCGGGGTCCTTTTTACGTCCGGGGGTATGGGGGAAAAATTCTCCCCGGCCGTCTCCGTCTTTTTACGCCCGACCGCCATGTCCTCGCCCTTGAGGTAGCGGGATATGGAAATGGCGGCCTCTCTGCCCGCGGCGACCGCGCCTATGGCTATCCACGGTCCCGACTGGGCGTCGCCGCCGGCGAACACCCCTTCACGGCTGGTCTGATAGGTTATCCCGTCGACTTTTATCGTTCCAAACCGGGTGATGCGCACTTTTTCGGAGTCGGAAAGAAAGAGGCTGTCCGGGGTCTGGCCGATGGCCGCGACAACGATGTCGCACTCTTCCACGAATTCGCTTCCGGGGACCGGGATGGGGCTTCGCCTGCCGGAGGCGTCCGGTTCCCCCAGTTCCATCCCCACACACCGCAGGCCCGCCACTTTCCCTGCCGCGGCCACGACCTGCCGGGGCGAAACGAGGTATTTGATCTCGATTCCTTCGGCCAGTCCGTCTTCTATCTCGTTTGGATGGGCGGGCATCTCGCCGCGGGTGCGCCGGTAGAAGATGGAGACCTTGGCCGCGCCCGTTCTGAGTGCGCTTCGCGCCGCGTCTATGGCCACGTCGCCGCCCCCGACCACCACCACCCGCTTGCCCTTGAGGTCGGTCATCTCATAGAGATTTACCGCGCGCAGGAAATCGACCCCGTGCATCACCCCGTCGGTGTCTTCGCCCTGGATACTCAGCTTTACGCCGCGGTGCGCCCCGATGGCCAGGTAGACGGCCTTATGGCCCCGCCCGAACAACTCGTCCAGGGTGAAGTCGCGGCCAAGAGCGCTGTGGTACTTTATCTCCACCCCCAACCGGGTTATTGCTCGTATTTCCTTATCCAGCATTTCGGGGGGAAGACGGTAATCGGGAATACCGACCCGGAGCATGCCGCCGGCGACTCCCAGCGATTCGTAAATGGTCACGCCGTAGCCCTCCAGGGCCAGGAAATAAGCGGCGGTGAGGCCCGCGGGCCCGGACCCCACAATGGCCACGCTTTCTCTTTTCATTTCCCTATCGGGGAGGGGCAGTTTTTCCGGGTCTACGGCGTCGGCCACAAAACGCTTGAGGGTGCAAATCGATACCGGTTCGTCCACAGTAGCGCGGCGGCAGGCGGTTTCGCAAGGGTGCGGGCATATTCTTCCCAGAACGCCGGGAAGGGGCAGGTTTCGCATGATCACCTTCATGGCGTCCTGGTAGCGGCCCCTGGCTATGAGAGTCACGTAGGCATGACCATTGACCATGCCCGGACAAGCGTTGGTGCAGGGAGACCCGTCCAGCTTGTCGATGGCGAAGGCGGGCGGGACCGCCTGGGGATAATTCCTGTAAATGGCCTTGCGGGTGTTCAGCCCCTGGTCGAAACCGGAGGGCAGATCGATGGGGCATACCCTGGCGCATTCGCCGCATCCGGTGCACTTGTCTTCCAGCACATACCGGGGATGACGTTTTACAGTGAGACTGAAATTGCCGGGAACGCCTTCCAGCTTTTCAACGGTCGTACGGGTTAGAATCTTGATGTTTCGGTGGTTGGCGAGTTCCACCAGTTTGGGGCCCATCATGCAGGAAGAGCAGTCGTTGGTGGGAAAAGTCTTGTCCAGCTGCGACATGACGCCACCGACATTGGGCTGCTGCTCGATCAGGTAAACCTTGAAGCCCGAGCCGGCGATATCGAGCGCTGACTGGATGCCCGCTATGCCGCCCCCGACGATGGCCACAGCGCCGGTTTTGTGCGCTTCCCCCGCTTGCTGGTTCTTCGTTTCAGCCATGAGTCGGTCAACCTTTCCGTCACGCCCCGCTTCGGGCGCGATTTACCGCTCTGCCGCCATAAGCCCTTTACTCCGCAAAAGCGGGACGGGATCGACGAAGTGGCGCGAAAGCCATCCTCTGGATTCCGCCAGGCCCCACGCCAACCCTATCAACTCGGTGAAATAAATGATGGGAAGACCGAAACGCTTTCCCGTATCGGCTTCGATGCGGTCCTGGTACATATCCAGGTTCCCCTGGCACATCTGGCAGGAAACCACCACGGCCTCGGCCCCCACCCGTCGGGCCATGTCGAGCAGTTTTTCGACCATTTTAAAAGCCGCGCCCGGCATGGAAACAATGAGGCTCGCCCCGCAGCAGTCCGTTTTGTACGGCCAGTCGATCGGGGTTGCGCCCAGGGTTTTCACGATCCGGTCAATGCTTTGCGGGTTTTCGTAATCGGCGGCCCCGGTTATTTCAGGCGGCCGGCTGGACATGCAGCCGTAATAGGAGACGACGTTCAGCCCTTCGAGCCGCTTTTTCACCCCTTCGGCAAGTTCCCGGAGCCTTTCATCGGTTGCAAAAAAGGCGGCAAGGTCCCAGATCCCGGGGAAGGCCGCCCCGGGGTCGTTTGACCCGTGCACGGCGGTCTTCAGGCGGTTGAAACAAAGCGGGCAGGGGACGAGCATGTCGGGATTGCCAAGCGTTCGAGCAAGCCTCAGGTTGCGCAGAGGCAGCTCGATGCTCGCCCGGCGATTTATGCTGTGGGCGGCCGTTGCCCCGCAGCAGTTCCAGTCGGGGACTTCCTGCAGCTCGATGCCCATCTGTGCGCAAACACATTCGATGGAATCCGCATAATCCTTCGATGCGCCTTCAAGAGAACATCCGGGGTAGTAGGTGGCCTTCATTGTTTGTCTCCCCCGGGTGAACGGGACGGGCGCAAAATGGACTTTATCTCGCCTTTTTCCCTTACCCAATGCGGCAGCGCGGACAAGCGTCCTTTCCTGAAGAGCTTTACGGCCTGATCCAGACTCCGGCGCATCTCCCCGGACTTGAACAGGCTTGCCACCTGCCGGCTCCTGAGCCAGTAGGCCGGGAGCAGACCGGTTTCGAAAACCCTGCCCGTCAGTTTCAAATTTTCGAGAAAGGTCTGGTAAAAGGCGGCAACGGAGGACAGGGCGGGAGTTATTCCGGTCTCCAGGGCCAACTCCTTGAAAAAATCCATCAACTCGGCAATCCTGACGCCGTTGGGACACCGGGTGCTGCACGTCTCGCAGGAAGCGCATATCCAGATGGTGCGCGATCTTAATACTTCGTCTTTTTGGCCGAGAAGGGCCAACCGGATGATACGGTCCGGAAAAATGTCCATGGCAAAGCTCACCGGGCAGCCGTTGGTGCATTTGCGGCACTGGAAGCAATGCGTGGCATTGAACGGCCCGGCGGCCTCGACAGCGGCCAGGAAATCGAAATCGGGCGATAAAAAAGGCTGGAGCGCTGTTCCGGTAATTTCAACGCCTGCGCTGCTTGCGACTATCCGATCGTCTTCAGCCATGGCCATACCCTCAGGGAACAAACGCCAATGGGAAGCGAATCTGAAGATTTATCTTCTCATACCAGGTTACGTTCAAGATTTGCCTGATGGGTTGCGCTTCGCTCCACCCATCCTACGACAGCCGCTGTAGGATGGGTGAAACGCAGTGAAACCCATCTGTTTGACGCGTCTTGAACGCAACTTCGTATGAGTTTCGCTTTGTCCCGGGCGGACAACCGCCCGCCACAGAGATTGAAGCAAACTTCGTTCCAATAAAGGCGATTATAAGTTCAGGGGCTGCCCACAACAATCGTAAAGATGAAAAACCGGGCGTTCCAGGCGTGTCTCGAACACTTTTCATGACATAAGGTGTCAATGGAAGGTTTCAGTTCTGCTTTTAATTCGTCCTGTGCGTGGGACTGACCTTCAGGAATTCAATGGCTCGGTCAACACCGTTTCGATAGCGATCCCGGCTGGCGGTCCCACCGCCTCCTCCCTTCGCCTCAAGCGTTGGGTTGGAACCACCCGGTGTGGTATTTTAAAAGGGCTTTTGGCCATCCTCTTGTAGAAGCGTCAAGCAATCTGATGCAACCTCACCGCTCATCAACCCAGCAGACGCGGATGGTCGTTCCCTTGTGGCGCGAGGACTCCAACAAGAAACTGCCTCCGGAGAGTTCCGCCCGCTCCCGCATGGAGGCGAGCCCCAAGCCTCTGGTCGCCTTCTTTCTTTTCGAGACGGCGCCCGGATCGAAACCCTTGCCGTTGTCCCGGATAATCAACTCGATCTTTTTGCTCCGGCCGCTGAGCGAGACTTCCACCCGGTCGGCTTCGCTGTGCTTGGCGATATTGTTCAAGGCTTCCTGGAGGATCCTGAAGAGCACTATATTTTGCGGCTCGCTGATATCGGATTCGTTCACGTCCATTGACTGCTCGATTTGTATTTGGGGACAGACTGTCTTTAATTGCCAGCACAACCAGTTGACGGTCTGCAGTAAGCCCACGGAGTCAAGAATGGCGGGCCGCAGAGCCGCCATGATTTTTCTGGCGTCGTCCAGCGCGCCCTGGGTAACCGACACCAGAGAATAGAGGGAGCCGGCCGTAAGCGAGCCTTCCTTCAACCTGTCCATGCTCAACTGCAAACCCAATTTTATGGCGCTGAGGCTCGAACCAATGCTGTCGTGGATCTCCAGGGCGATTTTTTTTCTTTCCTCCTCCTGGGCCTGCAGCAGCTTGGACGACATAGCTCGCACTCTTTTTTCAGACCGTTTGAGCGCCTCTCCCATCTGCACGCGGCGCATGGCCGAGCCCAGGACCATCCCCACATTTTCGAGGATCAAAACCGTTTCCAGGGGGAGTTTGTCTTCCTCATGGTCGGCCACCTGGATCAGGCCCATGATATTGCCCTTGACCCCCACCGGCATGAGCGCGATGGATTTGTACCCCAGGCTGTAGCAGTTAAGGCAGACCGGTCCCGTCATCTTATCTTTGGTCTCGATGAAAAACCGGTCCGCGTCGTTTGTATAAAACGAACCGCCTGCCGTTATACAGGGAAGACTTTGATCGATGGTCCCGGTCACCACATGGACGCACATGCCGGGAAGGGAGCGCGTGGAAGGGGTTTCGGGATGCGCCTCGCCCAGTCCCTCGCAGGCCAGGAAAGGCAGATTGCCTTCGTCGTCCAGGATCCGAATTCCTGCAAAATCGCAGCCTCCAATTTTTCGGATTTCGCCCGCGAATTCGTCGAGCATCGGCCCCAACGCCGTGTGCCGATTGGCAATCTCCAGGAAACTGTGCGAAGCCCGCAGGCTGCGTTCGGCCCACATGCGCTCCTTGGTTCTTCGAATTTCTTTCTCGATGGCGCCGGGGAGCAGCATGAAAAACTCGGGACTCTTTACCAAATAATCCGAGGCCCCGGCCTTCATTGCCTGGACCGCTATTCGTTCGTCCCCCTGCCCGGTGACCATTATGACCGGCGCCTCGTTTCGGGCCTGGCGCATATGCCTCAAGAATTCGATGCCGTTCATTCCAGGCATCCGGTAATCCACCAGGATGAGGTCCGGACGGATGCGATAAAGACTTTCGAAAAACCCGTCGGTGTCCCGGAAGTGGTAGATATCGGCTTGCGGAAGACCTGCCAGGATAGCTCGGCGGATTAGTTGGAAATGAGCTTCCTCGTCTTCGATGACAACCAGCTTCAGAGGTTTCATGCCTCGCACCTGCACGTCTGATCGGTAGCTATTCAGTCACTACGGGCGGTTCATTTGTTTCCACCCAGTAAGAATTGATCTGCATGACCTTCGCTTCAAATTCCTTTAATCCCACGGGCTTTGTCAAATAGCTGTTGGCATGATTGCAGTAGGAATTCGCTATATCCTCCTCCCGCTTGGACGTGGTTAGCATTATTACCGGTATTTTCCTCAAATTCGGATCTCTTTTGATCTGTTTTAGCACTTCTATGCCCCCTATGCCGGGCAGCTTTATATCCAGGAGGATCAGTCCGGGCAAAGGGAACTTGGAGGCCTCGCCGTATTTGCCCCGATGGTAAAGATAGTCCAGGGCTTCTTCCCCGTCTCTGGCGATATCGATCCGATTGATGCGCCCCGATTTTCGGATCGCCCGCTCCGCCAGAGCGGCGTGCGCCTCCTCGTCTTCGACGATCAATATGTTGCAAGGCTCTAAGATCATATTACAATTCCTTATTTGCAGCCTACTGCTCCCGGTCGCCTATGGTGAAAAAAAATGTCGTCCCGCGCCCGGGTTCTGAATCGAGCCAAATCCGGCCGCCATGACATTCGATTATCCGTTTTACGATCGCCAGCCCGACACCGGTCCCACCCTTATTTCTAGCGGACGGGAGGCGTTCGAAGATGCGGAAAATCTTTTCAAAAAACTTCTCTTCGATACCGATTCCGTTATCGCGGACGAAAAATACGCATCGATCGTCCTGATTTTCGGTCCCGATATCGATGCGGGGTTCCTGGTTGTCCTCGCCCATGTATTTGATGGCATTATTTAGCAGGTTATACATGACTTGGGCCAGTCTATTTTTCTCACAGAAAACCTCGGGAAGATTTTCCTGGACGTTTACCCTGACGCCGCGACTTTCAATGTTGGGTCCAAGTGTTTCGATCGCCGCCGTGACGATCTCGGCGAAAGGAAGAGTGGTCCGTCTGCCAACCAACCGCCCGATGCGCGAAAGCTCGAGCAGATCGTCGATCAGGGCTTCCATTTTCCGGCCCGCCCCGCTCATGTAGTCCAGATAGCTTTCGGCTTCCTTGGGGATCGAGGCCCCGAAATCTTCCCGTAAGGCCCCGATAAACCCCCCGATGGTGACTATGGGGGTTTTGAGATCATGGGAGATGGTATAGACAAACGACTCGAGTTCGGTATTTTTGGCCGAAAGCTCAGAGACCAGTTCTTTCAGCTCCTTTTCCTTTTCCTGCAAAACAGCCTCGACCCGCTTTCGCTCCGAGATTTCATCGAAGGCCAGGTCCCTGGAGGTCCTGTAGGCTTCCATCCTCAGCAGCAGTTGATAATAGAGCAGGGAGAGGGCGGCTGAGAGAATGATTCCAAAAACCAGGAACAGGAGCACCTGGGGGGAGCCTCCGGCATACACGCCGCGGCCCGGGGTCATTGTCAGACGCCATTTCCTCTCGCCTATCGGGATCTCGCGCGTTGAGGAAATCGCCCTTCCTGCCACGCTTGGCTTGCCGTAATGAAAGATGGGCCGCCCCTCGTCATAAATGTCTACGGCAAAATCTCCGATGAATTTGCCGGGCATGGCGAAGTTGACCACCTCGGCTACCGTGAACTCGCCGCACAGGTAGCCCTGAAGTTTTCCGGCGTACGTGAGCGGCAGGACTATCCGGAAGCCCTTCTTTCCCGATAAAAGGTCAAAACAGGGCGAGACCTTATGACCGGGGATGTATTGGACCTTCTTTCCAAGCCTGGTTGTTTCCGCCTCCCGCGGGAAGACATAGCGTATGACACCGTTCGGATCGGTCCAGAATATCCCGGAGAAGCCCGGGAAGTCGCGGAAAATGATCTTTGCAAAGGAAAGAAAACGCCTGCGGCTGAAATCATGGTTTTCGTCTTCCACCCACCTGTCTGCGAGCATTTCGAGGGTCGCCTCGCGGCTGTCCATTATGGTGCCGAGGCGAATTGCGGCTATTCCCGCCGAGCTTTCCACATGGCGCACCACCAGCTGGCGCAGGTGATCGACCTCCACCCTCCATAACGCAACCGTTACGGAAGCAAAAAAAACGAAAATCAGTATGGGCGAGAACTTCCTGAGTGAAGGCCTCAATATCCGCTCCTGTTACGGACGATGGAAAGCGGCCGGTAGAGAAGATGGAAAGAAGGGTTCATGGGCGATTGTCGGTCTCGCGTGGCTTCACAGCGGTCGGGCTATGGTGATGCGGAAAACCACTCCGCTGTCGCGTCCGGGTTCGACCTCGACGCCCCCCCCGTGCCTTTGGGCGATTTCTCTCACAATGTTAAGGCCCAGGCCGGTCCCCGGAATTCCGGCCGAGTTTTCGGCCCTTTGGAAAGCACTGAAGATCGATTCACAATCCTCCTTTTTCATCGCCGCCCCGTCATTGCTCACCAGGATGGTACAAAAATCGGCGGTTTCCTGGTGTTCGATCCTTATTTCGCTCAATGCGTTTCCGCCATATTTTAACGCATTGTCCACCAGGTTGGTGAACAGCCTGGTCATGGCCAGCCGGTCGACCATGATTTTCACGTCTGAATCGGCCTGAATCCAGCGTACGCTCCTGGCCCTCAGCCTTTCGGAAAATTCCTCCCGGACCGTCTGGAGTAGATCGTTTAGCAGGGCGGGTTCCATGGCAAGCGGGGCGTGCCTGGTCGCTATGTAGGCGTTGATCTGACCGATAAGACCCGAACAGTACTCGGATGCCCTCATTATCTGTTCACAGTATTTCCGGCCTCTCTCATCGACCTTGTCTCCATATTGCCTGTGAAACAGGCTTGTCAGGCCGTAGATGGCGATGGTCGGACTCTTCAGGTCGTGCATCACGGAATAGGCGAAGAGCTTGAGATCTTCGGCGCTCTTCGATAAGGCTTCCTGCGCGCGTTTGCGCACCTCGATCTCTTTTCGGAGCTTGTCGTTGGCAAGCGCCAGTTCGGCCGTGCGTTCCCTTACGCGTTCCTCCAATTTTTCGTGGGCCCTTCGCAATTCTTCCACCGCCCTCAGACGCCGAACGGCGGTCCCAAGCTCCATGGCGGCCCGTTCCAGCACCCCGATCACAAGCGGTGTCAGCATCCCGATTTTGCGGTCGGCGATATAAATGAGCCCCAAAATGGAGTCAGCCAGCCTCACCGGAACCAGGGCGACCGATTCGTATTGAGACAGCGTGCAACTCCCGCCCTGGCCCATCCCTTCGGGATCCGCGAAAAATCCCGGCGCAAGTGAAGAACCGCTGTTGGTATAAAAAGAACCGGATTCGGTATAAAACAAGCCCGACGATGAGCCTGCGTCCGTTAAACCCTCCGCGTTCAACAACTCCAGGCACGGCGACAGGCGGCCCGCCGGAACCGACTCCTCCCGGCCGCGGAACTCACAGCTTTCGCACAGCGCCGTGCCGCCTCCCTCCAATATGCGTATCACGGTAAGGGAGCAGCCGGTGAAACGCTTTGCGATGAGAGTAAACTCTTCGACCAGGCCGGCAAGTTCCACGCTCCTGTTCGCCGCTTCCAGGAACCGGTAGGAAATGTCCAACGAGTCTTCCAGGCGCCGCTCATGGAGGACTTTGGTGATGGTCCCCGGCAGCAGCCTGAAAAATTCGGCGGTCTTTACCACGTAATCGGCGGCCCCCGATTTCAACGCCCGTACGGCGGTGCTTTCATCGCCCTGCCCGGTTATCATGATCACGGGCGTCGTGTTGTTTTTCAGGCGCAGCTTTTCCAGAAACTCCAGGCCGCTCAACCCCGGCAGAAGATAATCCGAAATAATCAGATCGGGCTTGAGCCGGTCGATAGCCTCCAGGCAGGAGGAAGCGTCGGGGAAATGATCAAGCAAAACGCGCGGAAATTCTTTGGAAATAGCCCGTTTCATCAGCTGAAGATGAGCTTCCTCGTCTTCGATGATGACCAGATGCAATGTTTTCATCACCCAACCTTTCCTGGTTCCCAACGCGAAGCTCTTTAGCACCCGGGTTAGCGTGTGGCCGAACAGGGGAGGAGTTAAGCAGTGGACCCCGCAGACCAATTCGAACGACCGGAGTTGGCAGCAGGATAGCCCGGCAAATAATTTGTTTTATGTATCATAAATCTTATATAAAATAAAATAGACACTTAGGAAAGTGCGGACCTTTATCCCGAGCCACTCTTCACAACGGACCGCGAACGCTTCGGAGTCGCGGATTCATAAAGAAAATGTCATGCCGGTGGACCGGGCAAAAGGGGCCACAACCCGGGATGATGCCGGGGGGGCGAATCGATATTTGTGTTGTCTCCAAATGACACACCTGCTTGAAACTGGTATCATATAAGAGTTGGGACAAAAAGAGGGATTGCTGTTAACGGTCGACACGGCGCATAGGCATACCGACGCTTTCCGGCATCTACTCGCGACTGCGCCGGCGGTTCGTGCCACAAAAGACTCCGGGGATGATATGCACACACTTGAGAGAAAAGACAAAACCTACCTTCTTGATGACGACGGTTTTCTGCTCGACCAGGAGCAATGGGACGAAGATTTCGCCGAGGCCATGGCGCCCACGCTGGGAATAGCCGGGGGGCTTAGTCCTTCCCAGTGGGATGTCTTGAGGTTTATCCGCGACACCTACCGTGAAACCGGCTTGTGCCCGGTGGTGCATAAGACGTGCAGGGCCAAGGGGCTTAGCGTCAAGGACCTCCAAAAGCTTTTCCCCTCCGGCTACCAGCGCGGGGCGTGCAAGCTCGCCGGCCTGTCGTTTATGACCGCGGTCCTGAAGCAGGCCGAGCTTCAGTACCTGCAAGAGGCCCATAAGTTCAACCGGCAGTCCTCCGCGGCCGCGGAGACTACCGCGGTCGGGCATCCAACGCAAAACGGGCCAATAAAAGAGATTCCTCTGGATCAGCGGGTCTACAGGGTCAATGTGCAGGGTTTTCTAATCGACCCGAACGAGTGGGATGAGGAATTTGCCATATTCAAAGCCTACGAACTGCAAATGATCGGTCCTCTCGGTGAAAAGCACTGGAAGATCATCAGGCAAATGCGCTCGGAATACGAAAAGAGCGGCCAGATCCCCACTGTTTATGCAACCTGCGAGGCGGTCGGGATCGATATGGATGAACTGGCCGAACTTTTCCCGCCCGGCTATCATCGCGGGGCCGTAAAGATTGCCGGCCTGAACCTGGCCTTAAAAAAGAGCGCAAAGGCCGCGCCCTGAAAGGGGGAGGAAACCATCCGGTGTGGCGTGGCTTCCCGGCGGCAGGCCTTCGACGGACCGGTCCGGCCACCGGTGTGGAGAAAACCCGCATCCGGAAATACTTGGGAAAGTCGGCCTATTCATAGTTTTTGCCTCCTGTTGTACTCTCACTCTTTTCCCCGCACTTCGTCCTGCTCCCTGTGGTAGGATAACTCCATAGAAATTCGATAATTTTCCCCTGCCCGACAGGGCCGTTTGCCCCCGCATCCGGCCCTGTCAACCAGACGCGCGCACTCTCGTTTACCCGTTTTCTTTTGCTTTTCCGGCTGCGGGAAGCTCTTTAGGAGTTGTCGGCCCGAAGATAAGGAACTGGAGCGGTCTGGCCGCGGCAGATCGGCATCGGACAAAGACCAGCAGGCAGCCGGCGATAGCAGGAGAGTTCAGCATGAATGATCATCCTGAAAGCCCGCCAGGCAATACCACGGCAATGAGGGACACGGTTTTTTCCTCCGTTCAGGGGAGGCTTCGCCTGCTCCTGTTCTGCGGGTTCGCTGCGATGGTGCTCTTCCAGTCCGTCTCTATCAAGGAAGGCTTGACGTTCCGCGAGGGGGTTGTACTCATTCTGGGTGCGGGCGCGGCCTTCCTCGCTGCGTTTACACTCTCGAAAGGGATGAGGCGGAGCGAGGAGCGGTTTCGCCGTCTTGAAGGCGAATTTGACACTGTACTCAATTGCGTGCCCGCGGCCATCTGGTATAAAGACACCGAAAACAATTTCATCCGGGTGAACAAGGCTGCGGCGGATTTGGCCGACCTGGGGGTCGAGGAGATACAGGGCAGGCCGGTTGTTGAAATTTTCCCGATGGATGCTGAGGCCTATTACCGGGACGACTTGGAAGTTCTCTTTTCGGGAAAGCCCAAACTGGGAATTGTGGAGCGCGCCACCAGCCGTGCGGGTGTGGAAAGATGGGTGCGGGCCGATAAGCTGCCGATAAGCGACGACACGGGAAAAATCACCGGGATCCTGGTGGTGGCCATAGATGTTACCGATTTGCGGCAAACGCAACAAGCGCTTCTGAAATCGGAAAGCGGTCTGCGGTTTCTATCCGCGCAGCTTCTTTCGGTTTACGAGGAAGAGAGGAAGAGGATCGCAAGGGAGCTTCACGACAGCATCGGGTCATCGCTTACGGCCATAAAGATGGGCCTTGAAAAGGCCAGGGGGGAGGTTGCCAAAAGCGGCCACGGTCCCGAACTGCTCGGTCCTGCGATCGAGTGGACCCAGCTGGCCATAAATGAGATCCGCAGACTCACGAGCGATCTGCGCCCCCCGGTCCTGGACGACATGGGCGTTCTTGCAGCCCTGCAATGGTTTTTCAGGCAATATCGAACAATTTATCCCGCAATCCATGTCGAGGCTCAAATCTCCATTGCAGAACCGGATATCCCCCAGTCTTTGAAGATCGTGATATTCCGGATAACCCAGGAAGCCTTTCACAACATCGGCAAGCACAGCAGGGCGGAGTTCGTGGAATTTTTTCTGGCCAAACAGGACGGGGCCATAAAGCTCAGGGTCGAAGACAATGGAGAGGGGTTCGAGTTCGACGCGGTCCGGGAGCGACAGGGAATCGGGCTGGTAAGCATGAAAGAAAGGGCGGAGCTTTCCGGCGGCTCATTTTGCATCCGCTCGCTTCCGGGAACGGGAACTATCGTGAGCGCCCGGTGGCCGGCAGACACACTTTCGAAGTGAACACTCTGCCGCCTGTCCTCCCTATCGAACGGGGCAATCGCATGAAATTTCCCCCCCCTCGACCAAATCGAACCACAGCCTTTCATGTTCCCTCGGAACACCCAATTTAATGAAAAGTTCGGGTTCTTCCCATGGTAAATTTGTTCTCACGCTAAAAACAGGAAAATCCACCACGGAGACACAGAGGCACAGAGAGTTCTTCTTTTTTGACCGGCCGGGAGACGACGGCCGGTCAAAAGGGCAAGCCTTCGGCGGATAGGCGGCAGGGACTATCGGACCGGAATGAGTCTTAACCTGGCGCGCGTACAATAAATTTCCGTTTTTCAGCGCGGTCTTTCATGTCCCTCGAAACCTACCCTGAAACCATGAAAATTATTATCCCCCTTCGCGACTTCGCGTGGGAAAGCTTTTCGAGACGCCTCCTGAGGTCCCTGTGGGTCACCCTGAAACCATGAAAAGCCAGTGGTTACGGCGTAGCAATCCCGGCCGCGGCGGCACGCCGCTGGCAATCATGGCCGCGGCGGCACGCCGCCGCCCAACCCGTAGGCCATCGGCTGATGACCGACGATCCACAAATGGTCGGCGGCGCGAGTGATCACCACGTGCAGGAGCATACGGTTCTCATGGTCGTCGCGGTATTGGCCGGTGGAGGGATTTATTATCAGAACGGCCGAAAATTCCAGCCCCTTCACCTGGTGGGCGTTTGTCACCACGACACCCGGCTGAAAGGCGAAGTCGTCTCGCTCATGGCGGCGCAAAGGCAATAGACCCGAGTTGGTGAGTCCCGCAAAGACCCGATCTGCATCCGCTTTGTACCGGCAGACCACGGCAACGAGAGCTTTGGGGTGTTTTTCGAGGTAGTCCGAAAGAATCGCCCCGGCCTCCGATAGCGTTTCCTCCGGGCTCCGGGTGGCAACGATGCGCACCGGGTCCCCGCTCCGGGGTACGGACATGGAGGGTTTTTGGCCCAGAACCTGCCAGGCCAGTTCCATGATGGGCCGAGTTGCTCGAAAACCCACGACCAGCGTATCCGAGTTGAGCGTCGCGGTCCCGGTTCGCTGTTGCTGGGCCCGCACAAACCCGGCAAATCCTTCGCCGCTGTCAAAAGAGACTTCCCCTTTTATTTTTTGGGCCATGTCGCCGCAAATGGTGATCGACTGGCGCTGGTCGGCCGCGTAGAGGAGTGTGGCCAGTTCGATTTCACTTAAGTCCTGCGCCTCATCCACCATGACGTGAGCGTACCGGGGCCTGGCGGCCGCCACTCCTTTTCGCTGCAAAAGCCACAGGAATATTCCGGTATCCGAAAAATCCATCATGTTCCGGTTGCGTAGATTTTCCTGCCACCGGGTGAGCTGATCCCATTCCTCTTCCCCGATGGAATTTTGGTCTCCATAAGTCTCTATCAAGAGGTCCCGGTCGGTCAGCATGGCGTGAAGGTCCGCTCCATGGTTAGCGAAGCGGGCCAGAAGACGATTTCTCAAGGCCTTCCGCGTTTTCGGTTGCATGCCTTGAACCAAAGCCGGCTCGGTGTTGAGTGCCTTTACAAGCTCTTCAAAACGGTTTACGGCTTCCAACTTCACCGTGATGTCACCCCGTTCGGGGTCCCCGCTTTGATCCAGTTGTTCCAGGAACCATTGGCGCGATTTTTTGAGCAGCCCGTCCAGGTAGCGATCGACCAGTTCCAGGACGCGCGGATGCTTTTTAATTCGTACTACGCCGGCCGGCAGGGAATCCAAGCCGTATGAAAAATGCACGCCGGCGGAGCGAAACAGTTTTCCGGCCCAGCCGTGATAGGTCTCCACGTGCACGCCCGCCCCCACCCCCAGTTCCGGCAGGATTCGGGAGATGTAATGTTGCAAAGAGCGATTGAACATGACCACCAGGATGCGCCCGGGACTGAAGTGATCGGCGTCCTGGTAGGCAAGGTAGGCGATGCGGTGCAGCCCGACGGTTGTTTTGCCGCTCCCGGCGCCACCCTGCAGTAAAACGGTGCTGGATTCGGGGTGAGTAATTGCCCGGAACTGGTCCGGGCTTATGAGGGCGGTGATTTCGGGGAGGCGATGATCCGATTTCTCCTCTTTGCGGGATGCCGCGCTTTGGTCTTTATCGGCAGCTTGCCAGGACCCATCACCTCCGCGGAGAAGAAGCGTCCCATTTTCGATTATCTTTTGGAGTTCGCCTCCGGCCGCATCCACCTGCCGTTTGTGCCGCACCGCGCCGGTGCGCTCCCGCCCGCGGATCTCCTCCTCATAGAGTTCCCCCGCCTCGTATTCGTAGTAGAGCCTGGAAATAGGGGCTTCCCGCCAGTCGATCACCAGGGCTTTGCCGTTCCTGTCGAAAAAAGAGTGCTTTCCCAGGCAAAATTCCAGTTTCCCCAGATCCTCATCCGCTAGCTCCAGGACCGCGAAGTAGGGGCAGCTCAGGACCTGCCCGTTCTGATAGTGGCGCATACCGTAGCGGGCGCGGCAACGCTCGATTACTTCATCGATTTCCCTTTTTTCCCGCCACCCGACAGCATCCATCTTTTGACCTTTGAGTTCGGCGATTTCCCGGTCCTTGTTCTGCCGGTCCAGTTCTTCGCCGGTCAGGGTCTCCCGCATCTCGCCGCAAATCCGGGCGAGCCGTGCTTCTTCTCGATCGATAATGTCCCTGAATCGCTCCATCTGTTTTAAGACCGCCTCACAAGGGGTTTCCGGGTGGCCGCACCGCCACGGACAAGTCGCGCGGACTTTCCGTAGCGGAAAAAATTGCAACCGGGCCATCTCCAGCCCGCAGGTGATATAGAACAAAATACCGTGCCCGGCAACCGCGGTATTCGCATTGGAATTCCGGCGGGTTTCACTTTTTCCCATTATTTGTGTTGACGGGGGGGGGCCCGTTGTTATAGAAATGCACCTGCCTTCGGGCGGAAAGTAAAAGGGTAGCGCGACAATCCTTGGTGTAAAGGCAGTTTGCAAGTGGTCCTTTCCTCGGAATTACCCTGGTTTTAAGCCCCCGACACAGTGGGTGGAACATCCGACGGAGTGGGGGCGAGAAATAGGGGTTTTGGAAAGGGTTCACTTTTTTTATTGACAAGCAAAAGGGTTGTGGTAGTATCCGGAAATTCGCTTCCGGTTGGAGACGAAAGAAGTAAAAAAGAAGTAAGAAGCCTTCGGGC
>JARLHP010000278.1 GCA_031292195.1 Syntrophobacteraceae bacterium
GGGGGCCATAAATGACGCGACCGACGGGCCGCAACTGGAAGAGTTGATGATCCTGGGCGAACTGGCCAAAAGGGCGAGCAAAAGAAATGTCCAGGTCATGATCGAGGGGCCGGGACACGTGCCTCTAAACCAGATCACCGCCAATATACTTCTTCAGAAAAGGCTTTGTGACGGGGCGCCCTTTTACATCCTCGGGCCGCTTCCCACCGATATCGCCGCGGGCTACGACCATATCACCTCGGCCATAGGGGGTGCCATCGCCGGGGCCGCCGGGGCCGATTACCTGTGCTATGTCACTCCCGCCGAACACCTGGGCCTTCCCACCGCCGAGGACGTCTACCAGGGAGTCATGGCCGCGCGCATCGCCGGGCATGTGGCCGATATCGCCAAGGGTCTTCCGGGGGCGGCCGAAGCCGACCGGCGCATGTCCATCGCCCGGCGCGACCTGGACTGGGAAGCCATGGTCCGTGAGGCCCTGGACCCCGACCTGGTGAAAAAACGTCTCCAGATTACCCCGGACCGTGAAGGCTGCTCCATGTGCGGCAAACTTTGCGCCGTAAAGATCAGCCGGGGGCTTTGATCAAAAGCAGTTCACGCGAAGACGCGAAGGCGCGAAGAAAAGAATAAAAGAAACACCGGGCTAAACATATCCGGATTCACCTCGCGGGTCTTGTCTTCGCGGCTTCGCGTCTTCGCGTGAGACAAATTGACCCGAGGCCGCTATAGCATGGGATGACGAATGATGGTTTTCCATTTTTCCGGGTCTGTGCGACGAATATCGGACAGATAGATTTCGTGGTGCTTGCCTGTCAGCCCGGTTCGAGCCGCAATGAACTCGTGAACGCGCTGGATCGTCGGCCCTTCTTGTGAGAACGGCCCGATATGCATCACTTGAGCGCAGCGGCCTTCGCAAAACGCTTCCAAACGTAACCGGGAAATCGCCGGCAGGTCTTTCTTTTTTCCTGCTTCGGCCATGGCGGCTTCAATCACTTCGCTTCCCGCGGATGGTGGTTGCATGATCATCATCGTCCACTTCCACCTGGATTTTTCACCGGCGGCAAAAGAAGACATGTCATCGGCCCACCACAGCCCTTCGAGCGGCATGACCGCGTAGTCAAGATCGGGCGCCCCCTTTTTGACCATGAACTTGGCCGTATAGGAGACGGAAAACAGCGCTTCCACCGCCTCTTGATAGGCCTGCGACGAATTTGGATCGCCTTCGCCCTCAACCATCAGGAAGTTAAACGTCGGCACTTCGACCAGAACGACTTCCTTTGCCGATGGCTGATACAAATGCTTGAATTCTTTTTTGAGATCGATTTTTCCCACGAAGACTCCTTGAACAGGGCATGTTCGTGAGGTAGGGCGCAGGGGGCGGCCGCCCCTGCGCTTTTCCTTCCTGGCCGTTAGGCGCCCTTCGCCGCGGGCGGGCCGGGCGGTCAGGATTGGAAGGAGCGTTCGAACAGGTCGTGGATGGCCTGTTTGCCCTCTTCGCTCAGGTACCGGGTGCCGGTCCCGGTGAAGGTCTTGTATTGGATGGTCGGCGTGCTTTCCACCCAGCCGCCCTCTTTCCAGTCGAACCAGCGGTTGCGATCCTGGTCGAAGACGCTGATGGGCCGGTTGAAGAGTTTGGCCAGCTCCACGGTCCAGCCGGTCCCCCCTTTTACGGTGTTGTTTGGCTGGATCGTGCCCACAGCGAACACCTGGAAGCCCTTATTCACCGTGTGGAAGATCATCTGCATAACCTTCCGGATGGCTTCCGCGTTTGAATAGCTTCGGTTCATCCGCATGCAGACGATCTCCATGCTGATATCGCCGCGGGTCATCTCCTCGGGGGAAAGTTCCGCCAGACCCTTGGTCCGGGAAGGCTTGTGCCCCTCATAGGTAAAGGTGACTTCGTTTGCTCCCCACTTTTCAGCCTGGGCGCCGAACTCGGCTTCCGCGCCGCGCAGGCCGCCGCTGTAAAGTGTATACTCCACCGTATTCGCCATACTATTCTCCACAAGTTTTTGTTGGTTTTCAATTCGCAACGGAGCAGGCGCCGCACAATCTGCTCCGCCCGGTAGCGATTCCCGTCGATTTTCCGCCCGCAACTTCGGCGCCCACGCGCTCCCAGTGGGAGGGCTGCCGCAGGTCGCCGCGGACTTCCCCGCAAATAAAAAATCCCGGACGGGGAAGGAGCCTCTTCCGGGCGGGCGATCGGAGATCGGGTGTCAGGCGTCGAAGAAGACCCCGGACCTCCGTTTCGCGCTGATCATAGCATGTCCGAAGCGAAAAGCTAGTGGAGCTTGATCCGGCGCCGGTCGATTTCATTTGTTTGTAACACAATTGTGACTTGAGCGTATAGCTCGCGGCGTATCCGGGTAAAAATCGGACAGGGGTATGACCGTTGAAAGTTTTCCATGCCTTTGCCGATTCCAAGGTATATTATGGCTCGCAAGGATGATCCGTGCGCTCGGAAAAAATTTCCTTGTCCGGAAAAACTCACAAGGACACAAAGCGCTGTTGGCGCCGGGGGAGTGCTGACGGTGGATGAGAAAACAATTGAAGAGGCCATCGAGTATCTCCACGTTTTTTCTCGGAGCCTGGGAGCCTCGTCCCGGTTTATCCGCCTGGACGATGAGTCCGCATATTGCGTGCTTGGCGCCGCCGCCTACATGGGGCGGTTCGAAAAGATGCGCTGCTTCGATGCGCAGCGGGTGTTCGCCCGCCTTCCGGGCGCCGGGCTTAAAACCGAAAGCGATCTGCGTTCGTGGATCGCCCAATACTTCTCTCCGGTAAATGCCAGGCGGTGGGACTCAACCCGCAAACGGGCGCAAGAATTTCTTTCGGCTGGAATAATGGTGTTCGTGCCTGTCGAGCCCTCTTCCGCTCCGGTGGCAGGGCCACCTCTACCGCAGCGCGACTCTCCGGAGTGCCCCGGCATACTCTTTGGCAAGGGCTGCCCGCCCGGGCGGTCGCCCCTGCTTGCCGTGTTCAATTCGCGAAAGCCACGGCTGGTTTCTCCCGATTCGAAATGGCTGGATGTGATGCGGAGTTTTCTGCATGCCCTGGACCGCCGGGGAATCGGCCTGGCCGGCAGCACGGGAACGCTAACCTACGATCTGGCCTCCGTTTTTGCCCTGCGCCGGGGATTGCTTCAACTCCTGGTCGCGCCTTTTCCTCTCCTGACGGCGAAGCGGCAGTTGCGCAGAACCTTCGGGGATGATGCGGACCGCATTCCGGTGATCTCGTGCATGCTTCACGCCGCCTCATGCCCGGCAAAGCTCTCCATGAGGTGCCGTGACAGGCTCCTGGCCGACCTTGCGGATTTCCATCTGATACTCGAAATCAGGTCTCGCGGAAATCTTTTGGCGGTACTCGAGCAAATCCAGTCGAAATCACCTCGGCCCCAGTTCGTTTTAAAACCGGAGACCCCCCGGGCTGCCAACGCCGGAAATTTCACACTGCTGAAAGATTTTGCGGAGCATGCCATCGGATTTAAATCACCCAGGCCGAGGGAACCTGTTCGGATTTGGTCGGCCGCGGCTTCCAATTCCCCTCGCCCTTCCGGAAACCTGTTGCGGGGATTGGATCGCGCGCCCAGGGGAAACGTTTCCCAATGCGTTTCCCAAGGCGACTATCTCTTTCACTACACCAGGGCCTGCGGAGGGCCATGGCCCGGGGAGACTTATCGGCAATACCTGTTGGGTCTGCTCGAAACGCCTTCTCTCCGGGGCCGCTCGGCCCTCGATGTCCTGGTGCGGATCGCGCGGGAAGGTCTTCTGCGGGCAGGCTGCCGCATGATACGAGGCGGGACGCCGGTTGTTTGCTGGAGTTCTCTACCCCCCCACGAGCTTTTCCTGATCAGGAAATGGCGCCAGGGATTTGCGCGCTGGACTGTCGAGCCTTACGGCGTGGCGGTTCGACGCGACGTATTGCGCTCGCTGGGGGCAAAGCCCGCCGTATACGGAAGCGAGCAAGTTTACTCGGTTCTTCCCGATTCGGAAAAATACCGGTTTCAGGTGAGCAGTTCCGGTTTGTCGGCCGCCTGGAGACATGAGCGTGAGTGGCGCATTGCGGAGGACCTGGCGTTGGGTGGAATAAAACCCCACCAGGGCTTCTATTTTGTGCAAACGACGCAGGAAGCCGAAAAGCTCAACGGCAGCGCGGCTCTCGGGTTGCCGGTAGTTGCAATGGATGAGTGAGGCCGAGCGTTATTGGCACTAACCTATGGTCAAACGGAGACTTGCCCCCCAGGCCTTTTCTTAGAGAGTTTTTTACTTTCCTACTGGTGCTCCCCCAACATCGAACAATCCCGTGCCGCGCAGGACTGCGGTCCCCCTGGTTCTCCGGTTCGATCGTTGTCAGGACCCCTTCTCCAGTGCCCGCCTGACGGCGACCGCGAGAGTTCGGATTTCAAAAGGCTTGATGATCATTTCCCTGATCCCGGCCTCCCTGGCTTGTTGCTCATCGATCAGGTCGGGAAAACCGGTGGATAGAATCACTGGAATGTCCCGGCGCAGGGCGACAATTCCTGCCGCAAGTTCTTTGCCCGTTAAAGACGGCATCGTCATATCAGTCATGACGAGGTCGAATGCATCGGGTTGCGCGCTGAAAATTTTCAGGGCTTCCGCACTGCTGGTCATGGCGGTCACCTGATAGCCAAGGGACTCCAATGTCGCCTTGCCCAAATCGACAAGGGCCTCCTCGTCGTCAACCAAAAGAATTCGTTCACCTCCAGCGGGAGGAGATTCAGAAACCACCTTGACGCTTTCCGGTTCCGCTCCCTCGATTTGGCTCAGGTACACGGAGAAGCTCGTACCGTGTCCCGGTTCGCTCTCCACGGTGATCACTCCGCCATGGCTCTTGACGATCCCCTGGACAACCGAAAGCCCGAGCCCGGTTCCCTCCCCCGGCCCCTTCGTGGTGAAATAAGGGTCGAATATGCGCTCGACAACAGCCGCGTCCATGCCGTGACCGGTATCGCTCATGGTGATGCATACGTGGCGGTCGGTCCCTATATCGGAGTGAGACAGCAATTGCGACGCATCGGCGATCGCCGACAATTTCACGCTCAATACTCCTCCTTTGGCCCTCATGGCGTGGCCGGCGTTGGTGCCAAGATTCATCATCACCTGGTGGAGTTGAACGGGATCGCCCAGCACTACATCTTCGCCGGGGTTGAGCTTGATTTCATGGCGAATTTCAATGGTTGAGGGCAACGAAGAACGAAGCAATTTAATGCTATCCTGCACGATTCCGGCTATCCCGACGTGTTTGCGCTGCTGCATGCCTTGGCGCGTAAAGGTAAGAATTTGCTTCACGACCTCCGATGCGCGCTTTGAGGCCTTCAGTACTTGTTCGAGGTTGCCTCTGACCGGGCTTTCCTGCGGGACCTTGAACAGGCTGAGTTCGGTGAAGCCCATGATTGCGGCAAGAATATTGTTGAAGTCGTGCGCGATGCCCCCGGCCAGCAGACCAAGGGCCTCCATCTTCCGCGCCTGATTGAGTTCAGCTTCGAGTTTAACTTCCCTGGTGATGTCCCGGTGGATGATTACATAGTTGATGATAGCGCCTGACTTGTCCTTGACCGGCGAAGCTGTGGCCACGGCCTCATAGTGGGCGCCGTCTTTCTTTTTGTTAGAGATCCGTCCAGACCAGACCTCGCCCCGAGCAAGTGTTTCCCCCATTTCCATGTAGAGAGTCTCATCGTGTTGATGACTTCGCAGAGTGCGGGTGTGACGCCCGACTATTTCGCCGTCGCTGTAACCCGTCAGACGTTCGAAGGCAGGATTGACGTACCGTATGATCCAGTCAGGATCGGCTATGAATATGGATTCCGCCGTCTGTTCCATTGCGGTGGCCAAACGGACGAGTTCTTCTTCCGCCCGCTTACGTTCGGCCATTTCCCGATGCAACCTGTCGTTGGAAACCCTGAGAGCGTTGAGAGTCTCCCTGAGCAGGCTGAGGTCCCTTGCTACGCAAACACTGGCGAGTGTCTTGCCTTTAGCGTCCTGAAGCAGGCCGATGGAAATTTCAAGCGGCGCGGTGCTGCCGTCCTTTTTATACATTCGCATTTCCCGGTTCTTGACGGAGCGTTTACGCCGCAGGGTGGCGAGCATCTGGTCGCGCTCATCCTCGTCTGCGTAGAGATCGAAACAGGACTTCAGTTTAACCTCTTCGAACGTATAACCGTAGAGTTCCTCCGCCATTTTGTTCCACCTAAGGAACCTTCCGCGGCTGTCGACAATGCCGATAGCGTCGGGCGAATTGTCGAATATATTCTCCAGGTAGGAGTGCGCCTCCCTTACCTCCTCCTCGGCGCGCTTACGCTCGGTAATATCCTGCAGTACCCCGAACACCAGTCCCTTTTCCGGAGAATATTCAGCGATGGAATGAATATCGATGATTTTGCCGTCGGTCGGCCTGCGGATCTTGAATTCCACGTTATAGGGTCTGCCCTCTTCGATGAGCATCTTAAAGGCATTGTCGAGCATCCCGCGATATTCAGGGAGAGGGATCTGTTGAACTTCCGGCAGGGTCAACTCTTCTCTTTCGATCCCGTAGATGGTCCTCGCACCCTCGGAGGCTTGCACCTTTCCCGCCCCTGGAATAATCTCCCAGTAGCCGAAACGGGCCGTCATCTCAGCCCTTCGGAGACGTCTTTCTCTAAACCCGCGTTCCGCGATTTCCCTGCGCAAGCTGTCGTTTATCGCCTGCTTCTCTTCGAGGAGGTCCAGTTTCTCGATCCTCAAAGCAACGAAGGAAGTAAAGAACCTGTACTCTTTTAATGAATGGCCGATGACAGCCAGCACGTAGATCACGATCAAAAAAGCCGCCGTATATCCAAATGCTGCGCCTTCCATACCCAGTCGAACCGCGTAACCCAGAGCGCCCGGCATAGCCGAAGCCATGGGCGCCAACTTGATCGACGAATGCCCTCTGCTGGTGCCGGAGGCAAGACCTCCGATTATGAGCAAAAAAAGGCATGCCTTCTCGAAATTGCCGGAAGGAAGGATCATGAAAGCGGAAAGTCCCCAGGCTGTCCCGGCGAACAGGGTCAGGACCACGTAAGCGTTTTCCCACCGCCTCCCGTCAAAAGCGCCTTCCCTGACTTTCTCGAACCTGTTGTAGAGCGCCGCCTTGCCGATGACAGACATCAGGAGCAGGCCAAACCACAGGAGGATGTTCATCAGGGGCGCCGCATCGCTCGCCAAGAGACAAAGAAGGAGAGCAACGGCCAAAGATGCCCCTTGCATCGTAGGAAGCTGCTCCATTGTGATGCGGACCTGCTCCCTCGTGATGCGCTCTTTCAAACCTTGAGTCATCGAATGGCCCCTTGAGTCGAAAATTGTAGGCGCAAACAGCCCCAAACGTTCGTAGGCGCGCATCGCCCCGCCTTGCCGTTGTGCTCCCGCATAGGAGAAATTGGTTGATTATGTGACTTGCCGTTTGGCAAGAGAGTAGACGAGGAAGGTAATATTGTCAAATTCGATAATTTCCTTCGAGCAGCGGCTCCCGCGATGAGGGTGACCGCAAGGATTCGTGCGAAAATGGGCAATAAGCCCCAAGGCCGCGCTCAACGGAAAGGTTGGATGGTATCTTCGCCCTCTGTACACCGGCGCACGCCTTCAGAGCGACAGGCACTCCGTCTGCTCAATCCGAAGCCACGGCCAACGGGTACAGTACGACACCGCCTTACGCTGGAACATGTCACAATGTGGTATCAAGGGGTTCATGGTCAGTACGCCTTCGTATAGCATTGCAAGGCCGTTTGGTGCATAGATCGAATCGGGGCAAACGCCGACACAGGTAGCCGGAATAAGGAAGCGGTCAATGCCGTCGCGTGAGCTGTACAGCCGCTCGTACGGATGACCGAAGTGCGACTCGTACTAGAGATGCACCCGCGCCTGGTTCGATATCTCAATCGTAACTCCCAAGTCGGCCAGCACTTCATCAACGCGTTCCTGCACGTTCCGTTCACCCACTTCTCTTAGATCGTCGGCATTGTAGTAAAACAGGTCATAGTCTTTGATATCCGCCTCTGGTGCACGGCCGGCCTGCTTATTCCAGATTGTCTGGAATAAGCACCCCGCGACCAGCCAGCCATCTGGAAGCGCCAAGGCATTCCACCGATCAAGGATGGCGCAATTGTTACGGTTAGTCAGAATGTCGGCGAGAAAATGGTCTTGCATCACGTCGAACGTTTCCTTCTCTGATGGTCATACAGAGTGCATGCTGCCACGAGAATATTGCCGGATCAATACCGAATATATAGAGGCATAGATCGCATTCGCTTTTGGCCGGGAACGACCGGTCGCTTTTCACGTCCAGTCGGAAAACACATGTTTTGAGACATGGTCGATCCGGACGTAAATATTATCTCTTTGCCCCGTTCAAAAATATACGAAAAGCAGTGTCGCCATGGTAGATCAAGCGGAAATCAAATAGTGTGGGTTTGCGCACATGCTCGTCGCTGAGCAGTCATCGTCCGAAATGCCATTCGTTGCCTGATTAAGGGGGGTGACGGAATTTTCCGGGGTTCCGGCGTACCCCCAATCTTGCTCAGTGTTCGGAGATCAATGAAGGTATAAGTAAGTCACATAAAACCTGCGACTTCAAATTCCGGTGATCAGTTCCCGGCCTGCCAGTGGTTATGAAGGACTTCCCTCCACTTCCGCCCGCGCAAAATGGGTGTACAGACCGGCATGGTAACCTGCGGTGCCCCTTAGGAACACCCTCTCCACGTCATCGGCGCTCATGTCCTCACGGATTCGGAACCCCAGGTGGGCAAGCTCGGAAGCCAGCCCCACCGGGTCGAACCCTGTTATCATGGGTTCTCCGGCCAGCCGTAGGTTCTCATGCACGATATTCACGGATCGATGCGGGTTGTCGGGGTCAAAGAACGGTTCCTCGAGATAATCGAATACGATATTGCTGCCTGGCCGTGCGATGTCCGCGATGGCGCGAAAAGTTGACATTACGTCTCTACGCCTCAAATAGGCGATTACGCCCGGCCAACTGAAAAAGGTGAACGCCTTATGGTCGTAGGCTGAACGCTTCAGCGCCTCTGCCAAGCTCTCTGTAGCAAAGTCGAGCGGAATGAAGTGGAGGGTGTCGGGACGTTTCAGTCCCACTTCGGCAAGGCGTCTGCGCTTAAAGGTCTGAGTCGCCGGATGGTCAATCTCGAAGACCAGAAGCCGCCTCAAAAGTTCCGGTCTGCGAAATGCAAAAGTATCCATTCCCGCGCCCAGGATTACGTATTGTTCGATTCCTCTCCGGATTGCCTGTTCGAGTGATTCTTCGAAATAACGTGCACGCGCGATGATAGATCCGGCAATGGCCTTGATCCACCAGGGAAGAGTAGCCGTCCTGCTGGTACGAGGCATTGCCGCTGCAGGTTGCGATAAATCGGACAAACGGAGTCCCAGCGACTGGCATTCTTCTCTGGTGACCAGGTGATGAGCCATGAAGTCGTCGAAAACTTTGGGGTCGTCGTGGGCGGCATGGTAGGCGCGAATACAAGCGGTTAAAATGGCTGTCCTGCTGAATCGGTCCGGTTCCACTGGAGTTATCCTGCCTTCCAATTTTCTTGTATACTGAGCAGATATACCTTAACCTCAATGATTAAGTATAGAGAAAGGGGTCAAGTCTCCGTTTGACCTATTTTAAGAACCATGGCATTCAATCAGCGTTGTTGGATTATACTAAGGAAGTGACACAAAATAACCTTTACAATATCCCCTGCCATGATACACTGATGGCATGGAGAAGGGATTGATAACCAAACGATTCAAACTTCTGGCCCCACTGCTGGATGAGAGACAACTTCGCCTTTACGTCGCGGCA
>JARLHP010000279.1 GCA_031292195.1 Syntrophobacteraceae bacterium
AATTGCCCAAGACCGTAGGAACAAGCTTCATTCCTGGTATGAAGAAAGACTGGGTGACATAAGAGTCCTTTCCAGACTGTCAGCGATCAGGGATCTTTGCTCAGCTGGAGGCTCACCGAGTTCAGAAAAGGAGTGTACTTCAAGAGCTGCGGTTGCCAACGACTTACTTGCGCTCACCCGCGGAAAGTCCCTGGCTTACGAGAGCATTCACCTAATAAGTCTGTCCGGCAAAGTCCTGGCTTCCACCGAGCCGAGCAGCGAAATGATCATATCGAAAATGTATCTCGAAGACCTTAGAAACATGGAGGTCGCTAACGGCCCGGTCCTGAGCCATTTGATGCAGCATACCAACCGCGAATGGTACATACATCTCACTGTGCCGGTCGACAGCAAAGACGGCAAAATGACGGCCGCTGTCTTTTCGGTCCTGGACGCGTTGGGAACGCTGGACCCGATTCTTTCGGACAGAACCGGGTTGGGGAAGACCGGTGAGGCGTATCTGGTCGATAAGGACGGAGAAATAGTTACAAAATCGAGATTTCTAAGCCTGAAGGAGACCGCAAAACGCAGGTTCAAGACGTTTGGCATAGCCTCTGCCATCGCTCGAAAAGATGGTATCTCCATATTCCGCAATTACATGGGGCGCGAAGTGGTGGGCTGTTACAGGTGGCTTCCCCGCTTTCACTCGGGCCTGCTGGTTGAAATTCAGAAAAATGAGATCCTGGCTCCCGTAAAGGCTATCAGGACTGCCGTTCTGACCATGGCCGCCCTCGTTATCTTGATATGTTTTATGGCATCCTTCTTGCTCAGCAGGCAAATCTCGAGACCGATAAGCCAGATGGCCAAGGCCTCGCGCGAGATGGCGAACGGTTCCCTCGACCAGCGGATTTCCTATTCCCGCCGTGATGAGATAGGAACGCTTTCAGAAAGTTTCAATTCGATGGCCGAGGACCTCTCTTCATTGATAGGTTCATTAAAGCAAAAGGAGATCTCTATCCAGAGAGCCTATGACGAGTTGATGCAGGCTCAGCAGCAACTCGTTCAATCCGAGAAAATGGCGGCAATCGGTGAACTCGTTGCCGGGGTTGTCCATGAAATGCGGAACCCGCTCTCCTCGGTCAAGCTCAATTTTCAGATAATCGGGCGGTCCCTGGGTCGCATGACCCCCTTGCACGAGCATTATTCCATTGGCCTTGACCAAATAGCGCAGCTCGAAAAAATGCTTTCGAGTCTACTCGATTACAGCAAACCGATCTCGCTTGGTAAAGTCCCGTTTCAACTCGACACGATCGTTGCCGAGAGCATACTGCAATTGCAGCCATTTACAGGAGGGCGAGCAATCGAAGTGAAAACGGTTGGACCTATTCCGAATGTAATGGGAGATCCGGAGCAGATCCGACAAGTCCTCACAAATGTGATCAAAAACGCAATTGAGTCGGCCGGGCCGTCAGGCAAGGTAGACGTGACGATAAAGGCAGCCGGGGAAAACACCAATAATGGTCCCCTTATTGAAGTTCGTGACAACGGTCCTGGAATTTCTCGGCAGGATATCAAGCGCATTTTCCAGCCTTTTTTTACTACCAAGAAAGATGGAACTGGTTTGGGTCTTTCTATTGTGAAAAAAATAATGGAGGCGCACGGGTTTCGAGTTTCGATTTCGAGTGAGGAGGGGGCTGGCGCTGTCGTAGGCTTGCATTTCCAGACCAAATGAAAAGCTTCATCACGGCGGGAATCCGACTCGGGGATATTTAGATGACATTGATTTGCCTGTGTTAACTATGGGGCAAGATCCTCAAATGAAAAAAATACTTTTGATAGACGATGAAACTTCTCTTGTCCGCACCCTTGAACTCTATTTTCGAGGCAAAGGCTACAACGTTTTTGCCGCCTTCGACGCACGCGACGGGTTGCAACTTTGGCGCAAACACGATCCCGACATTGTGCTGCTCGATGTTCAGTTGCCGGGGATGGACGGAACACAAGCCCTTTTAACGGCAAAGGATGAAAAACTTTGCGGCGACGTCATCATGATAACGGCGTTTCAGGACATGGAAGCGACTCTTGCCGCTATTCAGCATGGAGCGGTCGATTATCTCTACAAGCCGCTCGATCTCGACAGCCTTGACGTTCTGCTCGAAAAAATCCTCACGAGGCGCAAGGAACGGGAAAAGATCGAACGCCTCAGTCATGTTATCTCTGAGAGTTTCAAGCCAAACCAGATAATCGGGAAGAGCCAGGCCACCCTCGAAGTCCTAAAAGACATAGCGAGGGTTTCGGCTTCACCGGTAACGGTCCTCATAGATGGGGAAACCGGCACGGGAAAGGAGTTGGTCGCCCGGACCATTCACCAACGGTGGGCCCCGAATGAACCGTTTGTGGCTATCAACTGTGCGGCAATAGTAAGCAACCTGCTGGAAAGCGAGTTATTCGGACACGAGCGTGGGGCTTTTACCGGCGCAGTACAACGAAAGCCGGGTAAGCTGGAAATTGCCGGCAACGGTACGGTTTTCCTGGACGAGGTGGGAGAACTTCCGCTGGAAATTCAGGCGAAGTTCCTCCGTGTGCTCCAGGAGAAACAGTTCCAGCGCGTTGGAGGCCTGCAAGACATTGCCTTCAAGGCACGTCTCCTTGTCGCCACGAATCGGCGTCTGGAAAGCATGTGCCAGGCCGGCAGCTTTCGAGAAGACCTCTATTTCAGGCTGAAAGTATTCGAGATCCACATCCGGCCGTTGAGAGAACGCATTGAGGATATCATACCGCTCGCCGAAAATTTCATATCCCGTATGAACCGGGAGCTTGACAGAAATATTACCCGGATTCCCATGGAATACATAAGGGCACTCGCGGCTTACGATTGGCCCGGCAATGTTCGAGAGTTGGAAAATTTGCTCCGGAGAGCCATGATTCTCTCTGGAGGCGAAATACTGCAAATCGACCAATGCTGGCTTGAACCGAGGCAGAGCGCGTTTCAGAAGGGCTGCGAGCCTGAAGATGGCGAACTCAAAAGCCTGAGCGACGTGGAAAAGGTACATATATTGAAAATCCTTAAGCACACTGGCGGAAATTACGGCGAGACCTGCAAGATTTTAGGCATAACCAGACCCACTTTGCGCAAGAAAATAAACGATTACGGTTTGAAAGAATATTTGGAGACCGATCCGGCCTATCAAAAGGAGTAAAAACACACACCACACACTGTCTCTGGTTTAGCTGATGCGACTGTGAATGTGATCTCCCTCACCAAATCCCGCCTCGCCCTCTGAGCGCTATTTTTCCTTCCGCAAGGCGTACTTTTTGGAACTCTCATTTGTTGTGTTCGGCCTGATCTCTGAGGCGCTTCAATTCGGCGGTTGGATTGATTTTGGATGCGATGGTCTTCGATAACTGATTTACCGCGCCGATCCTTCCGCTCCTCATATCGGGCAGGTACTCGGCGATGAAATAGAGGTGGGGAGGAGCGTTCGGGTTTTTTCAAGAAACCGCGCGGCTTCCGGCGTCACAGGTCAAGCTCCTCTTCGTTGATTTCATGCATGAGCGGGGTTCGCTCACTGTAGTCTGCCGCAAGGTAAGGCATGACGCCAAAGAAGGCCCCCGGTCACGTCCTTCAAACCGGAAAATTGATTCGCCAATTCGCACGGACAGTGACCGGGTAAAGGCCTTTCAAATCGTCATCATCCTCAAAGGGCCGCCGCAATCCTTGATTTTCACCCCTCTTGTTCTGCCGCTTTCTTTTTACGCCGGGCCATTTTTCGCCACATGGCCCCTTTGCCGAAGCACTGCCACCCCCAGGAGAGCCATTTGAGAAGCGAGAGGGCCAGCCACAACGCCCAGGCCAGCATGAGAACTCGAAACACGATCATCGGAAGGGACAGTACCCATGGCCGGGGCATGGTTGTGGTAATGCGGTCCTGCATCCACCGCAGGAAGAAATCAGAGGAGCCGTTGCCGGCGATTTGCATCTGTGGAATTCCCAGCAGCCCCTCCTTGATGGAGGAATAGAGGCCTGTCATAGCGGCCAGGGTCCATACCGCCAGGATCACCTGGGACAGGTTGAAGGCAAAAGGCGCCTGGATGGGTTCGCGCCTTTCGCGCACGCCGAGCGCCAGGAGCCACCCCACGATCATAATGGCCGCCAGGGGGGCGATCTGTGTCAGTCCGAGCCCCAACAGGAGCCAATGCCTGGTTTTTAGAGGAGTCCAGGCGGTCCTTCCCAGGGCCACGGCGGCCAGGATAACGATGATGAGATAGCTCCAGAAAAGCACGGCCGGTCCGAGGCGCGGTCCCCCGGTCAAGAGTATCCATCGGTTTGGCGGTATTTTGAAGACCACTGAAGCATTGACGGCCCGCTGTCCGGAACCTCCGATACGCACCTCCGGACCCCTGGTCGCCAGAGAACCGCCCCGATTCTGATACCACTCCAGGTCGATATGCTGGACTCCGGGGTGCAGGGGGATAGCGACCGCTGTCCCGTTTTGTCTCACGGGCAGGGGTCGCCCGTCAATCCTGACCTGCTGCAGTTGGGCTTGCGAAGGCAAATGGAGGCTGTGCTGACCTCCCTGGCTGGAGCGAATGTCGAGATTGAGGTTCACTTTGTCGAGACGTTCCCCTGGAACCAGTTCCAGCGCGGCGTCGTCAATTGTGATCAGTTGACCGGGAACCGCTTCGGGCCGCGTTACGGCGATCTGGATGTTTTCCCCGGGCCAGGGCCGCCACTCGGGCCGCCAATATCCCGCTTCATCCTGATCGTGAATGATCGGAATGCCCTTCAGCTCGCAATGCCATATGGGACTGGCATCCAAAACCCAGGACTCGCTCCAGCCGACCGCCCCGTCCCCGGAGGAAGCATTCAGTTTGATCAAGGGGTCCTGCGCCAGGGTGGAATCCCATTTTGCAAAATTCATTGCCGGGCCCATGTTGAGGAGCACTTTTCCATCGGAAACCTGAATCCCGGGAGTAGTAACCGATTCGCCGACAATGAGCGGGACTTTCGCCACGATAACCACTCCGGGTTTAGTGACCCGGCTTATGGTGGTCGTGACCCGCCAGTCCAGACCCAGAGCCAGCTCTCGCTGAATATGAAGGAAAGGGGGAAGCCTGTTTTCTCCCATATTCCTGATCGGGGAGTTGTCCCTTTTCTGCCGTGTCAGTTGAACGGCGCTTTCCACTCTGCCGTCCGGATGTATGCCCTGAACGTCCCAACCGGCGCTGACAAGCTTTGCTTTATGGGGTGTTAAAGGAAGGGGCAACTGGATGGAGTCCGCTCCGGGAGGTTTGCCCTCCAGCTGTACCATATGGACGCCGGGGGAAACGAGTATCCACAGAATCCCTTCTTTATCCCGCAAAAGACCTTCCGCGGGTCGATCGTCGAGGAGCACTTTTTCGGGCGTCCAGGACCCGGCCTTGCCGGGCAAGGGTACGGCGATGTCGGCGGCTGCGTTGATTTGCAGTAAGAGCCGCAGTGATTGATCGTTTACGGCAATCTCCATATAGGGGCTGTCCGCGCAGCTCGGCAGACAGTCGGGCGCTTTGAGGAGCCGGTTTCGCAATTGTTCGAGGAGTTGTGAAGGCGGAAAACCGGAAGAATTGGCATCGGCCTTTGCCGCTTGCGGTAAAAGCAAGAGATGCAGTGGAATCAGGAGGACGACAACGGCGATGGACCATTTCCCGGCCTTCTTCCAGGAGTTCGGGTCGATCATGCGAAATATCAGAAACGCGACCAGGAGCACCCTGATGAATGCCAGAGCCAGGTTCATGGCGGGGGACAACAACCAGAGGCGAATCTGCTGGTTTCGGGCAACCGGGCCGCTCCATTCCATGGCTACGGACTGCCATCTCCAGGTGGGAAGGCCCGGGCCGGTCTGAATCAGCGCATCGGGGTTTTGCAGGAGAGCGGCCTTTTCCTTCAGGGTACTCGACCTGGATTTCCTCGCTTTAGCCCTTGTCGCGGAAATCGACCGGCCGTGTGAAAACCCGGCGCCGGGGGCGCTTGGATACTGTTGGAGCGTATCGGCCGCCTGGTATGGCGTCGGCTCATAGTTTGCCACGGAGTTATCGGCGGCCATGGGGATTTCCAGCTGGGGGTAAATTCCGCAGCGAATTTGCCGGACCATGAAAGGAATAGAGACGACGATCAGGATAACGACGTTTAGCAGGCGAAAGGCCCCAACCAACTTTTTTGCCCGTCCCTGCGGCAAAAGCCGCAGCAAAGCCGTTGCCGCAAGCAGGGGGAGCCACACCAACCGCGGCGCGCCGGGTTCGTGGTAGGTGAGGGCCACGGCAGCCAAAGCCAGCAGACCCCAGCGGTAATCCCACAGCTTTGAGACGGCGAGCGAGATGATCAGTGCGACGAAAAGGTCCAGGAGCGTCCAGCGTTGGAACCAGCTTCCCGGCATGAGGTCGACACCGGTGGCGGTGAGCAGTCGCCACCCGGGCGGCAGACAGAGCACTGTCGAAACAGATTGAAAGTCATGGTCCCAGCCTACCGCGGGCAATGTTGAGCCGGGGGCTTCATACCTGGATTCCGCTACGAGGTTAAGCTGGCCTTTACGAAGTTCGACGCCCGATTTTTTCCCCGCTCCCTGGCTGGTGATGAGCTGATCCGTTCCATCGACCGAGACCCTCCCCAGAAGGGTAGGAGGATTCATGGCCAGAAAGTGCTGGCGGCTCATGGTCCCCCCGATGCGATCCTGAAGGGTGAAGCCGCGACCATCGAAATCCAGCCAGCAGGTCCTGGTGAGATTCAGCGCATCGGGTGCTGGGTCCGGGTCTCCACGCCTGGTTTCCTTCAGCGTCATCGTTGCGCCCGGCTGGACGACATAGGTCGGAAAGTTTTCCCATTCCCGGGGGGCATTGGTCTGTTTGGGGTCTATTCCCGGTAAACCTTCGACCTCCACCATGCGCAGCTGGTTTCTTGGCTGAAACGACCAGACTTCCTGGCCGAAGGCGCCGCTTACCGGCCCGATCTTGTGAACCGGTCCCTCAAAACGCGTTATGATCATTATGTCCCAGCGTCCCGGCCGGGCCTGGAGGAACAACTCGCCGGAAGGGCCGAGTTTTGCCGGCAGAGCGCTTTGGATACTCACCGGAATGGCCTTTGGCAGCAGCGGATTTTCGAGTTTAACTTCCCGCCCCTGCCCCGATACATTGATCCTCAAGAGGTTTTGAACCTGCATGGGGATGGAGTCATCGACCATCCGGTAGATTTTTGTCTCCAACCGGTCTTCCTGCCTTTTTGCCGTAGACCTCCGGTGAAGCCAGACGCGGCCGGATTCATCGATCAGGGAAGGGTCCAGAGGTTGGCCGTTTACGGAAACGGTCACAAGGCCGCTGGCAGCCGGTATGTTGATCATCTCGGGCACCTCGTCCCAGGCAAAGTCGGCCTGGACGACGTGCTTGCCGGGCGTAAGGCGTACCACGGGCAGATTGTTTCGGGTCAGCAGGGGAGCGGTTTTGCCGTCCACTTTGACGTCCCGGGGAAAGACATTCCCGCCGCCGGGCAGAACCACCCAGTCCTTGACGAAGACTCGCCACTCCTGGGTCGCTCGCCCGCCTTTGCCGTCCAGCGCCATAGTCAATCGCGACGGCCAGACGCACTGAAACGCTTCGCCATTGTCGTAGGTTATGGGGCAGAGCCGCCTTTCACTGCCATGCAACACCCAGGGTTTCCAGCCTGCCAGGTCGGCTGGTATGGTCTCGGTGTCCTGAGACGCCTCCGCGGCACAAACGCGGGCCGGACCCGCCGACAGAACGACGGAGACAATTAGCATGGCAATCCATAGCATTTTCATGATTGCTCCTGTTATCCAGCTGGATTTTGGGATGGCCCCCTTGGACAAGGCCCCGATAAACGGCTTCAACTTTTCCAGTAAAGAATTTGTCGAGAATGATTCAGGCAGTGCCAGGGCAGATCCGCGCGTTTACTATCCGGTTTTCACCACTGCCCTGAGCCCTGGCTCCAGGGGCAATCTGTCACCCGACAGGAGTGATTTTAATGACAATAGTGATAGCGCGTGCATCGGCGCTGCCGGACGATGATTTCGCCTGTTGAAGTTGGTATCCAACTTGCCCGTTATCAGGATATGCTAATTATCTTAATATGGAAAATGGAAATTCCCGATAATTTATGCATTTAAAATGCGAAAGGCAAAAGAGCGGGGGGATCCGGATCGCGGGGCCATCCCGTTCTAGAACGCGGTTTGAACGAGAATGAAACTTAAGTTCGTCACCCCGGCAAGTTCCTAGCCGGGGTCCACGGCCCTTCGAATTTGAAGTTTCATATGAGCATCGTAACAAGGGGAGGGCGCCCATGATCGATCCCGCAAAAAAGGTTGCGACCTATGAAGATCTTTACAGCATCCCCGAAAACACGCTCGGGGAGATAATCAAGGGGGAGTTGCTTGTAACTCCGAGGCCGTCGAGGCGGCACACTCTGGCCGCATCGCGCCTGGGAGGCGAGTTGATTCCTTCTTATGATTTCGGGCGGGGTGGCGGACCGGGCGGATGGATCATCATCATCGAGCCGGACCCGTTCAAAAATTAACCAAAGACGGTATCGGCATAGCAGACCATACGGAAACCAAGTAGTAGGAGTTTCCGTACATGCTCGACGGTGAGCAGATGCCGGATCGAAGGGGGCGACGGAATTTTCCGGGGTTCCGGCGTACACCCCCAAATTGTTTGGTGGTTCTCCGGTGGCAGAGGCTTGTCTCCAAAACGCCATTGAGCCGACGGGGCTGCGAGATGGACAAGATGGAACCTGCTAAGCGGACTGGCGGGGGGGCGACATCACTGCGATCATGCAGAAACCCTCTTGCCTTGGTTACGGGCAATAGTAAGGATAAACGTCGGGATTGGCTTCCGGGGAAGGCGCGGCCGACAGGGGCGGCAAGGTGGCCCTTATATTTTCCCTCCGTTTGAACTGCTTGTCCGGTCCCTTCCGGTTACGCGGGGTAGCCAGGGCAAATCTCTTCTTGCCCGGGTCCGAACGACAAGAGGACCATTGGCAAGAATAGATTGAAACGCTGTCGCCCAGCCTCTTGCGCTTCGCACCTGGATACAAGTATCCGGGCCACCCAACACCTGATGAGCTGAATGCTCATTTCTTGCCAATGGCCTTAGGTTCCAGGCGGCGGGAAAGGATTGGTCAACAAGCCGGCAATGAGGGCCACAAATTTTTTCCCGGTTTGAACTGCTTCCGAAGCCCTTTCCGCCGATATCTCATAGCCGGGGGCTATCTCGTAATCGGCAATGGACTTGAGATTGTAGGCATGGGACAAAAAGACCCGCAGGTCCCGGGGAACGTTCGGGTCGGTTTTGGTCAGTCGCAGGAATTCCTTCTGCACGCCTTTGTGCGTCTTGAGTGCTTTTCCGATATTTTCGTAGATGAATGCCTGGGCGGCGTGAAAACCGGCAAGGTAGGCCGTGCGTCCGGCTTCATCGTTAAGATTGACGCTGAGCATAACGTCAGCATGCTGGAGGAGCCTTCGAGCTTTCTCAAGAAAACGCACGGCTTCCGGCGTCACAGGTCAAGGCCCTCTTCACGGATTTCATGCATAAGGGGGGTTCGCTCGCTGTAGGCTGCTGCAAGGTAAGGCAAGACGTCAAAGAAGGCCCCGGTCTCGTCAATGAACCTGACGCGCAAATCCGCCAGCCTGTCCAGTTCAGCCCATCTGTCCGGCAGGGATTTCAAAAAGACGGCAATATCGTAATCAGAGTCGGGTTGATCGTCGCCGCGGGCACGCGAGCCAAACAGCACCACGCGCTCAAGGCTTTCCCCGTAAATCTCTTCGAGCGCCGCGCGAAATCGGGCCAGTACGGGATCAAATATTTTCATGTTTCCATTTTATCACAGAGCAATAAAGTGTGAAATGATCCTTTTTGCCATGGCCCAGTGCGATTTGCTTGATTGTTCTCCGGTGGCCGAAGGTTGTCTACAAGGGGCATTATATTTTGGAACGCTTTGTTACAACGTGAAAGCCACCGGCTATCTTCGCTTCCGCTTTCGACGTTTTGCCCGATGCTTTATTTCCGGAATTCCAGGCGGTATCGAGAACTCAGGCGGACCACTGCCGCCAAGGGCTCTGGACATAGCCTTGACTCGATCAGCGTCCGAAAAAGTCTTATGTTTGGGCGGCGGCGACCACATGAAGATCAGAATAAAACACACAATCCCGAAACCAAGAATCAGGATATAGCTGGAGCGGATGATTACATACAGGATCGATATGATCAGTAGTGTGGCTACTAAAATTAATCGCAAAGAAGTTTTGCGCACTGCCACTTATCCTCTCACACCAGGCGCTTTGCGCGGACAAGAAAAAGCAGGACTTCCGGCCTCACAGAGGACCGGTGGGGGGGACGACATCACCGCGTCATCATAGAAACCCTCTTGCCTTCGGCACAGGCAATGCTTGCCTGTGCCACCCGCGTCAAACAGATGGGTTTCACTGCGTTTCACCCATCCTACAGTGGTTCTCAACGGGCTGGCGTAGGATGGGTGGAGCGAAGCGCAACCCATCGGGCAAATCTTGTATGCAACCTGGTATTATGTTTGGGCGGCGGCGCTCGGCCATACGCGCACAGCGCGTATGGCCGAATCCCGGGGGGCGCGGGGGAGACGCTCCCCCGCTCTTTTGCCCTTGCCCTTGCCTTCGCTTCGCCTTCGCCCTGTCAGTGACGCAGCCCAAAAATCAACAGCATTTCAGTGCTTGAACGCCCGCTGCCCCGTAAGCACCATGGTCACTCCGGCTTCGTTGCAGGCCTCGATCACTTCCCAGTCTCTCATGGAGCCCCCGGGCTGTACGATGGCCTTGACTCCCTGGCGCAGGCCGACATCGACGCCGTCTCTAAAGGGGAAGAAGGCGTCGGAGACCATCGCCGAGCCTATCAGTCCGGCTTTTGCCTCCCTGGTGAGGGAATCGATTTCTTCTTTGGCCTCTTGGGGACGCTCTGCCTTTTCCACGGCCAATTCCAGCTCCTTGTAGGAGAGCTTGTATTTATCGAAGCAGAGCGTGTCGGCGTATTTCTGGTAAGCTTTGTAGACCGCTATTTCGGCCACACCGACGCGGTCCTGTTCGCCCGTGCCGATGCCCACTGTGCATTCGTCTTTGACATAGAGCACCGAATTGGAAGTAACGCCTTGTTCGACGAACCAGCCGAAAAGAAGGTCGGCCGTTTCCTGTTCGGTGGGCTTTCTGGCGATTGTATAGGCTTTGCCCTGGTAGGAGCATTCCGCGGGTTTAAAGTCTGCGGCGCTTCGGATACCGTAGTGGGGCGACTGCTGCACGATCAGGCCCCCGTCGATGAGCGACTTGAAATCGAGGAACCGCCTGCCGATGTAATCACTTAGCCGGTCTATGCGGGATACCTGGATGATGCGCAGGCTGGCCCGTTTTTTCAGGACCTCCAGGGCGCCTTCCTCATAGTCGGGGGCGGCGACCACCTCCAGGTAGTTTTCGGAAATGAGTTCGGCCGTGGCTTTGTCCAGGGCGCGATTTACCACCAGGCAGCCGCCGAAAGCGGCGATGCGGTCTGCTCGATTTGCCCGGTTGTAGGCCTCGGAAAGGCTCGGGGCCAGGGCGGCGCCGCAGGGGTTGTTGTGTTTCAGGATCACCGCGGCCGGTTTTCCCATCAGGAACTTCAAAATATTGAGTCCATTGTCCAGGTCGGTCAGGTTGATTTTTCCGGGGTGTTTGCCTTCCTGGAGCATGTCTTCCTCGGCAATGGCGCTCACCAGGCCGCTGCCCGGATCGATAAACCGGCAGCCGCCAAGCGTTAGATTCCCGCCGATCAGTTCGTAGAGCGCCGCTTCCTGTCCCGGGTTTTCCCCGTAGCGCAACCCTTTTTCGATCAGTTCGCCCGTTTTGTCGTCGGGAAACTTCCAGGAACGTTTCCTGTAGACCAGAGACTGGTCTCCGAAGCTCACCCGCAGCGAATCCGGAAAATGATCCTCCATCATCGTCCGATACATTTTCTTGAGATCTTCGCCCATTTATCCCTCCTGAAGTGTTGAGTGGCAGCATTAGTAAATCAGCAAAAGGATTAAAAGCAAATAAAACTTGATACGGGGCAAAGATGGGATTATTTCGAAAATATGCTTATGGATTCTATTCGCTTCCGGACAGATCACGGACCACTGCTCACTCATCACTGATCTTATGGTTTCGATTCGATTCCGGACAGCGGTAAAGAGTGAATCGATCACGGACCACTGCTCACTCATCACTGATCATTGCGAAAGGAGCCGCGTTTTGAACGACTTTCTTGGTTTGGGCTGCGCTACGCTGATCGGCAGCATGCCTCAAAAGGAGCGCGCCGGCACAATCGACCTGGTGCTGAAGACGGCGCCCGAGATTCCCGTATGGCCCCAGTTGCCCTTTTATCCGGCCGAAGGGATGATGGTCCAATATGTGGAGGGGTTGCCGGGGTTTGTGAGCTCCGGGAACCGTCAGTTTGTCGATTGCGGCGCGCCTGAATTCGACGCCGAGGTGCTGCGTTTCTACGAGCAATTCCTGGCCGTTACGGAAGGAGCGCTCAAGGTCGACGATTCGCCTTTCAGACTGGGTGAGCAAACCGGGGCGACTTTCCGGGAGTTTATCGAGAAAGTGAAGGGGAACGGTACTGTCCCGCGCGCCATAAAGGGCCAGGTGACCGGGCCTTTCACCCTCCTGTGCGGTCTCAAAGACCAGGACGGGCGGGCCCTTATTTATGACGAGCGCTTCCTGGATATCGTTCCCAAGCTCCTGGGGCTCAAGGCCCGCTGGCAGATCGAGATCATGCGCCAATTCGGCCTTCCGGTCATTATCTTTCTCGATGAACCGGGCCTGGCCGGGTTTGGCTCCTCGGCCCTGATTACCGTCTCGGGCGAACTGGTGGTGAGGCTTCTTGGCGAAGTGGTCGAGGCCGTCCACGCCGCAGGTGGTCTGGCCGGGGTTCACGTCTGCGCAAATACCGACTGGCAGCTGGTTTTCGACTCCAAGGTGGACATCATAAACTTTGACTCCTACGGGTATTTCGAAAAGTTCGCCCTCTATGAAAAAGGATATTTCGATTTTATCGGCAGGGGCGGAAACATGGCCTGGGGGGTCATACCTACCTCGGACCCCGGGGCCATAAGCTCGGAGAGCGCGGAAGGGTTGGCCGCACGGTGGAAAAGCCAGGTCGAAGCGCTGAGCGCGGGGAAAATCAGTTACCGGGAAGTGATCGCTCATTCGCTCTTTACCCCTGGCTGTGGCTGCGGAAGCCTTACCGAAGAGCAAACCGCCAGGGTCCTGGATCTCCTCCAGGGATTTTGCGCCATAATTGGCAAACAAGTCTAAGGATCCGGGGCTTGCGTCTTGACAAATGTCTCCGATAGCACTAGGTTTCTTTAGCACTCTTTTGGGATGAGTGCTACCAACAGGGAGACAGCGAATGTGATTGAGCTTACGCAACGCGATCAGATCGTTCTGGAAGCGATTATCACCGATTATATTGAAACGGGCGAGCCGGTGGGCTCGCGGACCATTTCCAAAAGAAGCGTCATGAATGTCAGTCCGGCCACGATTCGAAACGTCATGGCGGACCTTGAGGAAATGGGGCTTTTGCACCAGCCGCACACATCGGCCGGAAGAATTCCCACCGTAAAGGGTTTGCGGCTCTACCTGGATTCCATCATGAGATCTCGCCAGCTGGGCGGGACGGAAAAGGAGCGGATCCGCGGCGCGCTTCAGAACAGGCCGCAGGACATAGCCGAACTTCTGCGCGGCACCTCCCTGCTGCTTTCGCAATTCTGCCGGCAGGCGGGCGTGGTCCTTTGGCCCAGGCAGTCGATAGCGTCGTTCAAACATATCGAATTCCTGCGGCTGGGCCCAAATGATATAATGGTCATTCTCATCTCGAAGGCGGGCCTGGTCCATCAGACGCATATCGAGTCGAAGGAAGAAATAGTGCAGGCCGAACTGGACAAGTACAGCCTGTACATCAACGAGCTTCTTCGCAATGTGCCCTTTTCAAGGGTGAAGCAGCGCATCCGGGAGGAAATGGAGGGCGAAAAGGCGCTTTTCGACCGGCTCTTTTCGCGGGCCCTGCAGTTGGCCAACCGGGCGATCCAGTATGCGATCGAGGATAGCTCGATCTACATAGAAGGCAAAACCAACCTTCTGGACAACCCGGAGTTCGCCCACGTGGAGCAAATGAGGCGGATACTGCAGGCCTTTGAGGACAAGTCCAAGATGATCAGGCTTCTGGACGAGGCCCTCAAGGCTTCGACCGGAATCCAGATCGTGTTGGGGACCGAGGGGGAACTTTTGCGGGAGTGGCAGGAAATGAGCCTTGTTTCGGCCCCCTTTCGGCGGGGCGATACCCCGCTGGGGGTGCTGGGCGTGATTGGGCCGCTTCGCATGGACTACTCGCGGATTATTCCGATTGTGGAATTTACGGCGCAGTTCTTGAGCCAGATGCTCGAAATTGCCGATGAGGCCTGAGAATCGGCGCCGAAAATATGTGGTGGCATGAAGACGGAGGGAACAGTTTGATAAAGGTTGATGGAAGACCCACGGACAAAAGAGCCGCCTCCGAAGACCAGGTGGAAATCGGGGCCGAGGCTTCGCAGGACGTCCCGGAGGATTGCCTTGAGCTTCTAAAGAAGCGGGAAAGTGAGCTGAAAGATGCCCAGGAGCGCACCCTGAGGCTTGCCGCAGAGCTGGACAACACCAGAAAGCGGCTGGAAAGGGAGAAATCCGATGGCATCTCGTACGCCAATGAAAGCATTATGCGTCAGCTTGTCGAGGTAATTGACAACCTGGAGCGGGCCATTGAACACGGCGAAAAAGAAAACGAAAATTGTGCGGGTTTGCTGGAAGGCGTGCGCATGACCCTCAAGGCTTTTGTCGATGTGCTTGCCCGGTTTGGCGCCGCGCCCTTCGAATCCGTTGGCGAGTGCTTCGACCCCAACAAGCACGAGGCGGTGCTTCAGGAGCAGAACCCGGACTATCCGGACATGACGGTGACCAGGGAATTTCAAAAAGGCTACACGTTGCGGGACAGGCTCCTTAGACCTGCAAGGGTCGCCGTGGCGAGAAGCCCGAAAGAATCCACATGCTGAAAATATCTCACGGCGGAGCCTGGAGTTCGCACCCTCCACGGCCCGGGAGACACGATTAAAGGCAAACCCTTAAGGAGGCGCTTAAATGAGCAAAGTTATAGGAATCGACCTGGGGACTACCAATTCGGTGGTAGCGATCATGGAGGGGAAGGAGCCGAAGGTCTTGACCAATGCGGAAGGCAGCCGACTGACCCCTTCCATGGTGGCCATTACCGAAAGCGGCGAGAGGTTGGTTGGGCAGGTTGCCAAGCGGCAGGCCATAACCAATCCGGAGAATACCGTTTCCGCGGTAAAAAGGCTCATCGGCCGCAAGTTCGATACGCCGGAAGTCCTGGACGATACGAAAGTCCTCCCCTACAAGATCGTACGGGCGGGCAACGGGGATACCAATATACGGATTCGGGGCAGGGATTACAGCCCCACGGAGATCTCGGCTTTTATCCTGACCAAGATGAAGCAAACGGCGGAAGACTACCTGGGGGAAAAGGTAACCGATGCGGTCATTACGGTTCCCGCCTACTTCAATGACAGCCAGAGGCAGGCCACAAAAGACGCCGGAAAAATTGCCGGCCTCAATGTATTGCGCATCATAAACGAACCCACGGCGGCCTCTCTTGCCTACGGACTGGACAAGAAGAAGGACGAAAAGATCGCCGTATTCGACCTTGGCGGCGGGACCTACGATATTTCCATACTGGAGATCGGCGAGGGGGTCTTCGAGGTTAAATCCACCAACGGCAACACCCACCTTGGCGGGGAGGATTTCGACCAGCGTATAATCGACTGGCTGGCCAGCGAGTTCAAAAAGGACTACGGAATAGACCTGAGGACCGACAAGATGGCCCTCCAGCGGCTCAAGGAAGGCGCGGAAAGGGCAAAGATAGAGCTTTCCACGACGATGGAAACGGAGATCAACCTGCCCTTCATCACCGCGGACGCCTCCGGGCCCAAGCACATGAACATAAAGCTTACCAGGGCCAAGCTGGAATCTCTGGTGGAAGAACTGGTGGACAAGCTGCTCCCTCCCATGGAGCAGGCCCTTAAGGACGCCGGTCTTTCCCGCAGCGAAATCGACGAGGTGATACTGGTTGGCGGTATGATCAGAATGCCCAGGGTTCAGCAAAAGGTGCAGGAATTTTTCGGCAAGGAGCCTCACAAGGGCGTAAACCCCGACGAAGTCGTGGCGGTAGGGGCAGGCATTCAGGGCGGCGTATTGAGAGGCGACGTAAAGGACGTACTGCTTCTGGACGTTACCCCGCTTTCGCTTGGGATCGAAACTCTTGGCGGTGTCATGACTAAGCTCATCGAGCGAAACACCACCATTCCCACCCGCAAGAGCCAGATATTTTCGACCGCAAGCGACAACCAGACAGCGGTCTCCATCCATGTGCTGCAGGGAGAGCGCGAGATGGCGCCGGACAACAAGACCCTGGGAAGGTTCGACCTGGTTGGAATTCCGTCCGCTCCGCGAGGCATTCCTCAGATCGAGGTCACCTTTGATATAGATGCCAACGGCATAGTGCATGTTTCGGCCAAGGACATGGCGACCCAGAAAGAACAGTCCATCCAGATCACCGCCTCCAGCGGTCTTAACGACGACGAGATCAAGAACCTGGTGCGGGAAGCCGAGGCGCACGCCGAAGAGGACAAGAAGAAACGCGAACTGATCGAGGTCAGAAACCAGGCCGATACTCTCATCTACAGCACGGAGAAAACCATGCGGGAGATGGCAGACAAGATCGATCAGAAGACCAAAGCGGACATAGAAGCCCAAATCGTAAAACTTCGGGCCACCATGGAAGGCGACAGCAAGGACGCTATTCAGCAGGATCTCGATGCCTTGATGCAGCTCTCCCACAAGGTGGCTGAGGAGGCTTACAAGCGGGCCGCGGGCGGGCAGGCCCAGCCGGGCGCCGGAGGTGAAGAAGCCGGGGCTCAGCAGCAGAAAAAGCCCGATGACGATGTGGTCGACGCCGACTTCGAGGAAGTAAAGAAATAGGTATAGAGGCGAAATTTTTTCATTTGACCTTTTCTTGAAACCTTTTCCGATGTATTAAGGGGCACACTGGCAGGTGTGCCCCTGTTTTACTTTCACATAAGGGAATCAGTGGAGGCGGGGCAAATTTCTCCCTATATCGGGGGGCGTGCTGACTTCCCGCAAGAGGCATCTTTCTATGGGTAATTATAAGAAAGGCGGATGGCTTTTTGGCCTGCTCGTCCTGGCAATTCTCACCGGCTGTGCCGGCGGCGGAAAACAGGCGCCGCCCAATCTGTCGGCCAGCTTCACAACCGTTACCCCACCCGATGCCGCCGGGCTTTACCAGCGGGCCGAGGAGAGCTATCGAGGCGGAGATACGCCGGGCGCCATCAATCTTTGGAAACGGATCAGCGAGGAGTTTCCGGGTACGGCCGTGGCGGCGAAATCGATGAACAGAATCGGGGAGGTTTATCTGGCCGAGGGGCAGTTGGACCTGGCGGCCCGGTATCTCGACTATCTCGTATACCAATACCCCCGATGGGACGGGATACCTTCGGCCAGACTCAACCAGCTCCGGTTGCTGGTGCGCGAGGGCAAGCAGCACGAGGTCATGAAGGAGGCGGTCAAGCTGTGGCGGGAGTCCGAGGACCATCCCGGGGTTCGTTTTGGCCTGGCGAAGCTGATGATCGGCTTTTACAATTCCCGAAATGATACTGATACCGCTTTTGACTGGTGTACTTCCGGCTTTTCGGAGGCCAGGAGCGCGGAGCAGAAAAAAACCCTCACCGATCTGACCGTACGCACGCTTGCCAAAGCCGATGAAGGGGTCATCGACAGACTTTATAAGAAGAACCCTTCCGGTTTCATGAAAGTCTTCCTCGATTTTCGCTACGCTCAAATCGAAACCGCCAACGGGAACAAAGATGATGCCCGCCAGCTGTTGAGCCGACTTCTGGCCCAAAACCCCGACCACCCGCTGGCCCAGGACATACAGGCGTCTGTCAGGGGCGTTGGAGTGGTTGAAGGCAACATTCCTCTTAGCACTGATAAAATAGGAGTCATGGTTCCGCTCAAGGGCCCCAACTCGGTATACGGGGACATGGTTATCCGCGGGCTCAACATGGCGCTTTCCGATTGGAAGTCTTCTCACCCCAATGAAAACGTCACTTTGGACATCAAGGACGCCGGCCTGGACCCCGACACCGCCGCCCGCTCGTATAACGAACTGGTGAAACGCGATGGCGTTTCGGCCATAGTCGGGCCGCTTGGGGCCCAGGCAAACCGCACAGTCGCCCCTATGGCGGACCGTCAGGGCGTGCCGCTGCTCTCTTTGACCCAGAAGGAGGGCGGAGCCAACGACGCCTTTGTCCTGCACGCCTTTATCGATAGCCGCGACCTGGTTGACACCCTGGTGAAATACTGTCGTGACAAGCTGCAATATAAACGTTTTGCCTGTCTTTATCCCGATGACCGCTACGGGCAAAAGCTGGCCAAGATTTTCGCTGAAACCGTGCAGAAAAATGGTGGGCAGATGATGGCCAGCGCTTCCTACACGGAAAAGAGCACCGATTTTACAGCGCCCCTGCACCAGTTGATGGAGATAGCCAAGAAGAACGCCCCGCTTTCGGATATCGAAGGCACGCCCTTCGATGCCGTTTTCATTCCCGACGAGGTGAGCGTTGTTTCTCTGATAGCACCCCAGCTTCCCTACAACAACATTGTGGGGGTAACGCTGCTGGGGACCAACCTGTGGAGCGAGCCTTCCCTGGTGCAGTCGGGCGGGGTCTACGTGGACCGGGCGATGTTTGCCACCTCCTTTTATCCGAAAAGCGCCAATCCTAAGGTCCAGGCTTTCGAAAAAGAATACACCGGGCTCTACAACGCCGCGCCTACTTATCTGGAGGCGCAGGCCTATGATGCGCTCAGCATGCTGCTGCAGGCCAGAAGCTCCGGGAGCGGCGCCACCAGCCGCGGCGCTTTGTTCCAGAGCCTGATCGATCAGGCCAAAAATTTTGAAGGGGTTACGGGAAATTATTCCGTCAGCCAGGGGGGTGACCTGTCGCGCCAATACTCGATTTTCCAGGTCCAGAAGGGGGCCATCGAGCAGGTTTATCCCTGAGGTGGACGTTCATGATACTTGACATTAAATCGCTCGGACTTATAATGAATTAGATTTTCAATGGACATATGATGGATTGCGCGAGGAGGCGGACTTATGCCGATCTATGAGTACGAATGCTCAAAATGCGGGAAAACAACTGAGGCCATGCAACGATTTTCAGACCCGGCGTTGACCCATTGTGAAGAATGCGACGGTCAGCTCCGGAAGCTCATCTCTATGAGTACTTTCCACCTTAAGGGTTCTGGCTGGTACACAACCGACTATGCCGGCAAAAATCAAAGCACGGCAAAACCGGCGGAAACCAAACCCAGTGCTGCCGAGAGCAAAACCGAGACCAAAACCGAGAGTTCACCGGAAAAGCATTCGTGAGGCCTTGGCAATAACTTAGTTCGTTATCCCGGCGACTTTACAGTCGGGGGGCGGTATTTTTAAAAGATCGGCGGGCTTCGGCCCGCTTTTTTTTTGCGAAATCGGGAGAAAAGGTGAAACCTGAAAAGGGGTTGTTGATAGTCTTTACAGGACACGGGAAAGGGAAGACGACCGCTGCGCTGGGTATGGCCCTGCGCGCGGCGGGGCATGGTATGAAAGTGCTCGTCTTGCAGTTCATAAAGGGCGCCTGGAGTTACGGTGAGTTGAACTCCCTTAAAAAAGTCGAAGAGATCCAAATTAAACCCCTGGGAACCGGTTTTACCTGGAAAAAAGAGAACCTGGAAGAAGACCGGCGCTTGGCTGAAGCCGGGTGGCAGGAGGCGCTCTCACAGATTAACCGCGCCGGCTACGATATGATTGTGCTCGATGAACTGAACATCATTCTTTCACTGGGGCTTTTACCGCTAAAAACCGTGATCGAGGGCCTCCAGAGCCGGACGACCAGCCATGTGGTGGTGACCGGAAGAAACGCCCCCGAGGAACTGGTGGCCATCGCGGACCTGGTGACGGAAATGAAGATGATAAAGCACCCTTTTCCGGACCGAGGATTGAAAGCAAGCAAGGGAATCGAATTCTGACGGAAAAAAAGGCAGGCGGAATGCCTGCCCTGGAATGGTCACTGAAACAGACAAAATGGACGATCCATCCTGCCCAATTATTAAGCTAGAGCCGGTCGGTCCGGCTGTCAATAGATAGTACAATAGAATTGGAAGGCATAGGACGCATGGGACGACTTAAAGATAATTGTATGTTGATACCAGGTTACGTTCAAGATTTGCCTGATGGGCGCCCAACCTGCGCCAGCCCCTCGAGAGCCGCTGTAGGATGGGTGAAACCCATCTGTTTGACGCGCCTTGAACACAACTTCGTATGAGGTGCGGGCTTGCAGTCGCGAACAAATCGAGTCGCGGCTGGAAGCCGCTGGTACAAAAGTTGAGTTTGCCTCTTCAAAGAAGGCGGAATAAATTTGTCCTGCCCATCGCAAAAATTCTCCTAAAAGCGGCAGTCTTCCAAGGTGTTGGCCAGTTCGACCATGCAGGCCGGAAGGCGGGCCAATAAAAACTCGCTTTCGTCCGCCTCGATCATCCCGTCCAGGGCGACGGCTTCCGCAAAGGCCATCCTTTCTTCCACCGAGAGGGCCCGGAACAGTGAAAAAATCTCCTCGGCTCTTGGCAGGGTGCTATTTTTGCGCCGGCTTTCCCACGCTTGCCTAAATCCGCGAACCACCCCGGGCAGGCAATGCGCACCGGCCCAGGCAAGTTCTCCCACGCCGTCGAGCCGGTCGATTCTCATCCTGATGCACAGATTGATTAGAAAATGCAAGGCCCCCAACAATTTGTTCCGGCAGTCGGAGTCTTCCGAGAGCAGGGGCCGATAGCCTCTTACGGTTATCAGCCTGAGGCTGGTGGGGGTTTGGGTGTCGTCGATTATGAAATCACCCGCCGCGTGGTGCCACGGATAGATTTGGGAAAATGTGTCAATGTCGAGGTATGACGTCAGGATCTGTGCTGCCTGGGCGTATAGCTCGAGGATTTTGGGACTCTCGATGACTTTTCGCTCCCCCGTGTCGTTCCAAATCTTTATGGCCGGGGCCCCGGAGCCGGCGGCGGAAAGGTGGAACTCGTGGTGGTTTTCGAACCACTGGGCGATGAAGAGCATCAGGCCGGGGCTCTGTGCGGCAATGAAGGGAGTGGGGATGTAGGGCAGATCGAATCTGGCCCCAAGCTCCGAGAGAAGATCGACCTCGACCTGGAGGAATGCCTGCTGTTGGGGTGAAAAGGCGCAGTTTACGGCAAACTGAAGGATATCATCCCCGAATCTCACCCGCAGACGCGAAACGGAGTAGAGCGCCCCGTGCTTTTCCGCTATGAGTTCTAAGGATGAGGACGCTTCGAGTTTTGGCCAAGGCTTTGGCTGCTTTTTGAGAAGCTCTCCCGGGATTTGGAAAGAGTTTTGGGAAAGCAGGCCGGCAACCAGGCCAAGGTATTGCCCGTAGGTCATACCGGTCTCCCCGGGCAGCATCTGGCGGCCCGTGGCCGCCCCTTCGGGTCCGGAGTCGAGCGGGACCGGCCGCGAGCCGGTGTTTACAAAGCATCTAATTGGCGGAACAGTGGAATTCGAGCTCTTTTTGTCCATGATGTGGCCACCTCGGTGAAAAATTTATCCGGAGCCAATAGTAGCAAAGCTTAGCTTGTCTTGGAAGTTGGCCGGGTATATAAAACGAAGATAAGCGGGTAGACCGTGCGTACGGAATTGTCTCATTTACCGAACCTATTTTCCGGGAGCATTGTTTTGGATTCGACCAACCGGGTCATTCTCGACAGGGTCCAACGCTCATTTCCGATCGTTTCGCACCCTTACAGGGCGCTGGCGCAGGGGCTCGATATCTCCGAGGGCGAAACGCTCGAACGGCTCGGCTCGCTGAAAAATGATGGCGTTATTCGCCAGATCAGCGCCATCTTCAACACGGGGGCCCTGGGCTACCGAAGCTCGCTTGTGGCCATGGCGGTCCCGCCCGAGGAGTTGGAGCGCGTTGCGTCCATCGTCAACTCATACCCCGGAGTGAGCCACAATTACCTTCGCCCCGGCGATTTCAACATGTGGTTTACAATCGCGGCGCCTCCCGGGCAGAGCCTCGATGGGGTGGTGGACGGGCTTGCCGCCAGGGCGGGCGGTTTGCCGGCTCTCGTTCTGCCGGCCCTTAAAAAATATAAACTGGCCGTGGTCCTCGATGTCCTCGGCGAGGGAGACTGGGACCCCGCGGAAGAAAAGCCGGTGCTGGCGCCAACCGAAATCAGGGTGTGCTTCGTACCCACGCCGGACAATATAGCGATCGTAAAATGTATCCAGGAGGATCTGCCCCTTGTTCAAAGGCCTTTTGCCGTATGGGCCGATTCCCTGAAAATGTCGGAATCCGAGCTGCTCGACATTGTTTCAGCCTGGATGGGACAGGGGGTTATCCGGCGCTTTGCCGCCGTGCTCAACCACCGCCAGGTGGGATTTCGGGCCAATGGCATGGTGGTATGGAACTGCCCCGAGGAGCGCATGGACGATATCGGCGCCATACTTGCCACCTATCCGGAGGTCAGCCACTGTTACAGCAGGCCGGCCTGCCCTCCGCAATGGCCGTACAACCTTTATGCCATGATTCACACGCGCAGCGCCGAGCAGTGTGAGCAAGTCGCAAACAGGCTGGCGGGCGCCACCGGCCTGGGCAACTTCCGTATCCTCTTTAGCACCAAAGAATACAAGAAAATTAGGCTCAAGCTTTTCTGGAATGAGCGGTGTCAGCCCACCGGGTGCTGATGATATCGACCTTTTCTTATTTATCGAGTTTGCAATGACTGACAAGGAAGAGTACGAACGCAGAAAAAAGGGTGTGTTTGACGGCATGGCAAAACGCGGGCAGGAAAGAATCCTCCGGATCGGGTATGAAAACTGGGACCCCTTCGAACTCCCCAAGGACCCCCGGGAGAGGATTTTCAGTTCGGCCAGTCTGAAGGCCTCCGCCTTGGTGCGGGAATACTTCGGGTCGGCCGGGATCTCCGGGGAATCGGTCTCTGTCCACAAAGAACTCTTCGACCTTTGCCGGGGACTTATCCAGGAAGAAAGGCGCGCCCAAATCATCGTCGATTTTTGCGCCTGGCTAAAAGAGAGGAAAGGGCGGGGTTAGATTTGGAGCAACCAGCGGCGCAAGGGGGAAGGTAATTATTTTTTTTCTTGACCTATATCGTAGCGATATATAACATGGCGATAAAGGGGCATCATGGACGTGCAATCGGTTCTGCTCGGCTTTCTCATACGTTCCAGCATGACGGGCTACGATCTCAGGAAGGCTTTTTCGATGTCCTTTTCCTTTTTCTCCGGTCTTAGCTACGGTTCCATTTACCCGAGCCTGAAGAAAATGGAATCCCGGGGCCTGATCACCAAGCGGGTGGAAATTGGTGATGGAGCGCCCAATCGCAAAGTGTATACGATAACCGAAGCCGGAAGGCAGGCTTTCCTGGAAGCCCTGAGGTCTCCCTTTGTGCCGGAACAGCCCAAGAGGGCTTTTTTGATGAGGCTTTTCTTTTTCGCCCATCTTTCTGGCGAGGAGCGGGAGCAAATTGTTCTCGTCCAACTAGATGCGGTGAAGCGGTTGCGCGGTGATCTCGAAGCCATCCGGTCCGAAGTTGAAGTCCGCGCGGACCGATTTCAGCAGCTTTGCTTCCAGATGGGTATTCGATATTTCGATAATCTGGCCGACGATCTTTCACTGGTGATTGAGGCTGTTAGAGCCGAAAGAGGTTGAAGGTGTGCTTTGGACGCTGAATTTAGCATGTGCTAAAAGGAGAGCGCGATGAAAGTAATAGCTTTTAATTCCAGTCCCAGGGCCGAGGGCGTGAGTAAAACGGGCATAATGCTGGATGCTTTGGTGGAAGGCATGCGGGAAGCCGGAGCGGAAGTCGAGGTTGTCGCCTTGCGCAAAAAGAAGATTAACAACTGCATCGGTTGCTACACATGCTGGACGAAGACTCCAGGGGTCTGTGTTCACAAGGACGACATGACGGCCGAGTTGTTTCCGAAATGGCTGGAAGCCGATATCGCCGTTTATGCCACCCCTTTGTATTACTACACCATGAACGCTGCGATGAAGGCTTTGCTGGAACGTACGCTGCCTTTTTTAGAGCCCTTTATCACCCGGGTGGAGGGGAGAGCTTCCCATCCTTTACGGCATAATCCGCCCAAAGCTGTCGTTTTATCCGTTGCGGGGTTCACCGATCCGTCGGTTTTCGATCAGCTCTCCGGATATGCAAATTTCGTGTTTCGAAACGGCCTGGTGGCCGAGATCTACCGGCCGGGCGCCGAAATGCTCCCCTGGCCCCAGTACGGTGATACCCGGCGAAGCATCCTGCAGGCGGTCGCCCTGGGGGGCCGCGAGATCGTCCAATCGGGAAAGATCAGCGCCGAAACGATGGAGCGTATAACCCAACCGATCGGGGACCTGGATTCTTTTGCGCAAATGGCCAACCTATTTTGGAAGTCCTGCATCCGGGAAGGGGTGACGCCCGAAGAATTCGCCAAAAAAAATCTGGTCCCGCGCCCTGATTCGGTCCAAACGTTCATGATGATCATGTCCCAGGGGTTTAACCCCGAGCGTGCCGGAAATCTCAAGGCCGTCATGCAGTTCACGTTTTCAGGCGGAGTCGAGGGAAGCTGTCATTTTGTGATCGATGGTGGAAAGATCGAGGCAAGGGACGGGGCGGCCGCTGCCCCGGACTTGATTGTGGAATCCGCCTTCGACACCTGGATGGACGTGGTGACCGGAAAAGCTGACGGGCAGCAGATGTTTATGGAGCAAAAGTACAAAACTTCCGGGGACCTGATGTTGCTGGTGCGTATGAAGGAACTGTTCGGGAAAGACTGATTCCACCGCAAGACGCAGAGAAAGCAGACCGAGAGCAATACCCGTCCAATGGAAAGTTTTTGTTGGGCTGCGTTGCGCTTGGCCCAACCTACTCGCTGCGCACTCATACGAAGTTGCGTTCAAGACGCGTCAAACAGATGGGTTTCACTGCGTTTCACCCATCCTACAGCGGTTCCCGACGGGCTGGCGTAGGGTGGGTGGAGCGGAAGCGCAACCCACCAGGCAAATCTTGAACGCAACTTGGTATGAACTACCAAGATCTCACCGCAGATGGACGCGGATATAAAAAAATACCTGCCAGTGTGCAATCTACGTTCATCAGCGGTGCTTGCTTCCCGCTCGCCTGGTTTCTGTCCATCTCCTCCCTCTCCTAAGATTTTTCCGGACGTTTGATACGAAGTTACGTTCAAGCGGGGCCGCCGCCTCCCGGGATGCGGTACAGATGGGTTTCACTGCGTTTCACCCATCCTGCAGCGGCTCTCGACGGGCTGGCGTAGGATGGGTGGAGCGGAAGCGCAACCCATCAGGTAAGTCTTGAACGCAACCTGGTATCAATCTCCCAGCCTCGGTTTTTCAGTGAAGCTTTCCCTCCGCGTCTCTGCGTCTCCGCGGTGGATTTTCAATTTGCCCCTGACTCCGTTTGCGCCCCGTGTTCGCAGGGGCGCAAAAATTCCAGTTCTTCGGCCAGCGCGGGTCTTACAAGTACCACGGTGACGTTGTAGTGCAGGTCTTTTCCCGCCAGAGGATGGTTATAGTCCAGCGTAATGGTCGAATCCGTCTTTTGGCGCACAAAGTAACTGTACTGGGAGCCGGTGCCGTTGTTTTTGGCTATGACCCATTTGCCGGCCACAAGGTCTTGGCCGGCGGGAAATTCGGAAAGTGTATAGGTCTTTACCTGCTCCTCGTCGTGTTCGCCAAATGCATGGGCGGCGGGGATGATCACTTCTTTGCGCGCTCCCTGCTCAAGACCGGTGAGAGCTTCTTCCAGGGCCGCAATGAGCTGGTTGTACCCCACTACGAAATTCATGGACGCAGGTTCATCTTCGCCTTTTACGTAGGAGCCGTCATTTAGCTTCAGACTGTATTCGATTACCACAAAGCTGTTTTGGGCAATTTTCATCTCTGCCTCGTTATTTCTGTGTTTTTACCCCGTTACTCTTGATTGGGCGTATAGCCCAGTTCCTTGGCCGCGCGAGCGTGTTCCTCCGCTTCCTCTTCTTTGCCCAGGGCATAAAGAGCGACCGACAGGTTGAAGTGAGCGGCGCCGGTCGATACACCATCCTGCAGCATTTTTCGGGAGAGTTCGGCGGAGTCTTCCAATTGGTCCGCCGCGATGTAGGCGGCGGCGAGCAACTGGTAGGCCCTGGCTGAACCGGGCATGAGTTCCAGTGCCCTTTTGCCGTGTATCACCGCTTTGTCCGGTTTGCCGTCGCGAAGATATCCGAAGGCCAGGTTGCTGTGAGCGGGGCCAAGATCGGGATTAATTTCCAGCGCTTTTATATTTGCCTCAATGCTCTTTTCCGGTTCGCTGTCCGCGTAGAGGCCGCCAAGATTGACATAGGCCTCGGCCAGATTGGGCTCGCACTCCAGAGACTGCTTGAATTCGGAGATGGCCTCGGCGGGCAAACCCTTGTGAGCGTAGGCCAGACCCAGATTGTAGTGCAGGGTCGCGGACTGCGGTTCGAATGCCAGCCGCTCTTTGAGAAACTTGATGTAGAGATTGAGTTTAGCATTGGTTTCATGGCCGGTATTTGTCATTGTGTTTTTTTTCTCCTTAGGGTATATAGCCTGGATTCGAATAAAAAGTGCGGAAAACCCTGAAATTCATGGACCTTCCGCTAAGGGGCTCAGCCCGGTTGCCTGTTTGCCGCCTCTTGGAGGCGTAAAACAAAGCATTCTAACTCAAGGGGGCCTTGTTGAAAAGCTTTTCAGTGTTTCCAAGCGGCCGTAGCGCCGTCCTCATTTTATCCAAGACTTTGATGGTTCTGAAATATCGGGATTTTTTAATTGACAAAGGATTTCCCCGGAGTTAATTGGCGACAGGACCAAGGGGGCCGGTACAGGCCCGTGCAGATATAGACTCCAAGCTGGGGGTTGCGGTGATGGCCCCCTTTTATTCAGGCTAACGGCACAGGAGACCAAAAAAATGTACGAGGAAGCCAAAGACAAAATCATCGAATATGTGAAGCAGCAGAAAAAAAGCAAACTTTATTTCAACGATCTTTGCAAGGCCGTTCCGGAAATCAAGATGATGCAGGCCAAAAAGGTCGTGAACGAACTGATCACCGAAGGAAAGCTGAAGTACTGGTCGAGTGGCAGCACGACGATGTACATGCTACCCAGTGAAGGCGATGTAGCGAAAGAAGAAGAGGGAATGAATTAACCCTGCCCTTCCAAACCTGCCGATGAGTTCTTTCCATTGGGTATTTGCACCACCACCGGAAATCGAGATATCCGAGGGAGAAATGCGCATTGCGAAAGGGAGGTGAGGAAAAGTTACCCGACGGGTCCTGTGGCAAATCGTGTAAGAGTGGAAGTCTAAAGTGACACTAACGGAGGTAAACGAATGGCGCTGAAACACGCAACCCCTATGCTTGACGAGCTGGAAAAGGGCCCATGGCCTAGCTTCGTAAGTGATGTGAAGAGACTGGCGGTCAAAGGCAATAAGATGTGTGAAGATTGGCTTGGCCTGATGGAGTTGTCCTTCCAGGAAAAAGAAGGTCACTGGAAACACGGCGGTATCGTCGGTGTTTTCGGATACGGCGGAGGCGTTATCGGCCGGTATTGCGACCGTCCCGACCTTTTCCCCAATGTGGCCCATTTCCATACCATGCGCGTAAACCAGCCTGCGAGCAAGTACTACACCTCGGACATTCTGCGCAAAATTTGCGACATTTGGGACGCAAAAGGCAGCGGTTTGACCAACATGCACGGGTCCACCGGTGATATCGTTTTGCTGGGGACCACCACCGATCAGCTGGAGCCTATCTTTTATGAACTGACCCATGATCTGAAAATGGATCTGGGCGGCTCGGGCTCCAACCTGAGAAGCCCCGAAGGCTGCCTCGGAATGTCGCGTTGTGAATGGGCCTGCATCAACACCCAGGACATCATTTACGACCTGACGCAGGAATTCCAGGATGCTCTTCACCGGCCGATGTTCCCCTATAAGTTCAAGTTCAAGTCCTCCGGTTGCCCGATGGACTGCGTGGCGGCCATCGCCCGCGCCGATTGCTCCATCATCGGGACCTGGCGCGACGATATTCGCATCGACCAGGACGCTGTCAGCGCCTACATCGGCGGCGAAATCGTTCCGCACGGCGGAGCCGGCGGCGCGCGCAAAGATTTCGATATCAAGGCTGAAGTGATCGATCTTTGCCCCACCAAGTGCATGGAAGTAAACGGAAAAACCCTGAAAATTTACAACGAAGACTGCGTGCGCTGCATGCATTGTATCCGCGTTATGCCCCGTGCGCTTCGTCCCGGCCTCGATACAGGCGCGACGATCCTCATGGGCGCAAAGGCCCCGATTCTCGAGGGTGCGCAGCTTTCGAGCGTTATCATTCCGTTTATCAAAATGGAATCGCCCTACACCGAGTTCAAGGAATATGTCGAAAAAGTGTGGGATTGGTGGATGGAAAACGGCAAGAACCGTGAACGCCTCGGTGAAACCATCCAGCGCCTCAGCCTGCGCGAATTCCTCAAGGCCGTCGAGTTGGAACCCGATCCACGCATGGTGAATACTCCCAGATACAACCCCTACATTTTCTACGATCCAGCGGGTGTCCCCGGCGGTTGGGACCATGACGCGGTTGAATATCGTAAACGGCATCAGGCTTAGGAGGTGTGAAAAATGGCTTTTGATCCAAACAATGTGATGCAAGATCGAATCACGGATATTGGTCCACCGAAATATGACATGTACTTCCCGCAGGTCATCAAAGATAATTTCGGTAAGTGGAAGTTCCACGAAATCCTGGAGCCCGGCGTACTGATGCACGTTTCGGAGTCCGGCGCGGCGATTTACTCGGTTCGTGTAGGTTCCGCCCGTCTGATCAGCACCGAATACATCCGCGAAGTGTGCTCCATCGCCGATAAGTACTGCGACGGGCACATGAGATGGACCACCAGGAACAACATTGAATTCCTGGTGAGCGACAAGGCGAAGCTGCAACCTCTGCTGACCGATCTGCGCGGAAGAGGTAACTGGTTCCCCATCGGCGGTACCGGAAACAGCATCACCAATATCGTTCACACCCAGGGTTGGGCGCACTGCCACACGCCGGCCATCGACGCCTCCGGCGTTGTAAAGGCGGTTATGGACGAGCTGTTCGACTATTTCGGCAGCCACAAGCTGCCCGCGCAGGTCCGCATCGCTCTGGCCTGCTGCCTGAATATGTGCGGCGCTGTTCACTGCTCGGATATCTCTATCCTGGGCGTGCACAGAAAACCGCCTTTCGTCGAAAATGAACGCGTTCAGAACGTATGCGAGATTCCTCTGGTAATCGCCGCATGCCCGACCGCGGCCATCAAGCCCAAGAAATTCGGCGAGCGCAAAAGCGTCGAGATCAACAACAGCCGCTGCATGTTCTGCGGAAACTGCTACACCATGTGTCCGGCCCTTCCTCTGGCTGATGCGGAAGGCGACGGTATCGCTCTGTGGGTTGGCGGCAAGGTTTCCAACGTTAAATCGGCCCCGATGTTCTCGAAGCTGGCTGTTCCCTACATTCCCAACGAACCGCCCAGATGGCCCACCACGGTCCAGACGATCAAAAAGATCGTCGAGGCCTACGCTGAAGGTGGACGCCGTTATGAAAGAGTCGGCGAGTGGATCAACCGCATCGGTTGGGAACGATTCTTTGAAAAGACCGGTCTCGAGTTCAATCATGAGCACATTGACGATTACCGTCTGGCCATGACCACCTGGAGAACGACAACGCAGTTCAAGTTCTAGAAGTTCTGGAGCGGGTAGCGAGGAGCGGGTAGCGGGAAGTGGGGATGATTGCACTTTGTCTCCGGCTTCCTGCTCCATGCTCCCTGCTTCTTGCTTCGAGGTTTTTTGTATGGAATTAAAAAGATCGCGCCTCCTGATTGCGGGCATGCGCGGCGGGGCCGGCAAAACGGTTGTTACGCTGGGGCTTGCTGCCGCATGGAAGAAAAGCTTCGGGCTGCGTATCTCCGTGTTCAAAAAAGGCCCCGATTATATCGACGCCGGCTGGCTTAGCGCCGCCTCGGGCGGGGCCTGTTACAACCTCGACCAGTTTCTCATGACGTCCGAGCAGATCGTCAGCTCTTTTGGAGTGCGCTCTGCCGGAAGCGACGTCAGCCTGATCGAGGGAAACCGTGGAATCCACGACGGTGTCGATGCCAAAGGCAGCTATTCGACCGCCGAGTTGGCCAAGCTTCTGGCCTGTCCGGTGGTTCTGGTGGTTGACGGCTCCAAGGTGACGCGCACGGCGGCCGCGATGGTCATGGGATGCCAGAAGCTCGATGAAGGCGTCAATATTGCCGCGGTCGTTTTGAACCAGGTGTCCGGGAAAAGGCACGAAACCGTGCTCAGGCAATCGATAGAACAGTGCTGCGGGATACCGGTGCTGGGAGTGATTCCTCGGCAAACCCGGAACTTTTTCCCCGAGAGGCATCTGGGGTTGGTTCCGGCCGTGGAAGCCGACGATGTGCTGGAAGCTGTTGCGGCTGCCGCGGATGTCATGAGCCGGCATCTCGACCTTCCGGCCTTGTGGGATTTGGCACAGGGTGCTTCGCCCGTCGCCTGTCCCGTGGTGTCGGGTATGGACACCGCCCGGGATGCGGTCCGGGGGATCAGGATTGGAGTGGTCCGGGATTCCGCGTTTCAGTTCTACTACCCTGAGAACTTTGAAGCCCTCCAAGCCAATGGCGCCTCTCTTGTCTGGATCTCCAGCCTGGAGAACGCTCCTTTACCCGAGATCGACGCTCTTTATATTGGGGGCGGCTTTCCGGAAACACATCTGGAAAAGCTTTCCGCAAACCACGTCTTTCTCGATTCACTCAGGTCCGCCATTGAGGCCGGCTTGCCGGTCTATGCCGAATGTGGCGGCCTGATGTTTTTATGCCGTGGGATTCGCCGCGGGGAGGGGCTTTTCCCCATGGTCGGCGTCTTTCCTTTCGAAGTGGCTCTTGGGGTAAGGCCCCAGGGGCATGGCTACACCATGATGCGTTGCGTGGGCGCCAATCCCTTTTTCCCGGTGGGGACGGTCCTGAGAGGACATGAATTCCACTATTCGGGAGTTGCCGGCTGTATCGATCCCGGGTCTTTCCCCTTCGCCTTTAAATTGGAGAAAGGGCACGGTGTCGTAGCTGGTTGGGACGGTTTGTGCTATAAGAATGTTCTTGCATCATATTCGCACCTTCACGCCGTGGGCAACGAGACTTGGGCCCGTTCGGTGGTGGAGGCGGCGGTATCGTTCAAGAGGCTTAAAGCAACGATTTCTGTTGATTCCGGGCGGGACGTTGTCCGGCCGGAATCCCGAAGCTTACCTGTGGTCTATTGAAGGAGGACAATTGATGGGCCAGATCGAATTTAAAGGCAAAACTTTCGAAGTAGACGAGGACGGCTTTATTGCCAGCTTCGACGCATGGACTACTGAGTGGGTCGACTATGTAAAGACCTCCGAAGGTATCTCGGACCTGACCGATGAGCACTGGCAAGTGATCCATGTTCTGCAGGACTACTACCGCAAGCACGGAATCGCTCCTATGGTCCGCATTCTGACCAAGGTCACCGGATACAAGCTCAAGTACATCTACGAGCTGTTCCCATCGGGACCGGGCAAGGGCGCTTGTAAGATGGCCGGTTTGCCTAAGCCTACCGGTTGCGTCTAGTCGCTCGCTATCGATTTAGAGCGTGATGGTCTTTTGGCGGGAGCATATTTTCCCGCCGAAAGACCTCGCGGTCTGTCAATTCTGGGATATACAGGTTTGTTTCCGCCCTCTGGTAATCGCCGCCTTTTGAGTCCCCCGGATCACGTTAAGCTGCCCGTGTGTGTAGCTTCCGTCTCTTTTGGTTGTAGGCCTACCGTGTGCAGCCGTTCAGGTTTTACCCGGTCTGCCCATCTCGCTATTTCCGGCTTGACTTTACCTTTGGTTGGGGGTACGAAAAGGCGTGCCGACCAGCGGAAACAATGGAATTGACAGAAATTCCTGATAGAGCGGTTGTTTTTGAATTCCATAAAACCTAGTGGAGGAAGAAATGAGCTTCAAAGTTACGGTTGACAAAGACAAGTGCACTGGTGACGCCGAATGCGTGGATGTATGCCCCGTGGATGTATACGAGCTTGTCGACGGCAAAGCCGAAGCGGTAAACGAAGACGAGTGCCTCGGCTGTGAAAGCTGCGTCGAAGTTTGCGAACAGGGCGCTATCGTGGTGGAAGAAATCTAGTTTCCTTTTTCCCGTCGTTTCGACGGGGGCTTGGGAAATGAGGGCCGCCTGCTCCATCGGAGCAGGCGGCTTTTCTTTTGGCAGTGAGTGCGGATTAGTGGAACGCCGATCTGGAGAATCAATGCGGCGTCACACTTTGGGAGGTATGCGAAGGTGCACTGGTCCCTGAACCGTTGGTGGCGGTCACCGTGAAAGTGCAGGGCTTGCGGGCCGGGAGCCCCTTTACGGTTATCGGGCTGGAGAGGCCGGAAGATTTCTGCCCCGAACTTGCCGTGACCGTATAGGAGGTAATGTTACTGCCGCCGTTTGAGGCCGGGGCCTTGAAGCTGATCTCCGCCTGTCCGCTTCCGGCTTTGACGGCCTGGATTTGGGGAGCGTCCGGAACCTTGCCCGGCGTTATGCTCTGGGACGCCTGCGAGGGGGGACCGGCGCCAACCGAGTTTGCCGCTGTTACTTCGAATGTATAGGGCGTGCCGTTTTGCAATTCGGATACCCGAATGGGACTTCCCGCCCGCGCGGTCTTAATGCCGCCGGGATTGGCTGTGACGATGCATTGGGTTATCCGTTGGCCGCCGTCACTTGCCGGGAGCTTGAAGTTGACCAGCGCCTGAGAGTTGCCGGGGGTTACAACCACAATGGTGGGAGCCGCGGGTACGGAGGCCTGAGTCGATGACGGAAGGGCTGCGGGCGCGGCCGCGGGGGCTGCGGCCTGCGCTGCGGCCGCGGTCGATGAGCTTTCCGGCTCCGATGAACCGGCCATTGCCCCCGATGAACCGGTTTGCGCACCACCCGCCGTTTGCCCGGTTTGTCCGCTCTTGGAACTGGAGGTTGCCTTGGAGGGAGTGCTTGACTGGGGTGTGGAGGAATCTCCGGTAGAAGTCGGATAACCCCCGTAGCCCGACGATGTGTTGCCGGTCGACCAGGTTGCGGTCGTTCCGCCTCCCAGGGAGGCCGAACTGGCGTTTAAGAGGGTTGAAATCTGGTGAGTCGCCCCGTCGGCCCACGTACTGGTTAAAACCATGACGTCCATGTTCGGATCGACCACTCCCTGGGCTGTGGTGGGGCCGAGCTTTAGAGTTATTAAGCCCGCTGAGGAAATGGCCACTGTGCCGTTTTGGGTGCTGGCCGTCCCGGAGGTGGATGCGGAGGTAAGTGAGCTCAGTGTACACGTGCCGTTCTGGTTTATGAAAAGAAGGCCGCCTTGCCACCAGGGGGCGCCAGGACCCGAAGCGAGGCTGCTGAGCTCCCAAATGCCGACCAGGTTGGCGAGGGAATAGGTGGCGTTGGTTTGCCTGGTGAGAACTGTCAGGGTGGCATCCCGGGTGGAGGTGGCCGCGCCGCTGGTGCCCACCATGACCGTGGCTGTGGGGTTGACAACGGAAGCGAAAGTGGGGTCGGTGCAGGCCCCCGAAGCGCAGGTAACCACACCGTCTTGGGAAATCGCAAGAGTCCCGGACGTGCTTCCGGTTGTTCCATCGCTTTTTGTATACGTCCCCGTAAAGGTCCCATCGGAATTGATGGTCTGGCTGACTTGCTCCCAGGCAGAGGTCGGGCCGGAGGCCAGGGAACCGCCCTTCCATGTGCCGGCAAGATTGGCCAAAGTGGTCGAGGTGGACTGTTGCGTCAAGACTATGAGTTCGGATGAGGTATCCGCAAGTGTCGCGGTGCAGGTTATCGTGGAATCGGTGGAGTCGGTCATGCACAAAGAGGTGGAGAACTTACCGTTAAGGCTCATGGAAATGCCGTTGGAGTTAACCGAAAAAGATCCGGAGGGAGTGTCGGAGGCGCCGTTGCTCTGTGTACCCGAACCGGTGAATGTTTGGTCCTGCGCCACGCTCAGTGTGCCTCGTTCCCACCAAGGGGCGCCTGGCCCGGAAAGCATACTGTTAAACTGCCAGGTTCCGGAAAAATCGAAGTTCTGCGCCCCGGCCGATATTGGACATTCGAATAAACAGATGACACAGAGGACGCTGAACAGCCTGAACGAATACTTTAATAGATTTGCTGTGCGCATTTGTGATCCATTCTCCGCAGAATCTTTCCCGGGGCCATATGAAGGAAAACGGTGACGATAAAAACGACACGAGAGAAAAACAATCGGGTTCGGATGTGTAAATATATCTAACTTATTAAAGTTTACAAGAGATTTTGTCAATGATCGGACTGCGGATTTTTTGTTTGACTCTCGGGAATATTAGTTCTTACAGGCCTATAGCTTATCCGGTATCTTACACTGGTTCTATCTTGGGAGGAGCGGGAAGTGGGAAAAATATGGTCCGCGACGTTTTTTATGTTTCGGGGTGCGTTTCACCCATCCCGCTTTCCCTCCGGAAGTGGTGAGCCGTAGGATGGGTGGAGCGCAAGCGCAACCCATCAACTCAACCCGGAATGTAAATTTGTTTCAGGCGGGGTGGCACGGGCCGGCATTGCCCGTGCCACAGGCGAGAGGGTTTTTATGCTATTGTTGGAATCGGTTGCAGGTGAAAGCCCGCCTCACAGGATGAGGCGGGCTTTCACCTGCTTTAAAACCGTGCGTGTATCGACCGGCCAAGCCTACTTTGCGGCCGCGGGCTTATGGCATCCCGCGCATACGATGGGAGCCTTGGTCGTTGGATTCTTGGTCTTGGCCTTCTTGTGGCAGTTTATGCACAGATTATGGAATGCGAGCTTGAGGTTTAGCTTCTTCTTTTCGGGAGAGAGCGTGAATTCGCCCTTGGTGGTGGGCTCGTTGTGGCACTTGTCGCACGTTTCGACCGGGTCGCCTTCTTTCCATACGTTCTTGCCGTCCTTATAGACCATATGGCATTGATTGCAGGCGATCTTGTCTTCGGTAACGTGCTTTTTGTGGCTGAACGTCACCGGCGGCATCATGGTCTTTTGCCAAATGGAAGGTTTGATGGTGATCGTTTCGGGCGGTTGCTGCGCGGCGAATGCGAGCAGCGTTGCCGACAGAAAAACCGCGGCCGTTACGGCCAGACACGAAATTAACTTCCCCTTTTTCATCCCCGAACCCCTCCTTTTGCAAGCCATCCATAATGTGTAAACAAGCGAAAAAACACCGACAATGCGAGTCGGCATTTTAGTTGTATTCCGTTTGTAACGCAAGTAATTTTGCCGCATCATAAAATGATTAAAGTTCCACTATTATCCAGCTGAAGGGAGGAGAGCATGCAATTTCAGAAACTCTATTTCCAAAACCGGGACGGAAGACGGCTGGCCGCTCGCCTGGACCTGCCGCTAGACGAGAAACCGTGCGCTTTCGCGCTGTTTGCTCACTGTTTTACCTGCACCAAGAATTTCAATGCCGTGGTCAACATCGACCGGGCGCTGGCGTTGCACGGGATTGCTGTCCTGAGGTTCGATTTTACCGGCATAGGGGAAAGCGAAGGCGATTTTGCCGAAACGAATTTTTCGACCAACGTCGCGGACCTCGTTTCGGCCGCGGAGTTTCTGGCGCAGGCCTATGAAGCGCCGCGGCTCCTGATTGGCCATTCTCTGGGGGGCGCGGCGGTCATTCAGGCGGCCCACAAGATCGATTCGGTCGAGGCGGTGGCCACCATTGCCGCTCCGGCCGAACTCGGAGGGTTGTTGAGCTTCATGGATGAAGCCTCGGTCGAAACACTGGAAAAAGTGGGCGAGACTTCAATCGGAGTGGGCGGAAAAGAGTTCAAAATTAAAAAGCAGTTTCTCGATTCCTTACGGCAGGAGAATATGAGTGAGGCGATACGAAAACTTCGCCGGCCGCTTTTGATCTTCCACTCTCCGGTAGACAAAGTCGTCTCGATCGATCAGGCCGCCAAAATCTTTATGGCCGCAAAACATCCCAAAAGTTTCATCTCCCTGGATACGGCCGATCACCTCCTTTCCCGGCGGGAGGATTCCCTCTACACCGGCCAGGTGCTTGCCGCCTGGGCGGCGAAATACCTGGATACATCGCAGAGAAAATTGGCCGAAATCCAACCGGGCGATAACCGCGTAACCACCTACACCGGCAAGACGGGTTTTCGGACAGAGATTATAGCCAATGGCCACAGATTGGTGGCCGACGAACCTGTGGCTGTGGGAGGGGCGAACTCCGGACCCACACCCTATGACCTTTTGGGAGCCGCTTTGGGCGCCTGTACCGGGATGACTCTCAGGATGTATGCCGACCACAAGAAATTGCCCCTGGACGGTGCGGTGGTAAGAGTGAAGCACAGCAAAATTCACGGCGAGGACTGTCAGGATTGTGAAGACCCGAAGAGCAGAATAGATTATATTGAGAGGGAAATCGAGTTGCACGGCGACCTTGACCGCCCCACTCGGGAGAGGATGCTGGAAATCGCGGGCCGGTGTCCAGTGCACAGGACGCTCGAATCGCGGAGCACGATTGTGACAAAGCTTAAAGAATAATGCTCCGTTTGCCGAACCAATTGGTAATCCTCCCTTTCGGCCCGCGCTCTCGGGGGGGGAGTTTGTACAATAACTAGCATCAAGGAGAACCTTATGAAAATACCGCTGGATATCAGTGCGCGTGACGTGTTCGTCAACGGGGAAACGGAAGAACTCATTCGGGACAAAGCTTCCAAGCTCGATAGAATCTACGATCAGATCATCGGTTGCCGGGTCAAGATAGACAAGCCGCACCGCAGCCAGCGAAGCGGGATGACGTATAACGTCAGTGTGGACATTACCGTGCCGGGCGGAGAGTTGATAGTCAAAAGGGAATCCGACCAGGATCTGCGTGCCGCCGTGGTGAGTTCTTTTGAAACCGCGCAGCGGCGGCTGAAAAATTACGCGGAACGACAGAGAGGAGAGGTGAAAACCCATTTTGAAAAGCCGATGGCGAGGGTGGTCAGGATCTTCACTGAGGACGGTTATGGTTTCCTCGCCACTCCTGAGGGACGTGAAGTCTATTTCCACGAAAATGCCGTTCTGGGCGGCAAATTCGAAGCTCTCAATATCGGCACCCCGGTGACCTTCATCGAGGAACAGGGCGATGAGGGCGCCCAGGCCGTTTCCGTGGCGCCGGCATGAACGCCGGGGGAGGACTCGATTTCGGCCTGAGGCTATTGACTTCTGGTTAGCTCACGTGATATCGGCGTCCTCCCGCCGATGGGGAATGGCAGATGCTCTGGGTAACTATCTACCTCATAATCCTCCTGTTCCTCATCCTGGTGAACGGCTTTCTGGCCATGTCCGAACTGGCCGTGATGTCTTCCAATAAGACACGTTTGCTGAGGCGGGCGCAGGAGGATAATTCGAACGCGGCCGCGGCCCTCGAACTGGCGCGAAACCCGCATCGCTTCCTGGCCACGGTTCAGATCGGCATTACGCTGGTGGGAGTTTTGAGCGGTGCTTTCGGAGGCGCAAGGCTTGCCGGAAGCCTCGCCCAAAGGCTCTCTTCGCTGCCCTACATCGGCGCTTATAGCCAGTCCGTGGCCATGGCGCTGGTGGTGGGCGCCATCACCTACCTGTCGCTTCTGGCCGAGTTGATTCCCAAAAGAATCGCCGTGTCGGCTCCGGAAAGCATCGCTTCGGCCATCGCCAGGCCCATGGCCAGACTCTCCACACTGGCCTCCCCCCTCATCCAGGTGCTCAGTGTTTCAACCGACTATGCCCTCAAGCTGATGGGGTTCGGTCAAGCCAAGCAGGCGCCGGTAACCGAGGAGGAAATCCGCATACTCATGGATCAGGCCACGGCTGCCGGAGTTTTGGAAGAAGCCGAGCACGACATGGTGGAAAGGGTCTTCCGGCTGGGAGATCGCCCCGTGGGAGCCATGATGACGCCGCGAAAAGAAGTCGTGTGGCTGGAGGTCAGCGAGTCGCCGGAGAAAACGAGAAGAAAAATTGCCAGGTATCCTCACTCCCGGTTTCCCGTGGGGCAAAAAGGGGGCAATATCCAGGGAGTGGTCCATGTGCGCGACCTCGCCGTGCGCTGTCTGGCCGGAAAGTCTTTCGACCTCAGGGCCTCCATGCAAAAACCGATTTTTGTCCACGAGGGCGCCAATGCTGTGAAAGTGCTGGAGACTTTCAGGCAATCCGGTTTGCAGTTGGCCGTGGTGGTCGACGAATACGGCACGGTCGAGGGGATCGTTACCCTTACCGATATCCTGGAAGCCGTGGTGGGCGATATTGCATCGGCCGAATCGCCCGAAGAACCGCAAATCGTGCCCAGGGAGGATGACTCCTGGCTGGTGGAAGGCATGCTCCCGGTTGATGAATTGGTCGCTTTTCTGCATATCCACAAACTGCCGGGCGTCCACGCCGGCCTTTTTCGCACTGTTGGCGGATTCGTCATGACTCACCTGAGAAGAGTCCCTTCCGTGGGTGACTCCTTCCAGTGTTGCGGCTACGAATTTGAAGTGGTCGAAATGGCGGGGCGAAGGGTCCGCAAAGTCCTGGTAAAAAAACTCACAGAACCGCAACCGGACGGGGAGTGAAACACCTGAAAATGTCTGCCCGTTCGTGAGAGCTTGTTCCTGATCGGGTTCCGGAGCGGTTTTCCATTCGTTTCATACGGAGTTGCATAGATGCTCGAGCTTTACAATACGATGACCCGCCGGAAGGAACTCTTTCGGCCGATCGGCAGTCCGGTCAGGATGTTTACTTGTGGACCTTCCATCTATAGCGCCCCCCATGTCGGAAATTACCGAACCTTTATCTGGGAGGATGTGCTCCAAAGGTACCTCGAGTACCTCGGACACGATGTCCGGCGGGTGATCAACCTGACCGATATCGAAGACAAGGCCATAGAAGAAGCGCTCGGGCGAGGCATGCCGGTAGGTGAGTTGACCGGGGGCAACGCCGAGCGCTTTGTGGCTGAAGCCGGGCGGCTGCGGATAAAATTGCCCGAAAGGATACCGCGCGCCTCCACAAGCGTCGAGCAGGCCGTTCACCTCATTGGCCAACTGCTCGATAAGGGCTATGCCTACCGGCATGAGGGCGATATTTTCTTCGACCCCCTCAAATTCGAGGGTTTCGGAAAACTGTTTCGACTGGACATGAGCAAGTGGCCAAAGACCAAAAAGCGCTTCAAGCAGGATACCTACAATGGACGCAGGTGGAATCTTGGCGATTTCATTCTCTGGCACTCATGCGGGGATGACGACTCCGTTTGCTGGAATACCGAAATAGGCCGGGGAAGGCCTTCCTGGAACATCCAGGACCCGGCGATGATATCCGAAAGCCTGGGCTACTCGCTGGATATATTTTGCGGCGGCATAGACAACATCTACAGGCATCACGATTACAATATCGCCGTCATGGAGTCGGTATCGGGCCTGGAGCTTGCCCGCTACTGGATACACGGCGAACACGTGCTGGTCGGCGGAAAGAAGATGTCCAAAAGTATCGGTAATATAGTCTATCCGGGGGATATGGTGGACGGTGGGTTTTCCTGGGAGCAAATCCGCTTTTACCTTCTGTCCAGGCAGCACCGCAAAAGGCTGAATCTCGATATGGATAAAGCCGCGGAGCAGGGGGCAAGACTTACCGACCTGAGACAAATGGTAAGCGAGCTGGTGAGCGGGCCCCGCCCTGGAGAAACAGCCCGGAAGGAGACGGTGGAAAGTTTCATCGACTCCCTCACGGTTTCCTTCGAGGAAGCTATGAATAACGACCTGGATACGCCCTCCGCGGTCGCCGGCCTCTCTCGGGCCCTCGCAGAGCTGCTGGGTATCCATAAAGCCGGCGGCATAGGCCGGGAACATACGCGTATGATCGAGGAGCGGCTGCGAAAGGTGGACTCGGTGCTTCAGTTTCTTTTTTAGCCCGGCACAAACTCCCAGGCGTCGCCTTTCGGGGTTTGGCGGACCTGGAGGCGCCCGCGCCATTCCTGGTCGTTTTGCCCGGGGTGGTCTTCCCGGCAGTGCGATCCGCGCGTCTCGGTTCTTTTTTGCGCCGCCTTGAGGATTAACCACGCAACTCTTGCGGCCGAAAGAAGCTCGATGGCGCGCACTTCTCCGGCTTCGCCGGGAAATTCCCGGATGGAGGCCGCGATTTCCAGGACCTGTTTTTGGCCATCGCGCAGGGCGGCGTCGTCTCGCACTATTCCGCCTTTTTCCCACATCACCCGCTGGAGTCTTTTGAAGAGGTCGGGCTCGCTCAGTTTGAGTCCGCCCCACTCCTCGCGCATCTCCTCCATCCGCCCGGGAATCGGTATCCGCTCGCCGCTCGCCGCGGCCCACCGCGCGGCGGACTTTCCGGCGCGCGCTCCGAACACCAGGGCCTCGCTCAGTCCGTTACCCCCCATTCGGTTTGCGCCGTGCACGCCCCCCGCGACTTCTCCGGCTGCGAAAAGCCCGGGCAGGGAGGTTGCGCAATCGCGGTCGATGACGATTCCTCCCATGGTGTGGTGAGCGGCGGGAGCGACGCGCAGAGGTTTTTCGAATCCTTTGCACCGCACTCCCAGGGTATGCCTCATAGAGGCCGAAAAGGGGTCTACCTGCCATTTTTGTTCGGGAACCGACCGCAGGTCCAGATAGACTTGCTGACCGTTGCGGTGGATTTCCGTGAAAAGCGCCAGGGAGAGCTTGTCGCGGGCTTTGGCCGCCGCGGGGCGCTCGTCTATACCGTATTTTTCCAGGATGTTCTCGCCGCTCCCGTTTACCAGTTGCCCCTTGTCGGCGATTCCGGGCGGCACCACCAGGGGGGCGTGTCCCGGCTCGGCAAGGCACAGCGGATAGAACTGGACGAACTCCATGTCCTCCAGGGTCGCGCCGGCATCGAGGGCCAGCCGGCAGCCCTCTCCGAACATGCGGCCGGGGTTGTCGTGTCGAAGGTAGAGAGATGAGGCTCCCCCGGTTGCCAGGACTACGGCCGCGGCGCTGAATGCCACCCACTCGCCCGAGGGATAAAGCCCCAGCAGTTCACAGGCGCCGTTTTCCACGGCAAGACTGACAGCTGTGACCTTTCCGATGAGGCGCGCGCCCATTTCCAGGCTCTTTTGCAGAAGGCAGCGAACGATTTCTTCGCCCAAAATCGGCGGGCGGCCCTGCGCGTAAAGGTATCCTTCGCGCTGCTCGGCCTTCATGCCCCATCGCAGGAGTTCGTCGTTTCTTGCCGGAGCGTCCCCGCATAACACTTCGGCCAGCTCCCGCCGGTTTATGCCCCGTCCGGCCAGAAGAGTTCTCTCCAGGTGGGCCTGGACGGATGGAGCGCTTTCCCCCCCGCCTCCAATCACCCCCCCGCTCAACCCGGTGCAGGTCGCCTTGCCGGGTGACCCCTTGGAGAGCACTATAACGTTCAGTCCCGCCTCCCGGGCGCTAATCGCCGCCCGAAGTCCGGCCGCCCCGCTGCCTGCGACCAGCACGTCGCAATCGATAATTTCCATGCCGTCTTTCTCCTTAACAATCATGAACCATCTTCAGGATATAAACTCTCGACGCGCTGGCGTAGGATGGGTGGAGCGAAGCGCAACCCATCAGGTAAATCCTGAACGCAATTGGAATCTAACACGGCCCGGATGTGGAGTCAAAAACGGTGGAATTTGAAAGGGAAAATTCATCTTTCAGGCTCTTTAATCTTAGCCCTGCGGTTTCACTCATGGGCGATTCCCTGTAAAATATTGCCTGCCCAATGATTTTAGTTTATTATCTTAATACAAAATTGAATATAGCCGGGGGGTGCTCCCGTGAGCGGGAGCTGAGAGCGATACCCTTGGAACCTGATCCAGTTAACGCTGGCGGAGGAACGGCTAAAGGAAGTTTTCAAGAGGCTGTTCTTTTTGTGAGCAGCCTTTATTATTTTATGGCCTCAAGCCTCGCATCCGGTGTTCTGTGCGAGGTCCCGGGCCTTTTTCGATGGAGAAGAAGCGATGTCTACGCAGCTTGAATCTGCCAGGGCGGGAATAATTACCGAGGAGATGAGAAAGGCAGTCGAAAACGAGCCGGCTTCCGCCGAGCAGCTAAGGGAGTCGATTGCCGCCGGGGTGGCCGTTCTTCCAAAGAATGTGAATCATTCGCTCTTGGTTCCAAGGGCCGTTGGCAGGGGCCTCAAGACCAAGGTGAACGCAAATCTTGGAACGAGCGGCGAATGCTGTTCGATGGACCTGGAAAGGGAGAAGCTCGATGCGGCCCTGAGGGCGGGGACCGATTCCATCATGGATCTTTCTACCGGTAGCGACCTGCCTGCCTTTAGAGCTTTTTTCCTGGAGAATTCTCCGGTAATGGTCGGGGCCGTGCCCATCTACTGGGTGGCGGCCGAGATGATTCAACAGCACCGTGCGCTTGATACCATGAAAGGTGAGGAGCTTCTTGGAAGCATCGAAGAGCAGTGCGCCAGGGGAATCGACTATATCACGGTGCATTGCGGGGTGACGCTCGAGTCGGTGAAAAAGCTCGAAGCCTACGAGCGCATCATGCCCTGCGTCAGCCGCGGCGGCTCGATTCTCATGAACTGGATGCGCCGAAACGGCAGGCAAAATCCGCTCTTCGAGTACTACGACGATCTTCTGGACATAGCGTACAAATACGACGTGACCTTGAGCCTGGGGGATGGCTTCAGGCCGGGGGCCATAAATGACGCGACCGACGGGCCGCAACTGGAAGAGTTGATGATCCTGGGCGAACTGGCCAAAAGGGCGAGCAAAAGAAATGTCCAG
>JARLHP010000280.1 GCA_031292195.1 Syntrophobacteraceae bacterium
CTTCGCGAGATTCTGGAGTCCACCCTGCCGGCCGAATTCAGTGTGGATATGGGTGCGCAGGCCTTGCTCCTGCCTTCCCTGGAGCAAAAGAAACGGGCCGATCGCCTGGTGGTGCGGACCCTTGCCTTCGAGGAAGGCGCCGAGCCCGGGACCAAAAGAGTCGGGCTCCATCCTCCCCGTCCCAGGCCGAAAAAAATCGCCGCCCCCGACAGCCGGCTTCCCGCTTTTGAAAGGATCGCACAGCTCCTTTCGGCCGGCCGCGTCGAGAAGAAGGGGGTAATGCTTCGAGGCAGCCTCGAGTCCCAGGTGGAATCCATTGTGTCATTTTTGCGGGATCATTCCTTTTTGAAATCGAAAAATCTCTCCGATGAAGGCCAGGGGAAATGATAGCCGGCGCCGGCCCCCAATGCGGGAAAAATGAGGAAGAGAGCGCACTCTCCTACCGGTCCAGGAAGCTGCTCCCCGCTCCCTGCTCCCCGCTCCCTGCTCCGGACGATGAGAGCGCACTCTCCTACCGGTTCAGGAAGGGTGTGACCTATCGCCTGGTGGAAGGCAGTCCCACCCTCATACTGAACTACCCCCTGAAAGTCGTGCGCCTTGACCCGGCGTTGGGTTCGGTATTCGAGGGTCTGGCTTCACGCGGGCCTTTCTCCCTAAAAGCCTTTTTAGATCAGGTCGGAATCGAAAATTCGATAAAAACCGAACGCTTCCTGGACGGCCTGGTCCGGAAGGGTTTCCTGGAAAGATCGGGCGCTGCAACCATAACTTCCTTTCCCTTCATCTCCGTGATCATCCCCGTGCGCAACAGGGCAGAAATGATCTCGGAATGTTTGCGGTCCCTCGAAGCACTCGACTATCCCCGCGACAGGCTTGAAATCATCGTGGTGGATGACGCCTCCCAAGACCATACCCCGGCGGTGGTCGCCGCATTTCCGGTTAAACTCATCTCACTTTCCGAGCGCAGGCAGGCTTCTTTCTGCAGAAACAGGGCCGCCGCGCAAGCCCTGGGCGACCTTCTGGCCTTCATTGATTCCGACTGCCTGGCCGATCCCCTCTGGTTGCGGCAATTGACGCCCTCTTTCCAGGATCCGGCCGTGGCGGCGGTCGGTGGAATGGTCGAGGCTTACCTCGGCCCCGGCGGATTGGACCGCTATGAGATGGTGAAATCCTCTCTTAAGGTCAGCTCGTGGTACAGACGCTCCGGGCCTGACGACCGGTTTTTCTATGTCCCATCGTGTAATCTTCTGGTTCGAAAAGAGCTGTTCCTGGAGGTCGGCGGTTTCAGGGAAGACCTTCACGTGGGAGAAGATGTGGACCTGTGCTGGAGATTGCAGGGATGCGGCGGCGAAGTGGAGTACATTCCTTCCGGAAAAGTTCATCATAAACACCGGAATCGCTTAGGGGCTTTTTGTGTGAGGCGATTCCAGTACGGGACTTCGGAGCCGATGCTCCAAAAGCTGCATCCGGAAAGGAGCAAAACTTTCCTCGTGCCACCGTTGTCCTTTCTTTTCTGGGCGGTGACCGCCCTGTCGTTTGCGCTCGGATTCCCGCCCCTGGCCGCGGCGGGTCCCGGCATCCTCTTTGTGCAATCTTTGCACAAATTTTGGAAAATTCGAAAAAACAAAATCCCGTTGGGCTTTGGAGTGGTCTGCCTTGCGGTTGTTCGAAGCTCTCTCAGCTTTTTCTACCAGTGCTGCGCGTTCGTTTCCCGCTATTACCTGCTATGTCCATTCCTGCTTCTGCCCTTGTTTCCCTTTCTTTCTCTCTTTTTATTCGGCATGCACCTTTTGACCGTGACCGTGGAGTACCTAACCCACAAACCGCGGTTATCTCCACTCGAGTTCGCCCTTTATTTTACTCTGGACCAGATGTCCTACCAGGGCGGAGTGTGGTGGGGATGCATAAGGCAATCAAATTTCCGTGCCCTGTTTCCAGCAATCAAGTCCCATTTATGAAAAGGGGAAAAAGGTGAGTGAATCTTCCATCGCCATAGCCGCCCGACTCCTGGGCAAAGGAGTGCGGTTTCGGTATCTGAAAAGGACCGGCAACCCGGGGAAAGTACAGGCGGCAAGCATCGAAGTCACCCACCGCTGCATTGCCCGCTGCATCATGTGCAATATCTGGAAAATCCCTCATGATGTCCCGGAACTCTCCACGGCAAAATGGCTTCAAGTCCTGTCCTCACCCCTGTTTTCCGACTTGCGGGAGTTGGACGTCACGGGCGGTGAGCCTTTTTTGAAAAAGGACCTTTTCGATCTTCTGGCGGGCGTAGCCGAGCTGAAAAAAACCAACCTCAAAGCCCTGAGATCGGTTGCCGTTACCACCAACGGACTCCTGACCGAAAGGGTATTGGGGGAAACCGAAAAAATCGTGCGGGAATTGAAAAGGCGGGATATCGAGCTTGTCATGGTGTGTGCGATGGACGCGGTGGGCTCCATACACGATCGAATCAGGAACTATCCCGACGCCTGGCTAAAGGTTAACGAGACCATCGAGGGACTTATAAAACTGCGTGAACGCCACCCGCTCATAATCGGCCTCAAGACCACCGTTCTGCCGATCAACGCCGCGGAACTGGGTAAAATCGCCGATTATGCGGCTGCGCGCGACCTTTTCACGATCATCTCACCCTGCATAATAACCGAGGGCCGTTACCTGAACGAGGATCTGTCCGCGGATCTTTCCTTCAGTCCGGAAAACATCCAAGAGATGATCGACTTCTACCAGGGCGAGGCCTTCCAATGGAGCTACCACCGGGAGGTTTTGCTCCAGTACCTCCGAAACGGAGTGGCAAGCAAACCGTGTACTTGCGGATTCAATTATCTTTTTGTGCGCAGCGGCGGAGACGTCTATCCGTGCCCTCTGGTCGGCAAGTGTGCGGGTAACGTCAATGAAACGCCGGTGGAAGACATCTTCGGCTCCGAAGCGGCAAAGCGGATCCGCGGAAAAGTGGGCGCCTTTCCGGAATGTGTGAGGTGCACGGAACCGGGACTCGAACGATATGCTCTGCCCTGCGAGGGGTTCGTTTATCTCTCTCTCCTCCTTAAGATGGGCAGGAGCAAATTCCTGGAGGCGCATCGCCATATGGGGCTAAACAAGTACCTCTGAGCCACCCCTTTGTTCCCGGACATTCCCCCGCGACTCTCAGGTCCGCGAAAAAATGGGGGGCCCCTTTACTCACCTGAAATCAATTGCTTGACGGTTTTCAGCAGTGTTTCCATGCTGAAAGGTTTGGTGAGAGCGCATTTTGCTCCCAGGGCCGTCGCCAGATCCAGATAACTGGCCGGATCGTTACGGCCTCCGCCCGAAACAGCCAGGATTTTCAAATTGGGGACTTTCTGTTTAAGCTCCATGATAACTTCAAGGCCCTCCATTTCGGGCATTATAAGATCGGTTATCACCAGATCCACCGGTGTGTTTTCACACATCTTTATCCCTTGTTTGCCATTATGAGCCACTATAACTTCAAATTTATTACGACTCAGCGCTGTCTTCATCAAATTGAGAAACTGCTCATCATCATCTATGACAAGAACACGCGGCATTTTATCTCCATTCCAGTAGAAAGACTTCGACGGTCTCTTACCAACTCCAGACTTATAAGGTCAATCTTTCAATAACATGATGGCGCCGTGCCTCATTCTATCAGCCCTAACCGCCATAAAGTCTGTAGCAATTTGTTCTTATCGATCGGCTTGACCACGTGGCCGTCGTACAACTCGCGGAACGCGCTCATCACTAAGAGTTTCATCAACTCCATGCCTTTTTTTCGACAGCGCGCTTCACCCGATCGAACTCGCTTTCAAGGCAAGCCAGCACCTCCAGCGCTTCCCCCAGCCTGCCGCTTTTTCCCATCTCCTCCAACTCGAAAGCCACCTTTCTAAGAGCCGGGGCCCCGACGGTTGCAGCGGCCCCTTTTATAGTGTGCGCCTGTCGCCGTGCACCGGGCGCATCCCCGTCATTCAGAAAATTTTTAAGTTTCTGAACCTGCATCGGGATATCTTCGAGGAACCCGGCCACGATCGTGTTCGCCAGTTCATGATCGTCCATCAGCCGCTCGAGCAGTTCAGATTCATTGAATACTTCACCTTCTTCCGCAACCGCAATGGCCGCTCCTTCGGGCAGGCTTTTGGGCCTCTCCCCGGCACCCGGGGGGGAGGGAAGCCACAGATGCAGTATTTCCGCCAGCTCACCCATTTCCACCGGTTTGGACATGTAATCGTCCATCCCGGCGCTGAAGCAGAGTTCCCGGTCGCCTTGCATGGCGCTGGCCGTCATTGCTATAATCGGTATCCGGGGGTTGAGAACTCCCGGGGAAGCCCCGCGGATTCGCCGGGTGGCCTCCAGGCCGTCCATTTCCGGCATCTGACAATCCATCAGGACCAGGTCGTAATGAACGCGTGAAAGCGCCTGTAAGACTTCCAGGCCGTTTTCAGCCAGATCGGCCCGATAGCCAAGTTTGTTTAACATGGCAAGGGCTACTTTTTGGTTTGTCTGGTTATCCTCGGCCAGCAGGATGCAAACGTCGTCCCGGTCCGTTTTGGCATCCATGTCCCTGGTGATGACGGGCTGTTGCAGGCGCCGCTCCACCGGCCCCGGGCCCATGGCCAACAACAGGGCCTCGCGCAACTCCGACTCCCGTAGCGGTTTGGTGATATATCCGGCGAATCCGCTCTGTTCGATGTGCTCCGTATCTCCCCTCTGTCCCAACGAGGACATGAGGATCATGGGCGTATCGCAAAACTGGGAACTCCCCTTAATCAGGCGGCCCAGTTCCTCGCCATCCATCACCGGCATCTGCAAATCAATTAGCACAATCTTAAAAGGCTCGCCACCTCTGAGTCCCTCCTGCAGCAAGCTCAGTGCGGCCGGCCCGTCAGCTACCGTCACAGGCCTGCATCCCCACGACAGGAGAAGAGTGGAAATCAGGGACCGGTTCGTTTCGCTGTCGTCCACAACCAACACGGGAAGGCCGGCAATATCGGAGTATTTTTCCAATAGGGACGACTCTCTTTGCGGCTGTCTTTCAAAAGTTGCCGTAAACCAGAATGTCGCCCCATCTCCATCCTCGCTCCGCACACCTATGGCCCCGCCCATCATCTCCACAATGCTCTTGGAGATGGCCAGCCCTAAGCCGGTACCGCCGTATTCCCGTGTAGTGGAACCGTTTACCTGGGTAAATGCATTAAAAAGCAAATCTTGCCGGGCAACCGGAATGCCGATGCCGCTGTCCTGAACCACAAATCGAAGGTCGGCATGCTGGTCGCTCGTCTGTTCCAGGCTGACTCGGATTCCCACTTCTCCCTCATGCGTAAACTTCAAAGCATTGCCCACCAGGTTTACGATTACCTGGCGAACTCTCGAGGGGTCGCCCCTTAGAAAAGAGGGAACCTCCGGTTCCACCAGACAGGCAAGTTCCAATTTCTTCTCGTGTGCTTTGACCGCCAGCATCTCTACGGCGTCTTCCAATAGAGTGCGCAAGTTAAAGTCGAGGATTGCAAGATCGAACTTTCTCGCCTCGATCTTTGAAAAATCCAGAATATCATTGATCAGGACAAGCAGATTCTCCCCACTGGAGCGAATGAGCCGGGTGTATTGCAGTTGCTCCGCGTTCAGGTCTGTATCCAACAGCAAACCGGCCATTCCGATCACGCCGTTAAGGGGGGTGCGAATTTCGTGGCTCATGTTCGCCAGAAACTCGCTCTTGGCGGAGTTGGCCGATTCCGCCTGAACAGTGAGGTCCCTTGCGCGCCCCACTGCATCTTCGAGAGCCCGGTTGGTTCTTTCCAGCTCGACCATCGCTGTGCGCAGCGCCTCTTCGACCTTCGCGCGAGCCGCCACTTCCTCCTGCAATCGCTCATTGGAAGCCTCCACAGCGGTCAATGCCTTTGTAATGTCACTCAAGTCTCTGGCAACCGACACACTGCCGATGACTTCATTCGAATCATTTCTTAGCAGGCTGATGGAAATCTCAAAAAGGGCGACCGAGCCATCCCTTTTTTTCATTCTTACAGGATATTTCCTGACGATACCCTCACGCCTCAATTCCTCCAACATCTTGCTGAGCTCGTCTTTATCCGCATAGAAATCAAAAACCGATCTCTCATTGAGTTCGTCAAAAGAGAACCCGTATTGCTCGGTCGATGCTTTATTCCATCTAATCAACTTTCCATGTTTATCCACAATGGCAAGGCTGTCGGGTGAGCTTTCAAAGATGTTTTCGAGGTAATCATTGGCAGCTCTTAGCTGATCTTCTGCTTCCTTACGTTCGGAAATATCCATAACGGATTCGAGCAGGCAGCTCCTTCCGGCTAAAGTTATTCGCGCCACCGTCTTTAGCACCGGAATCTGTTTGCAGGCGGCCGTGATCAGTATGCGCTCCGAATTGTCCACGATCTGCCCTTTGTCGGTGATGGGGCAGGCCCCCTCCTGGGCTGGACAGATAAAGCAGTGACAGTTATGTCCCACTATTTCGCCGCTCGGTGCGCCAATCATCTTGCATACCGAGGGGTTGGCTTCCACAATCGTGTGAGTCTCTTCGTCAATGATCAGCACACCGCTTTGCAGGGATTGCAGCACCGTGTCCATTTGGAGCTTGTAAGCGCAAAGCTCCAGCGTCTTTTCCACCACTTTCTGTTCCAGCCGGGACTTCCCGGTACGCAGCCGACCGACAAAGGTTGTTACCACCAGGGTAACCAGCAGGCCCGACATACATGCCAGGCCGCCCAGGCAATATATGTAGTCAAGATGTTGGATGAACCAGTTGTGTGGCACTTCCGCTCTCCGTCCAATAGTCTCCGGAATCCTCACCGGCCCGATGTTGAATATATGGACCGATGAGCAATTAAAACTAAAGAATTCTGAGCCAACAAGATTTCTTAATGGCTCGCACCGAGCATGTCCGGATGAAAATCCGACGCAACGCGCCTCTCGGATACCACAACGGTTATCGGCAAAAAAGAGCGCAAACATGAGCCCCGGAAACGTCTCGATTCTTTTTACTTCAGGCTGGGTCCGGATTTCCGTTGCAAGCCCGTGGGCGGCGCCATGAATTCGGGACCGACGGGGGCCAGGACGTGTTCTGCCACTATGGAGTCTACAGCCGATAGAGTCGCCAGATCCATGGACCATCCCAGGACCTCGTCGATCGGGTCCATCTGAGAGGGCTTTCGACCTCCCCAAATCGTTATCGGCACACCTTTTTCCATGACCCAGCGAACGGAAAAGGCCAGAACGCTCTTGCCAAAGTTCTTATCCGCTAGAAGCTTCAGCTTGTCCACCGCTTCCAGGTACTGGCTGAATCTGGGTTCATTGAACTTGGGATCCTGCTTTCTCAAGTCATCGCCCTCGAACCTGTACCCTCTGGCCATCTTGCCGGAAAGCAGGCCCCGGCATAGCGCTCCATAGGCCATGATGGCTATCTGATTGCTCTCACAATAGGACTTTACGCTCGACTCGATACCCCGCTCGAAGATGTTGTAGGGTGGCTGACTCAGATGCAATGGGCACTCGGAGCGAAAAACATCCATTTGGTCCTGGGTGTGATTGCTGACCCCAACCGCCTTTATGACATTCTGCTCGTAGAGTTCCCGCATCGCTTTGGCCGTCTCGGCCATGGGTCTGGTCACATCCGGCCAGTGCACAAAGTAAATGTCGATGTAATCCGTGCGGAGCCTTTTTAAAGAATTCTCCACCTCCGCCATCACCCGGTCTCGTGAGCCGTTGCGCCACACTTTCCCATCCTTCCACTCCAGTCCGACTTTAGTGGAAAGTAAAATCCTCTCCCTGCCGCCATAGGCTTCCACCGCTTTTCCCACAATCTCCTCGGATGCGCCAAAGCCGTACACGGGAGCGGTGTCAATCAGGTTCACCCCTTTATTGAGGGCCGCGTGAATGGTATCGATGGAGCTTTTCTCCTCTGTCCCACCCCACATCCAGCCGCCTATGGCCCAAGTGCCCAGAGCGATTCGCGATACGCGAATGCTCGTCCCTGAGATGGTAAAATATTCCATCGCAATCCTCCCTCGGCAGAGTAAATTGGAGTAATGTTCCGTCTTCCGTAAATAAACTGTAACCATCCCGGTCGCCAACGGTAAAAACACGAACCTGATCGTCGAACCCACCGACTGATCTTTACCAATCTTAGGGCTCTGGTGAGAGGACGGAGTGGAGCATACCTCCCCCCGGGAGGCAGGAAAAAGATTCCTTAAGTTTCCAATTTTTATTGCCGACATAAAAATTGGCGGTGGACAAATCGTTTCTCGGGATCGGTATACGGTCGCGCAGTTGTGCGGCCTCAAAATAAAAGAAACACTCGATATCTCTTTTCGGCAGCGGAAAATGCATCACCCCTGCTCGTATTGAAAGCGCCGGCTACCAACTGGAATTGTGAGGATTACAATGGATGCGCTGCCCGTGGTTTTGTTAGTCGACGATGACCCTACCGCGCTGGCCATGCTTGCCGGGATGTTGAAGCAGGAGGGCTTCGAAACCCTGACTGCTACCAACGTTGAAGAAACCAAAGCGTTGATCTCTCAAGTGCCCTTCTTCGACCTGGCTATCCTCGACGTTCATCTGCCCGATGGCAATGGACTGGATTTGTGCCGGTTGATGAAAGACGGTTCACTGACTACCGATGCACCGGTTCTGATAGTGTCCACCGATGAAGATATTAAAACCAAAATCGCCGGGTTTGAAGCCGGCGCCGTGGACTACATCACCAAACCCTTCCATCGAGCCGAAGTGTTGGCCCGCGTACGGACCCACGTTCGGTTGCATAAAGCCTATTTATCCATAATTGAATTGCAATCGCTCAAGCTCTCTCAGCTCGCATTCGCTCAGCGCGCTATGATACCCCAACCGGAACAAATGCCGGAGGCCAGGTTCGAGCTCTATTACCAACCGATGCAGGAAGCGGGCGGTGACCTTTGCCAGGTCCTGCGGCTCGGCCACCATCTTCACGATTATATTCTGGCCGATGTGTGCGGCCATGACGTCGGGACCGCCATGGCGATGAGTTCCCTCTACGCGCTGTTTAGACAAAATTGCTCCGCTCTCTATTCTCCAAGCGAGACCTTGCGTATTATCAATCGCGTGGCATGCTCGCTTCTCCCCGAAGAGCAATTCGCCACCGTGGTGTATGCGCGCGTCAATAGAAAGACCAGACACCTCACTGTGGTTAGCGCCGGGCATCCGCCCGCGGTGCTCCAAAAAGTCGACGGCACGGTTTCCCCATTGTGGCTCAGGGGAGACGTGGTCGGCGCCTTCGAAACTGCTGAATTCGGCCTGTTGAACACAGCCGTTCAGCCCGGGGATCGAGTGTTTCTTTTTAGCGACGCGATCATTGAAGGCCAAAAGGAAACCAACTGGGAGGCTGGAATCGAACAGTTTGTGCGTCTTTGCCGGAAGTTGCGCAGAAGCGATCTCAAGGACCAGGTCTCCGAACTTGCCGGCCTGGCAATGGTGCGGGGCGCCCCTGTTGACGACATCGCTCTTATGGGAATCGAGGTATGAAATATCCCGCGCCGCTTCGTTTCAAGATGCCATCCACTCTGGCCGCTGTCGACGAATCGTGCCTGGGCGTAAAGACCTGGCTCCAGGACAACGGGCTCGAAAATGACTGGTTCGCTGTCCTGTTGTTGTTGCGGGAAAGTCTAAATAACGCCGTAATCCATGGCAATCGAAACGATCCGGTTTTAGACGTGGATTGTGAACTGAGAAGAGGACGCAGGTGGTTGAGCATATCGGTTGCGGACAGCGGCGCCGGATTTAGCTGGGCACGGGCGAAAAAACATCGGGCCTGCTGCCGGGATACGTGTGGGCGAGGCTTGGAGATCTACCAACTCTATGCCGACGAGGTTGTTTTCAACCGACGGGGCAATCGTGTGCTTTTACGTCGACAATTAAGGAAAGGAGGGGAATGTGCCCTCAATTCAAATCGAGCAAAGTGAAAACCAGGCACTCATACAACTCCAGGAGCCTCTGACATCGGCTCTGGCACGTGAACTGCGCCCCAGGTTGCTGGAAGTGATCGCCAAGGGTGCGACGCAAATGGTTATGGATCTCTCTTTGGTCGATTTAGTCGACTCTGGTGGAATCGGGTTGCTCATCGCTACCCGGAATTCACTCGCCAAGGTGGGGGGAGGCATGCGCATAGTGGGTGCGTCCTCGGAAATACAGCACCTGTTTCAAGTTATGCGACTGGACCGGCACTTTGAGGTCGAGGGAAAACCAGGTGACGGGAGTCTGTCATGAGCGGTTTCGAAGATGATCTCCAAAAAGAATTCGTGGCCGAAGCTCTGGAGCATCTGGCCAATATTGAAGCCGACCTTTTGACCATCGAGGAAGGCGGCGCCAATATCGACGAAGAACTGGTCAACAAGGTTTTTCGAGCGGCCCATTCCATCAAAGGCGGCAGTAGTTTCCTGGGCCTCAATAAGATCAAGGATCTCGCCCACAAAGCCGAAACTGTCCTGGACATGGTGCGCTCCCGTCAGATCACGCCAAACCCCGAGACCACCAACATCCTCCTGGGAGCTTTCGACAAGCTGCGGGAAATGATCGCCAATGCCGCCGAGAGTGAAAACGCGGACATACTCGAACATGTGGAGAGTCTCAACCGACTCGCCACCTCCTATCTGGCCGCCGGACAAAAAGAGTCGCTTGGCACCACGGCGGTGTTTTTGCCGGAACACGAATCCGCACCGGTCAGCATTCCGGAAACCGATCTGCAGAGAGCAAAAAGAACCGGGCAATTCATTTATTCGGTCCAATACGACCTGATCCATGACATAGAGCGTAAAAACAAAAACGTCCTCTCGGTTTTCAACGAACTCTACGATTCCGGCGAAATCCTTGACTGCGCTTTGGACTTCGAAGCCGTTGGCGGTCTGGATGAAGACATATCCAACAAGATTCCCCTGCGCCTGGTCTTTGCCACTATCCTCGACCCCGATGTGGTCGGCACTCTTTTGGATGTGGAGGCGGAGAATATCACCTTGATTTTCGACCCGAACGGGGCGCCGGAAAGTCCGGCACAAACAGCCGTAAGTCAAATCGATCCAGCCCCGAGCCCTGCCGGTGCGCCGCGGGTGGAGGCCCTAGCCCGGCCCCGGGTTGAAGTTTCCGCTCCCCCGGTTGCCCAAGCTCCCCCCACAACCTTCGTTCCCCCTGCCGCCCTTCCCGCTAATGACAAACAGGAAGCCGCGTCCACAAATAAAGCTGTGGCTTCCGCCGCTGAAAGTACTCTTCGGGTGGGCGTCGATCTGCTCGAATCCCTCATGAACCTGGCGGGGGAACTGGTTCTCAGCCGCAACCAGTTGCGCGAGGCGGTGGCCAAAAAAGATCACCGGGCCCTGGAGGTCACTTCCCAGCGAATCAATCTCGTTACGTCCGAATTACAGGACGCCATCATGCAAACCCGAATGCAGCCGATAGGAAATGTATTCGGAAAGTTTCCGCGGGTCGTAAGGGATATTGCCCATGCCACCAACAAGGAGATCAACCTCGATATCCGCGGCAAGGAAGTGGAGCTCGATAAAAGCCTGGTCGAAGGGCTCTCCGATCCTTTGACCCACATGATTAGAAATGCGGCCGACCACGGCATCGAACCCCGGGCGGAACGCATTCGCGCGGGCAAAAACGGCCTGGGCACAATACGGCTGGAGGCAAGACACGAAGCCGGCCTGGTGGTGGTGGAAGTCGCAGACGATGGAAAAGGACTCGACCCCCGGAAAATCGCCGATACCGCCTTGAAAAAGGGGCTTATAACCCAGGACAAGCTCCAGAGGATGTCGGACAAGGATAAGATAGGATTGGCTTTTTTGCCCGGTCTATCCACTGCCGAGCAGGTAACCGATCTTTCCGGACGCGGCGTGGGCATGGATGTGGTCAAAACCAACCTGGATCGGCTGGGCGGAAAAATCGAGATAGAATCCGAGCTGGGATCGGGTACCCTCCTTCGAATCAAGCTGCCCTTGACTCTGGCCATAATTCCCTCTTTGGTCCTGACCGCCCGGGGGCAACGGTTCGCCATCCCGCAGATCAACGTGGTTGAACTGCTTCGCATTCGGGCTGAACAGGTCAAAAAACGCATCGAGGTGGTCGGTGATGCCGAGGTCCTCAAGCTGCGAGACGAAATTGTGCCTCTGGTCAGATTCGTCGATTTTCTGGGGGTCCCGCGCAGCTACTTCGACCCTTCCACCGGTCAAAATGAGATGTGCCGCAGAACGAGCCTTGCCGACAGACGCTCACCTCGCTACGAAGGAGGGGATGACGCCGGTGGACCCCAAACCGCCAACGCCTGGTCGGACCGCAGGCGTAAAGATGACAGAAGGAGCAGTGCCGAGAGCGATATCGAAATTGTGGTGCTTACCACCGGCATTATGAAATATGGCCTGGTGGTCGACTCGTTTCAAAACACCGAAGAAATCGTGGTCAAACCCCTGGGCCGTCACTTCAAGGGCCTTCAGGAATACGCCGGCGCCACCATAATGGGAGATGGCAAGGTTGCCTTGATCCTGGATGTCAATGGGCTTGCGGCCTTAGCCGATCTCAGGTCTCTATCCGGTTCTTCGCGGGCAATGCAACTTCAGACGGAAGCCGAAAACGAACATCTTAAGGATTTGCTGGCGCTGCTCTTGTTCCAGAACGCTCCCGATGAGGTTTGCGCGGTGCCCCTGGATATGGTGCTGCGCATCGAAAGAATTGGCGGCGATCAGATAGAAACCGCGGGTGGCAGGCGAACCATGCAGTACCGCGGGGTCTCCCTGCCCCTGGTCACACTCTCCGATGTTTCCCGGGTAAAGCAAATCGACGAAAAAAGCGGTTTGGTCGTGATTGTGTCAAACGTCCATGGCAGCGAGGTGGGACTCCTGGGGGCCATGCCCGTGGATGTGGTCGAGTCCAAATCGGCCATCGACCAAAGCATACACCGCCAACCAGGTATTGCGGGCTCGATGATCATCCGCGACACTACCGTTTTACTTACCGATATCTATGAGCTTGTCAGCGCGGTCTACCCGGAGTGGGGCGTTCCGCGGGCGGCCATGCCCACTGCTGAAAAACAAGTAGCCCTAACCGTACTGTTGGCGGAAGACTCCGACTTTTTCCGAACCCAGGTCAAACGATTTATTGAAGAAGAGGGCTTCTCCGTTTTGACCGCTCCCGACGGTGAAGCCGCCTGGGAGGTTTTGGACAAATATGCGGACATTGTCCGAGCGGTTGTAACCGACATTGAGATGCCTCGCCTGAGCGGCCTGGGACTGACCAGGCGCATTCGCTCCGATCCTCGCTTCAGTTCCATGCCGGTTATAGGACTGACCTCGCTGGCGGGCGATCAGGACATTGCCGCGGGCCAGGCCGCCGGGATAACCGACTACCAGATAAAGCTGGATAGAGACAAGCTCATCGAATCGTTGCGCGACCTCTTGCAGGCAAGGCTCGCTTAAATACTCAGGAAGGAGTCTTTTGTGATCGAAAATGATTCCAGGGATAACGAGCAGCAGATGCTCGTTTCCACATTCTTTCTTGGAGAGGCGGCCTTCGGGCTGGATACGGCCTACATACAGGAAGTCGTCCGGGTTGCCGATATAACCCCGGTTCACCGTGCCCCCTCTTACCTTCTCGGGGTTATGAACCTGCGAGGCCGTATCGCCACGGTGATCGATCTGGGATTAAAACTGGAACTCGGCCGCACCGAAATAAGAGAAAACAGCAGGATTCTCATCCTGGAGTGCGAGGGCGAGCAAATCGGGTTGATGGTGGAGTATGTGGCCGACGCCATTTCCATCGACCGGGCCGATATCAAGCCCTCGCCCGAAAACGTGCGCCGTGTGCAGGGCAGGTATGTGAAAGGAGTCTTCGAAACCGAGGAACGGTTGATCGCATTACTGGATACATCGGCGGTCCTGGCCATGGAAGACGGTCAGGAAGCAACCTGGTGAAGGATGAGTAGATGTCTATAAGGACCTTGGTGGCAGACGATTCGGTGCTTTTTCGCCTTGTTATCTCCGATGCGCTTTCTACTTTTCCCGACGTGCAGGTAGTGGGCACGGCAGCCAACGGCAAGCTGGCTGTACAGAAGGTCCGGGAGCTCAAACCCGACTTGCTGACCCTTGACCTGGAAATGCCGGAGATGGATGGCCTGGCGGTATTGGATGCTTTACGCGAATCCGGCGAAGATACCATGGTCATCGTGGTAAGCGCTCTGACCTCGCGGGGTGGACACCTTACCATGCAAGCCCTTGAAAAGGGCGCTCTTGACTTCATTACCAAACCGGATACAAGGGGAGCAAAGGAAAGCCGGGAAGCCATCGTAAAGGCATTGTCGGAAAAGCTGCCGGCACTGGCAAACAGGCGCGCCATTCGAAAGATCCTCAAGCAACCCCGGGTTCTGACCAAGCCTGCGGTGCTGCCTGAAAAAAAGAAAGTAGCCGACCTCGCTCACACCGTGCAGGTCATGAACCGTCTGGCCAACGCCAGGAGGCCGGAGTTTATTCTGATCGGCGTCTCCACGGGTGGACCCAACGCCCTGGCCCAACTTCTGCCGGCCATACCCGGTAATATCGGAGTTCCTATCCTTCTGGTCCAACACATGCCCCCTATTTTCACCAAATCGCTTGCGGACAGCCTCTCGGCAAAATGTGCGCTTAAGGTGCGCGAGGCTTCTCATAACGAACAGGTGGCGCCAAATACCGTCTACATAGCTCCTGGAGGCAAACAGATGCGCCTCGCATCGGGTAATGGCGGCTCTAAAATAATAGAGATCACCGATGATCCGCCTGAAAACAACTGCAAGCCCGCGGTCGACTACCTTTTCCGGTCTGTGGCCAATAAATTTCCAGGTGGCTCGGTGGCCGTAATTTTGACCGGCATGGGAAGCGACGGCACCCTTGTATTACGTCTTTTGAAACGAAATGGCTGCCACATTATCGCCCAGGACGAAGCCTCCTGTGTCGTCTTCGGGATGCCAAAGGCGGCAATTGAGGCCGGCATTGTGGATAGCGTTTTGCCTCTTGACGCCATAGCTTCCAGAATCACTTCTCTAGTGCGTGGGAGCTGACCATGGCCACTGTTTCCCCCGGTGAACTTGCCCTTTGGTCACGCTACATTCATTCGATTTGTGGTATTCAACTCGATAACTCGAAGGGATATCTGATCGAGACCCGTCTTCGACCACTGCTGCAGGAAAGCGGCTGTACCAATTTCACCGATCTCTATAACAAGATAAAAGCCGATGCTACAAGCGGGTTCAAAAAAAAGATAATTGACGCGATCACTACCGGAGAAACGTCTTTTTTCAGGGATACTTCCCCTTTTGAATTACTCCAGCACAAGGTCATACCCGATCTCATCGACAAGCGCAACAAAACCCAGTCCAATGGCCGCCGGGTGCCTGTTCGCATCTGGTCCGCGGCCTGCTCCACGGGACAGGAAGTCTACAGCACTGCTATTGTGTTAAAAGATCTTCTGGTGGATTTGAGCCGCTATGATATCCGCATATTGGGTACGGATATCTCGGATAAGGCCATTGCCCAGGCCAGCTATGGCCGCTACAGCAAACTGGAAATGGACCGGGGAATGCCCTCGCAAAGGCTGAGCAAGTATTTCTCGCAGGACAAGGAGTTCTGGAGAATTCGCGATGAAATACGCTCCCTTGTGCTGTTCAAAACCTTGAACCTGCTGGAGCCTTTTGTCTTCCCCCAGAAATTCGATATTATCTTCTGCCGCAATGTGGCCATCTATTTCTCCGAACAGGATAAGATTCAGCTGTTCAAAGCCTTATCCAAGGCCATTGCCCCTGACGGCTACCTGATCATAGGTTCGACCGAGTCCATCTCCGGGCTGTGCCCCGAGTTCGAATCCAAACGATACCTGCGCTCCGTTTTCTATCAGTTGAAGTCCAATACTTGATACGAAGCGGTCAAGACGCGTCAAACAGATCGGTTTCACTGCGTTTCACCCATCCCACAGCAACTCTCGACGGGTAGGATGGGTGGAGCGAAAGCGCAACCCATCAACCAAATCTTGAACGTAACCTGGTATAACTACCAGGATCTCACCGCTGATGGACGCGGATATAAAAATGTCGTGGGCTGTAGGTTTGGCTAAGCGTAGGCCCTGTAGGTTGGGGTGAGCATCCGCGAACCCCAACAGGATTGCCCAGCCCTGTAGGATGGGTGGAGCGAAAGCGAAACCCATCAACCAAATCTTGAACGCAACCTGGTATAACTACCAGGATCTCACCGCTGATGAACGCGGATATAAAAATGTCGTGGGCTGTAGGTTTGGCTAAGCGTAGGCCCTGTAGGTTGGGGTGAGCATCCGCGAACCCCAACAGGATTGCCCAGTAACTGGCGCCCCCGGTTGATCCC
>JARLHP010000281.1 GCA_031292195.1 Syntrophobacteraceae bacterium
GTTCGCCTAAAAAGACGCCGTCGGGACGCAGACCTGAGCGTACGAACCGCGTGTCCTCAATCAGGATGCGCTGAAGGCGAAAGATTTCATCAAGCGTGAGCCGGTTCTTTCCAGCTTGCAGGACTGCGCGGCCCCATCTCTCCAGCCGGTTGCGCGGCGGACGCTCTCCCTCAATCTCGAAGCTGGCCCGGCTGTCGGCCAGCAGCATGAAGCTGGCGGCGCGCGCGACCAGATGGGCTCCTGTGCGCCCCACGGTCACCCGTGCCTTGGCGGCCAGGTCGAGCGCCAAGAATTCCATGAGCGCTTTGGTGCGTCGGATGAACGGGCAGAAACGGCGGGTGCCCAAGAGATTGTCGCGTACGCGATGGCGTTTCGAAAGGCGCGACTTGCCCGTGAAATATCCCTCGGGATCGAGAAGATCAATGGCCGCGACTCGGGGCGCGTCATCCACGTCGAGAGTATGGCCGGTCAGGGTTTCGTAGAGATACCATGCGCGCCGTGCCAGAGCACCCGTGGGGGTACCCCGGACGATGGCCTCGACTTCGGCCCGGGGCACGGCCTCGAAGACCTGCTTCAGAATCAGGAAATCCACGTCTTCATGGCGGAGCGCAAACCTTAGGTGATCGGCAAAGATATCACCCGGCCAGTAGCGTTTATCAAAGACGGCCCAGGCTCCCTCTTCCCGATGGCTGCCGCGAATATGCTGCTCCGAGACGCAACTCGGACGCCGGACCGGCACTTGAAGGGCGAGCGCTTGGACAAGCGCCGCCCAGCCAGTCAATCTGGCGCCGTCCGGGATAATCCTCTCCTGAAATACGGTGACAGTCGTCTGAGTAAGCCTCATGCGTCGAAAACCCGTTGATCTGGTCGAAAATAACCGCTAATAGCCGTTCATGGTCGAACACACTGTAACGTTGCCGACCGTCGAAATCCATTGATCAATGTCGAATAACGCTCGAATAACATGCATTTGGTCGAAAATAGTTAGAAATACGGTCCTTCGAGTCGAGCCGTGATGTCAAGTTTTTTAGCCAAATGTTTGAGATAGGCTGAAACGCGGATCACAACGGAAATGATTCCCATATCTTGTCGTTTGCCGGAACCCTCTCTTCGTCAACAGGCTGGTCCCAAAGTGAGGTTTTCCCATAGAATGTTAACTTTTATACTAAAGTTAACATTACGGATGGGCGCGCCTATTTGCATCCGGAAGGTGAGGTCGTGTCCCGCCAAACTTAAGGAATGAGATGGGAATGCAAATCGCTGTGGCGGGAGAGCGAACTACGTATAGAGGAGAGATAGGTGAACTTTTTCGGGTTTCGCATTCACTAGAGCGTCACGTTTCCAGAAATCCACCATTGCAAAACCAATCGCTGGCTACAGCAGCCCGATACATCGCCGCAGCCCACGAGTTCCTGTAGTCGGCCTCTATGCTGGAGAGTTCTTCGCTTAGATGCGCACGGACCGGATCCGCTCCACCTCTTTGATATAGGTTTGCAAGGCGGGCGCGAATCTCCGAGAGCCGGCTTCCAGCATTTGAAGAGAATAACACCGGGAGATTGAGTTTCTGCAAATGAGAAGCCACTCGTGCCTTCGCTGATGGTGTCCAATGGCATGGCGGTAAGGCAAAGTAGCGGAACCCGGCTGGAACGCCAGCTACCACTTCGGCTGCGAGCCAAACCTCATTTTCCATGTTGTCAAAATAGGGATGGAGCAGCTGACCGTCCTCTGTTGTAGAATAATATTCAGATTTTTCCCCCGAGTGATAGGAGTGATAGTAGGAGTGATAGGGGACGCCCAGGAGTGATAGGGGACGCCCATGAAATTATGCGTTTTCCCTCTGCGCGTCTACACGTTAAAAAACTTTTCTTCCCGGTCGTGTCACTGCTGCCGGCAGGTGGCCGGTCCGGACAACAGGGGCGGCGAAGGTCCATATTCCACCGCTTTAGGGTTTATGACGCTTTTTAGCAGTTTTTGAAAAGAGCTGAAGTCCACATCCGGATTGGTGATCGAAGTGGAGCCGCCTGGAACAAAAAGCTGCATGGTGGCAGGCGGATTCTGAATTATTGATATAACCAGCATGCATGTTTCTGTAAGTACCCGCAATCATTGACCCACTATCACAATTGTGCCCTCATTTTCAGGCTCTTGCGATCAGGTCCCCGAAAAAGTAGCTTCTGAATCTTCCGATCCGTTCGGCAAGCTTGGCGCCTTGCACTCGTTGGCGGCTCCGAGGAACCGTCAACCGGGGTCTGTTGTTGCCGGCTCCACCTTCCAAGAGGCAGCCGCTCCATAGGACCATAGGATTCCTTCCGCAACGAGTTTTTCCTTTTTCAAGGCCCCATTCTCGCGCTTGCTCCCGAGGCGATTCAAGCTGCCTGCAGGACAAAATCGACATGCAAAGCGTCAAAGGGGAACTCGATACGACCATCTTCGGTCTTCTGGAGTATTCCGGTTCTCAACAGGGTATGAACGTCACTGTGAACCGCCTTCACATCACGCCCCAACCGCCGTGCGGTTTCACGAATCGTCATCGGCCCTGATCCGGTCATCAATTGGAGCAGCTCCCAGCGCTTGCCGGTGAGCACCTTATAAAGCAGCGAAGGAGACTCGAAACTGATAACGGCCCCCTGTGCTTCACCATCAAACGCCCGCAGTAAGTGGTTGTTGACCTTTTCACGGGGCGAAACCGCCAATGTGACCGTGCGCATCTTTGAACCTCCAATTCTCCACGTCATTCCAGAAATCATCGAGCAAAGCCCGGGGAGTCGTGAAAATGTACGGATGCTCTTCACCATGGACATGCTTGTGATCGCCCTTGCCCTGCTCATTGTCGTAACGCAAAACGCAACGCCCCTCCACCAGCAGGGCAAGTCGATACTTGAAAACATGCCCACTGCCCATGGAGGGAACTGGAAGACGCCACACCACCATTTCGACGAAATTATTCTCCGAGATTATGTGGCGCTCGTTGAGCATCAGTTCAGCATTCATGTTGGAGAACATACCAACACCTGGCCGTTTTGTCAATTATCACAACGGTTATCCCCGCCTCGTTTCCCGTCCAAAAGCAGATAATCCTCTCAGCAAAAACGGTCGTTTTCTTTCTGAAATATTCGCAGTGAAAAGGTGACTTCCACTGAGAAATAATATTCAAGAAAAGTGGAAATTCACCTTTTCATTGCGAGTGCTGCGTATTCCGATGATTGCGACCATCCAATCCAGGGGAAAGCGGCCGCCTGTTCCGGCGTTTCCGGCCGAGAGGAAGCAGTGCCGTGATAATCCCGGCTTTTAGTGTAACCGGACCCTTCCCGTTAACCGATGATGCCGGCTGTAGGTGCTTTAACTCGTCCGCACCCCTCCTTTGATCCATGGAATCCGGTTATTTCGCTGGAATTGACGAGGGTCCGCTTCCGGTAACGGCCAAGGGGGGCTCAGAAATCTTAGCCCCCCCTGCCGCGCGTCTATACGTTAAAAAACTTTCCTTGCCGGCAGTATCACTGCTGCCGGCAGGTGGCCGGTCCGGACAACAGGGGCGGCGAAGGTCCATATTCCACGTCTTTTGGGTTTATGAGGCTTTTCAGCAGTTTTTGAAAAGAGCTGAAGTCCACATCCGGATTGGTGACCGAAGCGGAGCCGCCCGGAACAAAAAGCTGCATGGTCGCGGGCGGATTCTGTGTCAAAGGGTCGAGAGAGCGAAGCTGGTCGAAAGTCTGCGCGGTGTAGAACACCCGGACCAGATACTTCTTCGTTTGCATGGACTTCCGCAGTTCGAAAACGAGCGCACCGCCCGGAGCGCAAAAATCCGGCTGATATGTGGGCAATTGCCAATGCAGGTTCAAAAGTCCGGCCAGACCGGCCACGTAATTATCTGAGCTTATGACTGCAACCACTTTGGAACCGGCGTTGCCGAATGCTCCTTGCAGATTATAGCCGTTTGCGGCGTTCTGCATGGTGCGCAGGATGTGTGAGGCGGCGTTGGACCTCTGTACCTGGCTGAGATAGGGTAAACGTTCTTCGATGGCGAAACCAAGGTCTATTAGCCGGGTGTGCTGGGAGACTTGTGCCGGCGTCAACTCGCCCCAGGCCGTGGTCATGTTGTCGGCGTACTGCATCACGAACGGTTCGGCGGCTTCCAGGGTCGTCGCCAGTGCTCCCAGACTAATAACGTTACCAGCAGACGGTTGGGGGGTGGTCGAGAAGGTGATGCCTCCGGAAGTAGGATCGACGCAGGGAGTCGAGGACCCCTCAGGACAGTTGGGCGATGAATTCGGCGGCTGCAGTGCGTTGAGTATCAGGGAAAACTCCGCATTGAATGCCGATGTCAGTCCTTCCCCATCGCCGTAAATTCCCAGGACCTGGTTAAGAGCCGTGGTGGGGTTGACCTGCGCCACCCCGGTCGATATGGGGTCGAACACCGGGTCCTCGGAACAGGAGGGAGATTCCATGGCGTAGGAGTGTACCACGGGGGTTAGCCCCTGGTCCTGGATCAACCCTTGCCAGAAATAGTAGGCCGTGTTGAAGGATCGTTCGATGCAATTGGAACGAAAATATAAGTGTGACACATTTGTCCGGTCGTTGTTTGACAGGAGAACTCCCTCGTCGATCAAATAGTGGCGGAAATACTGGCCCAGGTAGGTTGCCGCCGTCTGTCCGTTGGGGGTCAAACAGCCCGTAGGGACGGGAAAAGAGGGCCAGGGCTGGATCGCGAACTGGGCCGATACGCTTGGGGGCACAGTGGACGAGCGTATGCTGTGACGGCCGAAAATGATTATTTGTTTTAGAACGGTGTTGTCGTTTTGAATGACGGTCTGCGCCACGGCGGGGACTGTCAAGGTAAACACAAGGCCGAGCACGATAAACATACGCTTGAACATCATGTTGCTCCTTTATCAAGAACATTTACGCAATGCTGCACTAGGAGGCTGTCCGAGAATAACCAATCGAGGGTTTTTTGTAGGAGCGGCTTCCAGCCGCGATACGCTTGGCGCGGGTGGAACCCCGCTCCTACAAAGCAAGGCAACTCCCGGAAACGATTTTCGGACAGCCTCCTAGAACTTGTAGTTCACACCCACAGAGAAAATGTCGGCGGTTGTTTCCCATTGGTACGCAACCTGGTAGCCTGTTGGAGGCAGCCCACCCGCCAGGGCGGTCTGGTCGCCGAGGGCTATGTGCAGATACTGCGCATTTACACTCCAGCAATTCGAAACGGCGTATTCGATGCCCCCGCCCACAGCCCAGCCCACCTTCGTCGAGCTTGACGACGCGGGGTAGGCCGACCCCAGAATCGGCCGGTAATCGGTGGATGCCGAATAGGACACCTCGCCGTAGGCCAGTCCGCCCGTGGCATAAACGAGCGTGGACGGTGTCAGGGTGTAGCCCACCCTCGGACGCAGGGTCCCAAACCATTTGATCTGCTGGCCGGAAGAAAGAGTCGTTCCGGGATAGTAATTGCCGACGTTGTCGAGGATGGGCGATAAAACTTTGTCGCCGCTCATCCCGGAACCCGAAAAGTCGGCCTCGAGACCGAAGACAAAACAGCCCAGCTGATAATTGTAGCCTGCCTGCAGGCCTCCCACGACCCCGTTGGGGTTGGGACTCAAGGTGGTGGGGGCCAGGTTGGCGAAGTCAGCCTGAGGCGAGGAAATGTTGGTATCCCCGTTTCCCCAGCCGTAACCGAGGTGGAGGCCCACGTAAGGCCCGGTCCAGTTGACGGAAGGAGCGGTATCCGCCGCCACGGCGGTTTGAGCGAAAATGAGCAAAGAGGCTGCTAAGAGCAGACACTTGAATCTGAATAGCGAGATTTTCATGTTGTTGTCCCTGTTTCTCTTCTATGGCATGAGTACGCCGCTATGAATAGCGGACGTAGTCATGCACAACCGGAGACACACGGCCATTGGCGTCCTTGACCTGGAAATAAATGATTTTGGCGCCGCTTCCCGACCGCTGGCCAAGAGCAAAGCTTGGAGTAGGATCACCCGGACCGGGATAGAATTCCCAGCCGGCGCCATTAAAGCTCGGGGACTCGCTCACCCTGTATGCGGTCGGAATGCTGCCCAGCACTTTGTGGTTCAAAGTAACGGTTTGGCTCGTAGCGGCGTTGGTCCCGCCGTTGATTTTAAAGTAACCGACCACCGGTCCGAGCTTTTGCAGCTTGCTCTGCAGCCCCGAACTGAGTTGAGCGAGCGGTATGACGAGCTCGGCATTGTAGTTGCCGGTGTTGGGGTCCATGCCCGGTCCCTGCTGATAGTTGTTGGTGGGGTTGGTTTTGTGATTGCTGAAGGCCGTTGGGTCGTATATCTCCAGCGCGCCGATGGCACACTTGCGCGATTCGTAGGCGGGCGTTCCGGATTGTGCCGCCGTGTCGTGGGAGAGCACCAGGATTGAAATGCTCGGTTCGCCGTCGATACTCGAATCGCTGTTGTTGTAGATGATCTGGTAGCTGCGGAACTGCTGGGGGTAGTCCCGCAGGGACGGGGTTTCGGCCACCCAGAAGCCCTGATTGGCGTCGGCGTTGGGAATATAGGCCGACGCCGGCTGCGGTGTGATGGTGTTGCGGTGGACATGCCCGGCCGCCCACAAAACCAGGTTCGAGTTGTTGTGGCATGCCGCCAGTATGTAGTCCATGGGTACCTCGGAATCCTGCCAAAGGGATGCGAGATAGGGACTTTCGACCGAGGAGGGGTCATCGCCCATGGCCACTTGGGCGTAGGGATTGAGGGGGATATGGGAACAGACGATCATGAGTTGGTCGGCTTGTTGACCGGCGGCAAGCTGATTTTCGAGCCACTGGAAACGCTTCTGATCAAGGGAGCCTCCGGCGCCGTGATAGAGTTTGTCCGTATCGTCTAGAACAATGACCTTGATGGGAATACCGGGCACCGGGTTGAACGAGTAACAGGCAAACCCCTGGGCGGCCATTTGCTTGGTGAAGCCGTGGCCGACCGGTTGCGACTCGGTGTGGAAAAATTCGTTCATCCATTGATGAACGTTGAGCGAGCGGCGGTTGTGATCGTGGGCGACCAGGAGCGGAGAGGTGGACGTTGTGGGCCCTGCCCCGATGATGGCGCCGTATTGGTCTTCGCCGTTGACCACGCCCATATATAAGCGTGTGTCAAAAGGGGCGTTGAACATCGCCTCCCAAAACTGTGGCGCCTGGCTGGCGCTTCCCAACATCTGGAATTCCTCCAGGGACGGCACCCCGATGGTTAGGATGTGTGAGCCGACATAGGTTTTTCGGAGCTGACCGGTCACTGCGGTCGACCCCATCCAGAACTGATCGTGGTTGCCGATCGCCTGGTACCAGGGAATCGACCTGTCCAGACCGGCCGCCTGGTAAGGCTTCTGGTAATCTATGTCCCCCGCCCCGAGGTGGGCGCCCGAGCTGGGGGTGATCATTTTCCCGTCCAAAACGTCAATATACCATCTCAGTTCATTGTACTGGGTATTGTCCACAGCGTCGCCCAGGCCGATGCCGAAATTAAAGGGCGTCTGCCGGTGCTGGGCGTTGATTGTCTGAACGGCGGCATCCAGGACCTGGGTGGTGTAGAGAATAATGCCTGAATAAGCTGAACTATTCCCCATGGGCTCTGAGACCAAAACGTTATCCACTTCGCCCGAGATCAGGGGGTTCGGATAGTCGTAAGAAGTGCCCGGGGGCCGGGCAGGACTTTCTTTGTCGGCGATATGGCAATCGCTTATGGTGAAAAAATTCAAAAGCGACGGCGACGATGGATCGGGGAGCCTGGTCGCGGAGGTGTTCCCGCTGGCCATGTCCGGCAGAATATAAAGGCCGGGGTTTTCGAGGGTCTCAAAACTCCACGCGCCGAAGCCGTTTTCATCGTACTTGGCGAGATCGCCGGGAGCGATGGTATAGTAAAAATTTGGAGAAATAAATTCAGTGGGTGGGGGTACAGTTGCGGGAGAGACCACCTTAATTAGCGTCGATGTGGGCGAGCCGATCGGGTAGGTCGGATTCGAGGGGACGCCTCCGGCGGCAAAGAGCTGTTTGATCAATCCGAGCGGCGAAAGCTCCAGCCCCAGGGTCGCCGCCGCACCGGCGCAGTACTTCAAAAAATCTCTTCTCAATATTTCCACCGTTACTCCTCCTCACTTGGTACAAGTAAATCGCGTAAATGACAAAGGACGCCCTGCCGTGTCCTTGGAAAGGCTAAGGACAAAAGAGCGGAGAGCCGTTGTCCCCCCCTAACCCCCCCGCATCCCCGCAGGGTCGGGCACGCGGGGCGGCTGTGCCGGCCGCGACGAAGCCCGAGACCGGGACCAGGTAGCAGCTATTCACTAATCGGAAGAATCATTGTCTTTGATAAAAGTTTATTCCTGGCGGGTTTATACCAAGTTGCGTTCAAGCCGATACAAATAGCGCGAAAAGGATAAAGAGCTCAGGGGGCAGGGCCCCCACACCCCCTCGCGGCTCCGATTGGCGTCTCGGCGGCGGCCTTCGGCCAGGAATCCGGGGGGCGCGGGGGAGACGCTCCCCCGCTCTTTTGACCGTCGCCTTATAAAAGGACGCAGAAACGGAGCTGTTAAGCAATCGGCGGAATTATTGTTTTTGATAAAACTTTATACCCATAGCTGGTGCCTACCGACAAAACGTCGGGGGGGCGGGCTTTTTGGAAAAACGAGAGGAAATCATTCGCTTGCTTCCCGCGGCGCGAACCCCGCGGGGTCTTGCTGGAAATAGAGCTTGAGGTTTTCATAGAGTTCCGGGTGCTTGCTTTGCAACTGCACGGGCTTTTCGAAGAAACACTCGGTCGCCACGGCGAAAAATTCCGCCGGGTTGGTGGCGCCGTATTGATCCAGCACGGTGGCAAGTCCTTCTTCCGCGTCGTGTCGAAGCCTCAGAAAGTCTCTGCCCAAAATCCTGGCCCAGGCGATGTGCATCGACCGGTGAGGCAGCGGAGGCGCGCCGTCCGCCCGGCCGTCTTCGCTGTCCAGTTGATGGGCGAATTCGTGCAGCACCACGTTATGTCCGTCATGGATGTCGGAGGCGTTGGCCACAACATCGTCCCAGGAAAGAATTAGCGAGCCGTGCTTCCAGGATTCCCCGAGATGTACCTGCTCGGTTTCCATGTGGAAGCCGGGGGCGAGTTCAATATAGCCCTTGGCTATAAACGCGCCGGGGTAAACAAGAATGGAGTAGAGCCCGGGATAATAGTCGGTCTTGCGGTGCAGAAGAAGAATACAGGCCTGGGCCGCTATGGTGACCTTGATTTCGTCGCTCAGCTCCAGTCCGCCACACCCCTCGAAATTCTTTTCGTCCAGAAAAACGAGCACATGCCCCTGAAGCTCCTGTTTATCCTCTTCGGGCAACCGGCGGTAGAGGGGAACGTTTTTCCCGATCGTTTCGAGCCACTCGGCCGGGAAGGGCCTTTTTCGAATCTTTTCGCGTCGCAGCCTCTGTAACCCCAGCATGATTTCCGCCCCCTCCCTCTGTGATTATCCATTAAATATTATAGCACCTTTGCCGTCACAGCCCGAAACCAGTGGCTATATAATATGGTAGTTGATCGGAAAGGAGCAGTCATGGATAAACCTTTCGAACGGGTAACAGTTGTCGGTTCGGGTATTCTGGGAACCCAGATAGCCATGTTTGCCGTGCACGCCGGCTACGCGGTGAGAGTCTACGATACCAGGCAGGGAGCGTTCGAGCAAACTTTCGCCAAGCTCCGCGCGGATCTTGAAGCGAAGGGGATCGAGCCTGTCATTGCCTGGGATAAATGGCAGGGGTGCAAGGAGGCGATCCGGTTTACCACCGATCTCAAGACCGCCCTGGGGGATGCTGATTTTGTGGTGGAGGCCGTAACCGAGGACCTGGGCGTCAAGCGGGAGGTTTTTAAAGAGATGGGGGAAATCGCGCCGCCCCAAGCCATCTTTGCCACCAACAGTTCCTCCCTTCCCGTCTCGCGTATGGAAGCGAGCAGCGGAAGGCCCGAGCGATGCCTCAATACCCATTTTTACATGCCGCTCCAGGGAATAATGATGGCCGATCTCATGGGAGGGACAAAAACCCTCCCCGAGATATTGGACAAAGGCGAAAAGTGGCTTCGCTCCATGGGCTTTGTCCCCCTGAGGGTAAAAAAGGAAATCCTTGGTTTTTGTTTCAACTCCGTCTGGCGCGCCATAAAGAAACAATCCCTCTACATGTGGGCAAACGACTTCGTCGACTTCCGGGACATCGACCGGGCCTGGCGCCTCTTTACCGGCGCCCGGTGGGGCCCTTTCGGCTTGATGGATACCGTTGGCCTGGATACGGTGGCAAACATCGAGATGGTTTATTACGACAAGTCCCAAGACCCCCGGGACAAGCCCCCGGAAAGACTGTTGGAAAAAATCGAAAAAGGTGAGCTGGGCGTCAAAACCGGGAAAGGATTCTACTCCTACCCCGATCCGGAGTACCTCGATCCCGACTTTTTGAATCCGGAGAAATGAGGAAGATACGCGATAAGATGGGGAGCTGTAATATTGACCGTGGAAGGTCCGCCCGTAAACCCTTACGTCACCGGCGTGAAGGCGGGTTTATGCTCCAAGCCATCGGACACTGGATTTTGGAGCGACCGGCCGTAGTGGTTTTTCATCCAGCGGTCAGCGAAGATGAAACCCGGTCTTCCGCCAGGCGCAAGCCCCGAAAGCGAGTTTGCAATAAAGGGAACGTAAAGGTCAGTTCGGTCATACATTGATACCGGCGCCGGACTCGGTCGGCAAGGCATCGGGAATGAGTTCCCGGCGGACATTGGGCGGATTGTCTTCGCGCTTCGATTCCTCCCTGCGTGGCCAAAGTTTCCAGCGGCAGAGACTTTCGGAGAACTCCCTGTACTAAATCCAAGTTGCACAGGACGACGGCCCTTCGCCTGCTGTGATGGTTCACGCAACTCATTTAAGAGCACACAAATCAGGGTGCGCCCGGAACCTTCGCAGAAGGTTACAGGTCCTCTCCGTTGGGTGAAAGATTAAATGATACGATTTTTGCAGAATTATTTGATACGATGCGGAGGGCGTATAACTCTTTTGCCACGGAATCATCCCCGTTTTTAACCCCCGGATTTCAATATATGACGATCGTCTGGTAAGAAATTAGCAACTTAATATCTTGGCAAGTTCTATTGACTTTTCGATGGGCCTGAGCAGCCATGTGATCGAGACAGCCTTGCATCCACCTGAAGGAGATTCAAACGGGACGTCCGGTCACTCATTTGATTGCGTCGACGTGAATGTATCCCAGGATTTTCTCATCCGAAGTGACAAGGGGGCAGTCGTAGGTCATTGCCGTTGCCACGATAATTTGATCAGCCGGGTCGCGGTGAAATTTGCCCGGCAGGCGGGTGGACCAAATAGCGATCGTCGGGGTGAGCTCGATGAGGCGAATACCCGGGTAGCTCAAGGCTGTATCAAACCAATCTTGCAGGTCACATGGCAATTTTAGCCGGCCATATTCCACAAGTTTTGCAATCTCCCAGACGCTTATCGCGCTTACACCAATTGTCTGCCTCTCATTAGCCCGAATAATGGTTGTTTGTGAATCGGTCAGTCTTCGATCCCCGTGCACCCACCATATAAAAATATGAGTGTCGAGAATGATCATCCCAGGGTTTCCCAGTCGCCTTCCGCCACACTTGTAAAAGGATCAATATATTGAACAGGCGTCCCGCGCAGGGAATAGGAATTCTTTGTAGCGGCATCGGGGCCTCGGCTGCGTATTATAACCTCCACCCTGTTCCCGGGCTGAAAAGGCAGGCCCTTGATGGTGACTGAGCCGTCTTTTGACACTTCTGCTTCCACTCTAAAATCCTGCATCGTCGCACCTCGCGCTCAATAATACTACTCACCCGCCATTCCGGGGTCAATATCCAAAGATTTCTCACCGGCAAACCTCTCTTGTGGCCGCATCATCATGTTTTGGCCTCCCCAGGTGACCGGAAACAGGACGAAGAATTTTCCGCTGATTACACAACTATTCCCAACCACCCCGTGGAAATACCTGAGGGGACCCTTCGAGCCATCCTCAGAGAGGCCGGTATTGACGTCAGTGAATTCGTAAACCTCAAGTGATTGGGTCCATGGAACAGAAAGCCAATTCACGAAATATAGGCAGGGAATCGGCTTTTCCTTTTCCGGCCCGCCAGACCGGAAAAGGTTCCGGGCGAAGGCACGTCAATTTTCGACCTCTTCCAGGGCCAGCTCCTGATAGGAATGAAAAAGCCTGTGGCAAAAACAGTCCCACCGGCTGCACAACCTGATCGTCTCTTCATCCATCCGAAACAGGTCAAGACGCGACGTGATTTCCGATAGCTCCCCGGCCAGTTCGCGAACGGTTCCCGAATCGGCTCCTTCAAGCAACCCCTCGACAAAAGAGGCGGGAGGATACCAGGCGGAGGCGCGCTGAATGTCCCTGAAAATTTGCGTCAGCAGCACGTTTCTCGGTCCCTCCCAGAGTTCGTTTACCGCCGCGTCCCTGTAGAGGCGCGGCAGTGAGGAGAAGTCCTCCATAACGCCGTGGCCTCCGAACAGGGACATGGCCCGTCTGAGCATGTCTACGCAATCCCACGAGGCTGTAATCTTCTGAAGCATGATGGCTTCTCGGACAGTGAATTTTTTTTGCCTGGCCGAGATCGACTCCGGGTCCCGCATGCTTTGAAGATCGAGAAAATCCCTGTAGAGCTTGAAGGCGCCGGCCGTGGTCCTTCGGGCATGCCGTTCCAGGTCCGCTATCTGCCCGGCTGCCATAGGGAAGCGGCCTACCGGCGAGCCGAACGCTTCCCGGAACTCGCTGTATTTTCGGGCTTCCCGCGCGGCACGGGCCATACTGGCGGCCGCGGAGAGCCCGACGGTAAGACGCGAA
>JARLHP010000282.1 GCA_031292195.1 Syntrophobacteraceae bacterium
GATCGTGATCCCGAAGGGATCAAAGCCATTAGCCGGGGGTTGAGGCCGTGAGGCCGATACCCCCGGAAAGGAACGAAAAGGAAGGAGACGACCCCGTGAGGGGTCGCAGATCAGAACCATCAATCAGGATATCTCTGATCCTATTGAATCCCTGCCTTTTTGAGGAATTCGACAAATTCCTCACGCAATGACTTGAATCGGTGATGCTCTTGCTGGTTGCAGATGTATCTGCGCACGGCAACGCGAACCGTGGCGCTCACGGTGAAGTTCGCATATCCATCTGGCCACCTGAGGGGACGCTCTCCGATTTCTTCAGCCTGACCCCGGTCATCTCCCCCTGTTCATCCGTACAAAAAAAAGAACCGGGATGGGGGATCCCGGTTCTTCACAGAGGAGAATAAAGGGGCTATGAGGTTTATTGGTGGAAACAACCGACTCTACAATAAGGCTGTTTCCCGGCTCCTTAAATCAGGTATACACAGTAATCGCGCCTGAAAAAGACTGTATAAAACCTCAACTCAGCTCTTCCCCAGCTTTTTGGCTTCCTGCTCGCTGAGCGCGAACCCGTGCTCAGGACCGGGAAAAACACCCTGCTCGACTTCCTCCCGGTATTTGGTCAGCGCCTGCACAATAAGATCGTCCAGTTTTGCATATTTTTTCACGAAGCGGGGAACAAACCGGTCGAAAAGGCCCAGCACGTCGTGAACCACCAGGACCTGTCCGTCGCATCCCGGACCCGCCCCGATGCCTATGGTGGGCACAGGCACGGCCTCGGTCACCATCTCCGCGATCGAGGAAGGGATAGCCTCCAGTACTATGCTGAAACATCCCGCATCGGCCAGGGCCTGAGCGTCTTCGATCAACACCTTGGCCGCTTCGGCCGTCTTCCCCTGGACCTTGAATCCCCCCAATTGCGCCGCGCTCTGCGGGGTCAGGCCGATGTGGCCCTGCACCGGGATACCGGCTTCCACCATGGCCCTCACCTGGGGAACGATCCTTGCCCCGCCCTCCAGCTTCACAGCGTTCGCCCTGGCTTCCTTCATGAATCTGCCCGCGTTTATAAGCGCCTGTTCCACGCTCGCCTGGTAAGACATGAAGGGCATGTCGCCTATCACCATGGCCCGGCTGGCGCCCCTGCTGACCGCCAACGTATGGTGGAGCATTTCGGTCATTCCAACCGAAAGCGTGTCTTCATGGCCCAAAACCACCATGGCAAGCGAATCGCCTACCAGCAGCATATCGATTCCGCTCTTGTCCGCAAGCAATGCGGTAGGGTAATCGTAGGCTGTGACCTCGCTTAGTTTACGATTGCCTTTGGCGCCAAGGATCTCGGGAACGGTCACTCTTTTGCTCATCTGGCTTCTCCTGTTTACTCGGGCGGCGCTACGCCTGCCCGGTTATTTGATGCGCGGGATGTGCGGCCCCATCGCCGAACCGATCCCGTAAACTGCCGAACCTGTCACTCACCGGCGTACTGAGCTTCGAGCACTTTTATAAGAGACGTCAGGGTCTGGTTTACCGGTGTAGGGATCCCTGCCTCCCTGCCGAAGCGAACAATAGCGCCGTTTATCGCATCGATTTCCGTTCTTTTTTGCCTGTCCACATCCTGGCCCATCGAAGAGCGGTTTCGAGCCGTGGCCCTTGCCACCGAAAGAACGCGTTCGACCATATCCCTACCCATGGGAAACCCCTTCGCCCCGGCCACCGTGACCGCCTCCCTAACCGCTGCTTCGCACAGGCCGGCAGCTTCCTCCAGCGCCGCGACAGCGCCGTTTCGTATACCCGTAAGAGCGGTAATGGCGTTTATTCCCACGTTTACCATCAGTTTTTCCCAGATAAGCCTCTCCACCTGCCCGCTCGGTTCGGCTACCAGCCCGGCCTGCCGGAATAATTCAACCACCCGCTCGACCCTCTCGGACAGGGTGCCGTCCAGTTCGCCGATAAAGGTGGGGCCGTTGCCGCCGTGTCGTACAAAGCCGGGTTTGACAAGGGTCGATCCTTGAGCTGTACTGCCCGCCAGAACGGCCTCGTGGCCCACCACCCGGGCAATCCGCTCTAAGTTGCCTATCCCGTTTTGCAGAGTTAGAAAGACCGTGGAGGTCGAACAGGCGCCACGCACAAGCGACAGAGCCGCTTCCGTGGCATAGGACTTTACCAGCAGGAGAGCAAGATCGGGATGGCGCGGAAGCCTGTCGATTTCGAAACCGGCGCTGAGAGCATAATTGCTCACTTTTCCGTCAAGTTCTTCCACGTTCAGTCCGCCCTCGCGAACTGCCTCCATGTGCATTTGATCCGTACTGAACAGAAAAACGGATGCTTTCGTCTTCGACAGCCGCGCTCCGATCAGGCTGCCGATCGCCCCGGCGCCAACGATAAGAATGTTCATCAATCCCCCTATCTCAACTTCAGCGTGGCCAGAGAAATAAGAGCGAGGATACCCGAGACGATCCACAACCGAATCACGACCTTGGTTTCCGCGATCCCCTTGTGTTGCAGATTGTGATGCAGAGGAGCGCGAAAAAAGATTCGCCTGCCGATCCATTTGACGCCAATCTTGTCCTGGATCTGGCTGCTGAGGGCCTCCGCAATGAACAGTCCGCCCAGCAGGGGGAAAAGGAACTCCTGTTTCAACAGCACGCACATAACGGCCATCGTCCCCCCGATGGCAAGCGAACCCGTATCTCCCATGAAAATCTGGGCGGGATAGGCATTATACCACAAAAATCCAAGACCGGCGCCAACGAATGCCGCGCCGAAAATCATCAATTCTCCGGCTCCGCGCAAAAATGCGAAATGCAGATAGGCCGAGTATATCCGGTTTCCCTCCACGTAGGCAAAAACCCCCAGAACGGCAACCACGAAAATCGACGGCGTGATTGCCAGCCCGTCGAGACCGTCGGTTATGTTCACGGCGTTCGACACAAAGACAACGAACAGGAATATGAACGAACCGTAGAGCAGCGGCCCGATATCGCCCAGGGGAAATTTGTAGAAAGGAACGTACACCTTGGTGGCCAGGGCGCTTCCCAGGGGTGCGAAGTGCCCTACGCAGACCCAGGCGAACAGGAGGCTGAAAAACCCCTGCAATAAAAGTTTGGCCCGCTCGGACAGCCCCTTGTCCCCGCTTTTTTGTCTCACCTTGGATAAGTCGTCCCAAAGACCGAGCAACCCGAACCAGATCATGCCCGCCATGGCGCAAAGAAGGAAGGGGTTTCGCCAATCGCCCCAGATGACCATCGAGATGAGAACGGCGCCGATTATAAGAACTCCCCCCATGGTTGGAGTGCCTTTTTTGTCGAACACCGACGCCACGCCGGTTTCCCTGACCTGATCGAGCAAACAGTGCCTGTGGACGAACAGGATGAAAGGTCTGCTGAAAATAAAGATGAAGATCACCGCCGTGAGCGCCGACATTATGGCCCTGAAGGTGATATAGTTTACCAGCCGAAAGAATGAAAGACTCACCGAGTACGGGACAAGAAACCTGCAGAGCTCGTAGATCATTTTAATTTCCTGGCGACTTGGTTGGAACCGACCGCTGTCTGACGACGGAGGCTCACCCCTTGGAGGCTCTCCGAGCACTTGCGGAGCGCCCCGTATGTTTCCTTTATCTGAAAATGCGGCCTGAAATCCGTCGACGTCAGGATGAAAGAGGAGACAGCCGCGATCAGTTCGTTGGAAGGATCGAGCACCCCGCGTTCCATCATACGCTTAATCCCGAGCAGAGCGGCGTTGCGCGCCTGCCAGTAGCGCGATTCGTTCATCGAAAGCAGGGCCTTGGCGGCCTTCCAATCCGTTCCAATTTCTCCAAGCGCTTTTGCCGCTTCGATCTCGACCTCGAAACAACCATCACCCAGCCGCTCCATCAGTCGGTCGACCCATTCATCTTTTCCGGCGAAGAAATCGCCAAAATGGGCGACAGCGCGACAGGCCCGGGCACGCACTTCGAAGTAAGGATCCTCCATGGCGACCGGGAGATGTTTCCGCACCTCCGGGGTGTAGCAATCCATTACTATTAAGGCGTTGACTATGTTTCTGCGGATAAATCCCACCTGCTCGAAATCTCCACCGCAAATTCTTCTCAACACCCCCGCCGGGGTCCTGTCGGCGAGCATTTGAAGCAGGGTCGGTATTTTTTCCCGGTACCGGGTAAACCCGATCAGCTTTACGCCAAGGTTGCGGTCCTGCCAGCTTTTGTGACTCAACAGCCCCGCGGCCCTGTGTCTGTAGTAGGCCAGGTCGTCAAGGTCCTCCACCACCGAAGCCGGATCAAAGGAGGTCCCCAAATGGGCGTAGGCTTCAGAAAGCATTTGCAGCAGCCGGCCGTTGCCCAGCAACTCCCGGAAGGGCACAACGCGGCCGTTGCCGTCCGTAAAGCGCTGGTCGTCATAAATTTCGCTGACTATCCTCTCGATCGCCTCCCGCTTGAGAAACCCCCTGCTTTTTTCAGCCATTTCCTGCATACGGGGCCGGTCTTCGAGCAGGGCCAAAATCTTTTCGGCCAGCACCTGCCCATCGAGGTGTTCGAGCAGTCCTCCATTCTCCATGACCGTGTCTTCGAAAAGGATTTGCGCGGCCCCGGCGTTTCTCATCGCCCTGGCGTTCATGACCTGGTGGTCGCCGGGCAGGTTGGCCTTGGGGACCAGCAAAACCGGCTTGCCGATCCTGGAGATTTCGTTCAGGCTGCCCGCCCCGCTCCTGCAGACGATGAGCGAACTGATGGAGTAGATTTCGGCAATGTTGTGGAAGTAGTCCTGCCGGTAGTAGAAGTCGCCGAGCTCCCCCCTTTGTTCGGGCGTAAGGAGCTTCGCGATTCGTCCTTCGGTGTCGTCGGCGGCATTATAACCCGAAGAGCAGGCCAGGCCGCTGCCGTGAATTATGAACAGTCTGTCCCGGTGGGGTAAGAGGAAGGGAAGCGCATCCACAATCGCCCGGTTGATCGTGCGCGCTCCCTGAGAACCTCCGAAAGCGAATACGATCTGCCTGCCCTCCGGTATTGGAAACGAGAGCCGTTCCCGCGCCTCCTCCGGATGGAGGGGCACAATGGAGTGGCGAATCGGATAACCCACAACCGCTGCGTTCGGGAAAAAAGTTAAAGTCTGGGGAAAGGTCAGCAGAACTTTGTCCACCCACTTTCCCATCAGCGTGTTCAACTGACCGGGTATGCTGTTTTGCTCATGGAGAAAAACCTCAACCCTGGCTATTTTCAGTTTCTTTAATAAAACCGCGGCCATGATCACCGGCGCGCTCACATAGCCGCCGGTTGCCACAATCCATTTCGGAGCGAACCGGGTAAGGATGATGATGGATTGAGCGATTCCCAGGGACAACTTCAAAACAAAGCGCACCGTCCCCAATGAAAGGTTGATGCCGGGATAGCCTTCCGAGCACACGTAGCGAAGCTCGTATCCCGCTTTGTTCACGATAACACTTTCCGCTTTGTTCTTTACCCCGATATAGAGGAAACGGGTTTGGGGTTCGCGGGCCTTTAGACCCTCCGCGATGGCCAACGCCGGGTTCACGTGGCCCCCCGTTCCGCCGCCGGAAAGCACCACGCGGGGCTGTGCCGCATCAGGCCTTTTCCACCGCCAGGCGACTGCCAACACGGTCGCACAGACCAATAACAATACAATCAATAGCGTTAATAAAAGCACTTTACCCTACTTATTTGTTGTCAATTTCCTCGCCGCGGAAACTTCATCCTTGACTTTAATCCGCAATCGCTGCGGCTGCGTGGAACGGCGTCGACAACCGACCGGCAACCCCGCGCGAAGCGCTCCGATCCTTACCCCAGAACCCTGAAAATCTCTTTCGGCGCTATTTTCCCTTCCCTTACCAACACTGGGGGATAAGCTGTGACATCTACTATAGTTGAAGGAAAACCTCCAGGCAAATTTCCGGCATCCAGCATGGCGCCAACCGTGGCCAGCAAGCCCGTGTCGATACCGGCCGGACTATCCGGAGGCGGTCCCCCGGCCAGGTTTGCGCTGGTGGATACGATCAGTCCCCCGGATGCCTTGGCCAGTAGTGACGCCACGGGGTGAGAGGAGAGGCGAACTCCAATTTTGCCCGTTCCGGCGTGAAGAACCGAGGGCAGCGACGCCGAAGCGGGAACGATCAGGCTGAGCGGCCCGGGCCAGAAAACCCGCGCCAGCCTATCGGCGGGTTCGGGCCACTGCGAAACGGCGCACAGAACCGCCTGGAGATCCGAAGCGATGAGAGGCAGGGCTTTTGCGAAGTCTCTACCCTTTACTTCATAAACCTTTTCCACCGCCTTCTCGCACGCCGCAACGGCGCCCAGAGCATAAAAAGTCTCGGTCGGATATATGACAACGCCTCCCGACCGCAAAATTGCGGCGGCTTCCCGGATGGCCTGGCCGCTGCTTTCCACCGAGTCGAGCCTGAAGATTTTGGGGCCGGAACCATTTTCTGCAAACATTTTTACACCTTTTCCCCTGCCAGACTGAGCGAATTCAACACTATACCAGACAATCGCCGGATTTCCATCCCCGCATGGAGCGAGCGCAAGGGGTATTTTGTTCAGCGGTGATCCTGGCGAAAAATCGTCGTGTCGTTAGGGGTGAGCACGCTGTTTCTCCTCGCAATTATCCACACGTGCGCCCACGATCTGACCGGCTGCCCCGTGGGGTCCCGGGTGACCGGCCGGCTGGGTCCCTTTAAGCAAGGATGACTGGGATTTGATCTTTTTGAAGTCTGCCAAGGGATACTACGTGATCGAAACCACCGGGGATGCCGCGAAAGCGCCGGGATAAACCGGCATGGAATAGGGGATGAAAGAGCCCCACATGAAAGGAGAAGCTGATCCATCATGGCCCCGAGTGCTCAGGCACCGGAGCCATAAGGCTCGAAGTCTGACGTGGGTTCGTTTCAAGCGACTTGTGGCGACCTGGATACCTACGGCCAAAGTAAGACGCCCCTATCCACATGAGCGGCTACACGTCAGCTACCCTAGGTAGGAGCCATGTGCGGGAAAACCGCATGCACGGTTTGATGAGGGAGGGCAGGTTTAACGCCTGTCTTCTACTCTACCCACTCTCAACACTGACCCCACTTTCAACAATGCCGGACCCAATGCCGCCAATGCCGATTGAAGGCGGCATAAAGGGTGAAAACATGCCCGGATTCAATTGGAAGGATCGGCTTGCCATTAAACCTTACAATATTGGTGAGAGAGGGGGTCTAAGATTTATTAGTTACCATAACCCAGCGGAAGCCATTATTATCCCTGCTCTCATTTACGCTAAATCAAATATGGCAAATCCCCCGAATAAACTTTTAATAGAAACCATTTCCGGAATTCGACATTGGCTCGACAGTGCCGGTTCCTGATCCGCCAACCACCCAATATCCTCAGTGCTTCAAACATGATCAGAAATTGCTTCTCACTGCTCACAAATTTTGCGGGGCCGTATTTCCTCTCTTGGTCCTCAACCGTCTGGCCATACGTTTTTAGCAGCATTGCGGAGTCTGTCTCGGCGGATTCCGCTCCTTCCAGTACGTTGAGGTTGGCTGTCATCTTTTCCGGCCTGACATTAAAAATTGGAGTTGCCATCTGTTTTCCCTTGCACCCGGGTTTGTCCAAAGCATGGACAGGGTGTAAAATAAACAGCCATTTGCCCTAAAAAGAGCGGCTTGCGGAATTGGCTTTTGATATACACACTTGTGTGGAATAATAGCGCGACGATGCGACCTGAGCTCGTGGAAGCAGATCAATCCGGCCTATTATGACCGGTTTGCCCGCCCGGGGCGATCAGGAGGTCCCACAGGCCATGATGCCGGTTTTCGATGCACTTCATGCTCCGGTTCAATTTGTATCACGGCTTCGGGTCGTCGGGTCTGTCGTTTTGGAGGATCGTGCCGGTCCAGTGAGGCGTTTTGGGTCATAGCGCCCCAGCGTGGCGCAATCCACGTTGGAAAGCACTTATCTGAACGCCGCCGTGAATTCCGGTCCAACATTCGAGTTGTCCAGTTTCGCCCCTGATGTTGTCTAATTGCCGCGCGGATCCGTTCCTTTTTCAACCGGTTTTGCGCACTGCGCGGTAAATATTGTTAATTGGCCTGTCTCTTGCTCAGCACTAAAAGTTTTGTGTTGTTGTATCCCAAGCAAGCGTAGTTGTATCGAAAATGGCGCAAGGACGCGACGGAAGCGGAGGTCAAATATAGCTGCCGGCTGCGACGATGTTTGCGGCGGGTCGTATTAAGATCTTTTAATGCGACCAGGTCAAACCTCGTCGAGGGGACAGCCGGGGGCTCCCCGTGACGGAAGCGTGTGGGCCATGTTCATTACCGGGGCATGTCGGTTCAACCCGCATCGCGTGCAGTGTGTGTTTTGCTCTTGGTGCGGGTATCCCGACGGCAGTTTTGGCAGAACTCTTAAGGCAACGGAGGCAACGATGTTAAAGAAAACCATCAATGTAAACCAGGTCCCCAAGACCCTGGTTGTCAATCCCGAAGCCAGTCTTGCGGACGTGATCCGCGCGCAGTTGGGGTTGACCGGTACCAAGGTGGGTTGTGGAATGGCTCAGTGCGGCGCCTGTTCGGTCATTCTGGATGGCAGGGTGGTTCGTTCCTGCGCTACAAAGATGAAGACCGTCGAAGATGGGGCAAGCATTACCACCATCGAGGGGATCGGCGCGCCGGAAGACCTCCATCCTCTCCAGGTGGCCTGGATGGTGCACGGAGGGGCGCAGTGCGGCTTTTGCAGCCCCGGTTTCATCGTATCGGCCAAGGGGTTGCTGGACCAGAACGGTAGTCCCAGCCGGGAGGAGGTCCGCGACTGGTTTCAGAAACATCGCAACGCCTGCCGCTGCGCCGGCTACAAGCCCCTGGTGGATGCCGTAATGGATGCGGCTCGGGTGCTGCGCGGGGAAATCAGTAAAGAAGACCTGGCATACACCATTCCCGAGGACGGGCAAATCTGGGGCGGAAAATATCCGCGTCCGAGCGCGCTGGCCAAGGTAACCGGTCTTTGCGACTTCGGGGCGGACCTGGGGCTCAAGATGCCCGCGGACACCTTGCAGTTGGCCCTGGTTCAGGCCAAAGTCTCCCATGCCAATATTCTTTCCATCGATACTTCTGAAGCGGAAAAGATGCCGGGCGTCTATAAGATTCTGACTCATAAGGACGTAAAGGGCAAAAACCGCATTACGGGCCTGATCACTTTCCCCACCAACAAAGGTGATGGCTGGGACCGTCCGATTCTGTGCGATCAGAAGATTTTCCAGTTCGGAGACGCGATTGCCATCGTCTGCGCGGACACCGAGGCCAACGCCCGGGCCGCGGCGGATAAGGTGGCCGTAAACATCGAGGAGCTTCCCGCCTACATGAGCGCTCCGGCGGCCATGGCCGATGACGCCATCGAGATCCACCCGGGTACCCCCAACGTGTACTACGAGCAAAAAATCGCCAAGGGCGAGGATACAAAAGCGTTCATGGATTCGGCCGCCTACGTGGTGGAAGACGATTTCTACCTCCAGCGGCAGCCGCACCTGACGATGGAACCTGACGTCGGCTTTGCCTATTTCGACGAAGAGGGACGTCTTACCATTCACTCCAAGAGCATAGCCATCCATCTGCACCAGGCCATGATTGCCCCGGGCCTTGGAATCGAGCCCGATAAGCTGCGGTTGGTGCAGAACCCGGCCGGGGGCACCTTCGGCTATAAGTTCAGCCCGACCATGGAAGCCCTGGTGGGCGTGGCCGCCATGGCCACCGGTCACCCTGTTTTCCTCAAGTACAACTACGCTCAGCATATCACCTATACCGGCAAGCGTTCTCCGTTTTTCCTCAAGCTCAAATACGGGGCGGACAAAAGCGGCAAGATAACCGCCATGGAATCCGACTGGATCGTTGACCATGGTCCGTACTCGGAGTTTGGCGATCTTCTTACCGTTCGCGGAGCGCAGTTCATTGGAGCGGGCTACGGAATTCCCAATATCCGGGGCCTGGGCCGCACCGTGTGCACCAACCACGCGTGGGGATCGGCTTTCCGCGCCTACGGTTCCCCCCAGAGTTTCCTGGCAAGCGAGGTGCTGATGGACGAACTGGCGGAAAAGGCCGGTCTCGATCCGCTGGAGATCCGCGCCCTCAACGCCTATCGCCAGGGCGATACAACGCCCACCGGCCAGGAGCCCGATGCCTACAGCTTCCAGGAAATGATCGACAAGATTCGCCCGCTCTACCAGAAGGCAAAAGAGAAGGCCAAGGCCGAATCGAGCGCCGAGATCAAAAAGGGCGTGGGGGTGTCGATCGGCATTTACGGCTGCGGTCTGGACGGACCCGACGGTTCCCAGGCCGACATCGAGCTGACCAAAGAGGGCGTGACTGTCTATACCAGTTGGGAAGACCATGGCCAGGGTGCCGACATGGGGACTCTGGGCACGGCCCATCAAGGGCTGCGCCCCCTGGGGATCGGTCCCGAGAAAATCAAGCTGCTCATGAACGACACGGCCATTACTCCCAACAGCGGCCCCTCGGGCGGAAGCCGCCAGCAGGTCGTGACCGGAAACGCCATCAAGGCGGGATGCGAAATGTTGGTTGCCGCCATGAAAAAGCCGGGTGGGGGTTTCCGCTCCTATGACGAAATGATAGCGGAGAAAATCCCCGTTCGCTACGAGGGCAAATGGGCGGCTTCCATATGTAGCGCGTGCGATGAAAATGCGCAGGGCAAGCCGTTTTCGGTCTACATGTACGGGGTTTTCATGAGCGAAGTCGCGGTCGATGTAAAGACCGGCAAGGTAAAAGTGGAAGGATTTACGATCGCTGCCGACGTCGGTACGATCTGCAACAGGCTGGTGGTGGACGGCCAGATCTACGGAGGCATTGCCCAGGGCATCGGGCTTGCGCTCTCCGAGGACTTCGAGGATCTCAAAAAGCATACGACCCTGATTGGTTGCGGTATCCCGTATGCCAAGGACATTCCCGACAACCTCAATATCCTCTACGTGGAAACACCACGAGAGCACGGTCCCTTCGGAGCTGCCGGCGTTGGAGAGCTTCCGCTTACCTCTCCGCATGCCTGCGTTGTCAACGCCATTTACAATGCGTGCGGCGTGCGGATCACCAAGCTGCCCGCATTGCCCGAAAAGGTGCTGGCGGGTCTTAACGCCCGGAAATAGGAAGCCGGCATGCGGCAATGTTGTTGACTTAAAGATGTTGGAAGAGCTTTTTGCGCCATAGGCGCCTTCGTGTGGGGGGCGGGGGGCACATCTCCCCCCAACCCCCGCTCTTCCTTTTTTTAATACGTCTGGAGGTGGGCCGAATGGATCAGGAAGAACTGGGTAAGCTCGAAGCCAGGTGCATTCAGGAACAGCCCCCCGCCTGCGCCGCCGCCTGTCCGGTTCACGTCGACGCTCGCGCCATGGCGGCGGCTATAGCCGGAGGGGATTTTACCTCGGCTGCCAAAATTTATAAGAAGAGCGTTCCCTTTCCGGGCATCATCAGCCGGGTTTGCGACCATCCCTGCCAGGCTGTTTGCCGGCGGAGGGACGCGGGGGACGCGGTCTCGGTCCGGGCGCTGGAGAAATCCTGCCTGGACTGGGCGGAGCAGGTTAGAGATACGGGTTTTCTGCCGCCGGCCAAGAACAAGCGGGTGGCAGTGGTGGGAGGCGGCCTGAGCGGGCTGACGGCTGCGTTTGAACTGGCAAAAAAAGGGTTCTCGGTCGAAGTATTCGAAAAAGAAGGCCGCCTTGGCGGCTCTCTTTTCCGCTTTTCCAGGGAGCAGTTGCCCGAGGAGGTTATTGCCGCAGATTTACAGGCCCTGGATAAGGTCGGCGTGACCATCCGACTGAGCGTCAAGGTCGGGGAGGCTATATCGCTTGAGTCCCTGTGCGAGGACTTCGAGGCGGTTTACCTCGCCCCCGGAGAGCAACCGGAAGGCGGGCTGGGTTTGGGCCTGGATGGTGCTGGCGGGTGGTTAATAGACCCTGTCACCCTGGGTACGACCAATCCCAAGGTGTTTGCCGGCGGCTCGGTCCGCCGTTCTACCGGGAATCGTTCCCCTATTGAGTCGATTGCCGACGGCAGAAGGGGTGCGATCTCCATCGACCGTTTCATCCAGAAGGTTTCTCTCACCGCCTCGCGCGGCGGGGAGGGAGCTCAGGAGACGCGGCTTTTCACCAGCACCGAAGGGCTGGCGCCTATGGGTGAGACCGCCATGGCGGATGCGGCCGGGGGCTATTCCCGGGAAGAGGCCGTGCTGGAGGCGAAAAGGTGCATCCAGTGCCAGTGCCTGGAGTGCGTTAAAGTCTGCGAGTATCTTAACAGCTTCAAGAGCTACCCCAAAAAATATGTCCGCCAGATATACAACAATCTTTCCATCGTCATGGGCCACAGGCATGCGAACAAACTGGTCAATTCGTGCAGTCTGTGCGGCCTGTGCCGCGAGGTCTGCCCGGAAGATCTGAACATGGGCCTGGTCTGCAAAAAGGCCCGGGAAATCATGGTGGAACAGGGGAGAATGCCTCCTTCGCCCCATGACTTTCCAATCCGGGACATGCTCTTCAGTAACAGTGAGAAGTTCGCCCTGACCCGGCCTCAGCCGGGGACGAGCGCTTCCCGATACCTGTTTTTCCCCGGCTGTCAGTTGAGCGCGTCGGCCCCCGATCAGGTCCGGAAAACATACGCTTTCCTGTGTGAACAACTCCGGGGCGGAGTGGGTCTCATGCTGCGCTGCTGCGGCGCTCCAGCCGAATGGTCGGGCCGGGTGGAGCTTTTCTCCGAGTCTTTTGCAGACATCGTTTCGCAGTGGCAGGAATTGGGCAGGCCGCAAGTCATCCTTGCCTGCTCCACCTGTTATGAGATATTTAAGACGCATCTTCCGGAAGCCTCCGTTATCTCTCTGTGGGAGGTGCTCGACCGGACCGGCCCGCCGGATGGCGCGGGCCGGGGGAGTGTTCCGGACCGCGCGCTGGCCGTCCATGACGCTTGCAGCACAAGACATGAGAAGCATATACACCAGGCGGTCCGAAATATTTTGCGCAGGCTGGGTTTCGAAATAGAAGAGCTGGCGCTCTCAGGCGATAAGACCGAGTGCTGCGGCTACGGAGGGCTTATGTTTTTTGCCAATCCCGAGCTGGCGCGAAGCGTGATCGGCAACCGAATCCGGCAGAGCGACTCCGACTACCTGGCCTATTGCGCCATGTGCCGCGATTACCTGGCGTCGGCAGGCAAAAGGACCTGGCACCTGCTCGATCTCTTGTTTGGCGCTCCGCAGGGTGGTGATGCGCAGCGTAAAGGGCCGGGCTACACGATGCGCCGTGAGAACAGGGCGCGCCTTAAAAACGCGCTGCTCGAAGAACTCTTTGGAGAAAAGCCGATCGGCATGGAAAAATACGGCGGTATTGGGCTGAGGATTTCGGATGAGCTGAGGGAGAGCCTGGAACGCAGGCAGATCCTGGATTCGGACATCCAGCAGGTGATCGAGTTTGCCGAAAGCAGCGGCAGCAAGCTTCGCAGCAGCCGGAGCGGCCATTTTCTGGCCCACTGGAAGCCGGCCGCCGTAACTTACTGGGTCGAGTACTCCGAGGCTGAAGGTGAGTTTATCGTCCACAATGCCTATTGCCACAGGATGGAATTGACAGAGGGAAACCGTAGGTTGGGCTAAGCGCAGCGCAGCCCAACAAAAACTTTCGGTTGGCCCAAGAACCGTAGGTTGGGCTAAGCGTAGCGCAGCCCAACAACTTTTCGAAGCACAGGGAGCAGGGGTGTGAGGGAAAACAACGCGGCGCCGGCGGAATCGGAGTGGCTTTGTGCGAAGTGTGGGCTTCCCCTTGAGGTCGGAAAAGTGGATGTGGGTTATCTGGGAAGCGTGTTCCCGGTAGATCTCTACAGGTGTACGAAGTGCGGGCAGACATTTGTACCGGAGGAATTGGCCGAAGGGAAGATGGCCGAGGTGGAAAAGCTGCTCGAAGACAAGTAGCAAGGCGCTAATCAATATGACCGAGCTGGAACGTATTCAGACGCTGATTCTGGAATCGACGCCTGTTCTGGGCCGTGAACTGGCCTATATTCTGGATAGTCTCAACCGGGTGCTGGCAGACGAAATAACGGCCACCGAAGATGTGCCGTGCGCCGATATCTCCGCGGTGGACGGGTTCGCGGTGTTTCACCCCTCGCTTGATGGAGTGTCGAAGGAAACCCCCGCCGTTTTGCGCGTGATTGGAGAATCGCCGGCTGGAAGGCCGTGCGGGGCGAGTGTGGGCCATGGCGAAGCCGTCCGGATCATGACCGGAGGAGTTATCCCGGAGGGGGCGGATGTGGTGGTAAAGAAGGAGGATGCGGAGGAGCGGGGACAGGTCGTGGCCTGCTCGGAAAATCCCGGCAGAGGGGGCAATATCCGCTTTCGGGGGGAAGCTTTGAAGGCAGGCGAGGTGGTGCTGGCTGCGGGCGATGTCATCGGTTCGGTCGAGGTCTGCAAACTGGCAAGCCTCAGGCGCGCCCACGTTCATGTATATCAAAAGCCTGTGGTGGCGATTATCTCGACCGGGGACGAACTTAGCGACTTTCATGAATCATCTTCCCCGGGAAAAATCATGTGCTCGACCCTTTACGGCCTGGCCGCCCAAGTGCTGGAGACCGGCGCGGTTCCGCTGCTTCTGGGAGTGGCGCCGGACAATCCCCTGGAGCAGCAGGCACTTTTCTCGGAAGGCCTGCGAGCCGATGTGGTCATTACCTCCGGGGGGCTTTCCAATGGTAAGTACGACTTTGCCAGGGAAACGTTCAAGGCCATGAAGGTGGATATAAAATTCATGAACATCGCCATGAAGCCAAGCAAGCCGGCTATTTTTGGGGCTATAGACGGAACGTTGATTTTCGGGTTCCCGGGCAATCCGACGGCTACCATGATTTCGTTTGAACAGTTCGTAAAACCTGCCCTTCTAAAGATGATGGGGCGTAAGCCGGCCGGCGACGCACAGGAAAACCCTTTTGGCGGAATTGATTCCTTCGGGGTCGATCTCATGGGGTGCGACTCGCATTTGAGGGCTTCTCTCGTGCCGTGCCGAAAGCTCACGACACGAGAAGGTAAACTCCGCTAGGACGGTTTCACGACACTAGAAATTGATTATGGTGCGCAGGCCCGCAACCAGTTCGTTTCCGATCAAGTGGGAGGGATTTAGCGGGTTGAGGATTCCGCCGCCCGGATTCATAATGTACTGCAGGTCGGGTTGGATGATCAACCAGGGCGCTATTTGACACTGGTAGGTCACTTCGATGAAGGATTCGGTGTCGCGCACGGGATGGGGAAAGGAGCCAAGCGACGAGTCCCTGTCAAAATCGGCGACCGCCCTGCTGATATGCGCCCAGCCGTAACCGATGCCCAGGGTATCATCTCCTCGTCCCGGCAGGAGGGCCTTGAGGTTTATACCGGAGTTAAGGCTCCAGTCGATGAAGTTGCGGTCCGGGGGGGCGCCTATCAACCGGCTGAACACACTCACCATGCGGGGCCCGCTTGCCTCGCGCCATATCGCCTGGTCGGCGATTCCATAGATGCTGAAATTGTTTCTGTCCATCCGCGCGATGCCGCCTTCCGCCAGCCAACCACCGGACGCATTGAACCTTTTGTCGGGAAATTTGGCTGAATCGTACCATGCGCCAAGCTTGTAGGTTCCGGGAAGCCCTGTGGCGCTTTTGCATGCGTCTCCGGTCGGGGGCGGATTTATGGCATATTGGACTTCGCTTATAAAAAGAGCCCCCGTGGTCATGTTGAACCGCGTGCCGGAGGCCTCGGCGTCGCGCAGTTGGTCATCGTCGTCGAACGGCCCTCCCGGCGGATTATCGTCGAACACCCCCGCAAGCAACGTAACCGAGTCGTTGGGCTGCACCCGGAACCGTACCGCCGGGGTTGCAAGCGGAAAAGCCGGGCCGCCCGCGTAAAGGTCTTGGGCCGCCAATACCGGCCATCCCATCGCGGAGTTCAGATACAGGCCACAGCACTGGCTCACGATAAATTCCTGGTCGATGCCGATCTGCCCGATCTTGACGTCGGCCTTGCCTCCCGCAAAGGCCTGCTGGTACCACAGGTCCCACAGCCTGGTGGTTCTTTGGGCTTCGATCCCGCTGACCGTATTGATATTGTAGAGGTAGTCGGCGCTAAGGCCTCGTCCATGCAGTTGCAGGGCGCTTACAAAAAAAGTCCCGCCTTTCCAGCCAAACGCTTTGTCCGCATCAAGGTTGAGGCTCATGGTGGTGGCCCCTTCGTAGTCCCAGCCAAGCTTCACCCCGCCGGTCACGTTTCCCAGCACTTCGCTCGTCTCGCTCAATGAAAAAGTTATGCCGTGGTCTCCGAGCATCGTGCGCAACCCGCCCATGTCGCCCAGCAGGTTGCTGCGCTCCCACAGGCCGGTCTTGGCCTCCGTGGCTCCGTCATCGGCCCGGACCGCCTGGACGGGTGAGAGCAAAAGCACTAAAGATAGAATGCCAACGACCAGGCTCGGCAGGGAGCGGCCAATAATTGTCCTTCCCGGGTTAACCTGCCCATAGCCATGATAATGCTGCTGATGACGAGCCTTCCATTCGCAACCGTGCTCGCACATGCTGATTCCTCCTGTTCAAATTTCGGTCTGCCGGGGGGCATATTCCCTCCCAAACAGTCTGTTCAATTGTGGTTTGCCCAAAATAGAAAAAGCCGGGACAGGCGGGCAAGGGGACAAACCTCTGCACCGGCCTTCCTGGCTCGGATTTCAATTTCGATATTCGTTGAGACGAGATTGATAATGCGCAGACATGCGATTTCAGATCGCAAGTTACAATTTGTTCGTATACTGGAGAGGCTATAAAGAAGTCAAGAATAAACGATTGATGTGAAGTTACGTTCAAGACGCGATGGGTTTCACAGCGTTTCACCCATCCTACAGCCTCGACGGGCTGGCGTAGGATGGGTGGAGCGAAGCGCAACCCATCAGGCAAATCTTGACCGCAACCTGGTATGAGGAGGAACCCCCTTGCGGGCTTTTTCCTGAAAAAGCGGACATGACCCGCTTTCGGCATACGGTTTGTCCTTTGCCGTTTCATCCCGAGAAGATTGATGCCACCATGCTTATTGGGATATAATGGATAGTGTAAAAGACCCATGAATAGCCTCGGTAACCTGACCAATTGGGACAAGGAGGACATACCATGGAAGGAAAACACGAGCACCAGCATTTGCATGGGCATGAGCATGCTCACACGCATTCCCACGAGCATGCTCATGACGGCACGACGCACGCCCATGAACATGGACACAAACATGAGCATGAGCACATGCACGAACATCTCCACGAGCACTCTCACGGGGCGGGTCGGCACGAGCACGATCATGAGCACACCGGAGAGCATGGGAATCATGACCACGACCATCACGGCCATGAGGCTGAATCGCACGAGCACACCCACTGAAATTTTCAGTACGCGGGTGATTGAGTTTGTCCGATAATCGAGGCGGGAGGCAATGCTCCCGCCTTTTTAAGTTTGACGAAAATGCTCAATTGGTCGCCTGAACGGCTGCCCGTTTAGCCTTCGAAATGATCCGGAATGCTTCCTCGCCGGAGACCGTCCCGTCCGGCATGAAAAGACCCTCCGGTGTCGTGTTCATAAGGCCCAGTCCTACGGCGGTGCTTATCTGCTGGAAAAACGGATCGGTGTCTTTTACATCTTTGAGGGCTACAGTTTTTTTGACATCGGGAAAATCAAAATTGACAAAAAGACCATAGGTAAAGTCCCTTCTGGTGATTGGACGGTCAGGGAAAAAGTCTGAATTCTGAATATTGGGAAAAATGCCCCTGTAAACGGCGGTTTCAATAAACTTGTAATCATCGCCCGCGTAGTCGACGTCTTTAAAGTCGCCATACTTGTGCTTACCCGCGCTTCTGTCCAGGATGTCCTTACGGTAACTGGGGGTTTTCAGAGGGATATTGGACATCTTGCACAACATTTCCGCAAACTGTGCCCTGGAGAGGGTAGGGACCTTCGCGAGGGCCGTTACGTCGTTGAATTTATTCGGATAAAGAAATCTTCCGATCTCGTAAATACCGTCCAGCAGCCTCATGGTAGGCCTGGAAACGATCTTTTCGTCGACGATGTGGATATGTCCTTCCCGTACCGCCTTGATGATCTGGAACCCGGCTTCCTCCTTTATCTGTTCGACGGATGCATGGTTCATGGCGCCATTCTGGCCCAGGTAGACGTCGATCTCTTTGGCGCGGGAAAGAATGTGCTCTTTACCGTAATCCGCGATATTGGTGCCTTTGACGGCCCCGGCGTCCGTCGCCACGTTGATTCCGCCTGCCGATTCAAGGGCGAACATGGTGATGGAAGAAGCAGAGAAGGTCATAAACTTGCTGTGGATGGAGTCGAAATAGACTCTTTTTCTCTTTGCCTGCGGGATGGTGCTCACAATGGCGCCGATTTTTTGCAACCCGGCCTTGAATTTCCGGGTCATGGCCTCCGCCCGGGGTTCCCGGCCTGTCAGAATACCCAGGTCTTTCCAGTAGGCATAGACATCTTCTATGGTTGTGGGTTGGAGGGAAACAACCGTAATTCCGGCATCCTGGAGCGCTTTTACAAAATTGGGATACCCAAGGGTGATCATGGGGCGCACCAGCACCAGGTCCGGTTTGGCGGCTATGAATTTTTCCACGTCGTCGTGGTAGCTGAAGACGGGTTTGTGCATGGTTTGGGGCGGAAATGCCTCGTCGGGCGATACCCCGATGATTTCCTTATCCAGACCCAGGGAGAAAAGATTTTCGGTGTGCGCGCCGTAAAGGGATATGATCCTTTTGAACGGTTTTTCCACCACGATCCTGGCGCCCGATTGATCGGTGATCACATTTGTCCCGGCCTTGCTCGACCCGCCAAAAGCCAAAAGAGCAAACACGGCGAAGAGCAAAACTTTGTAAGCCTTTTGCATTATCTTTTCTCCCTGAATGGCGATGGCTGGAAATGAATATTGGCCTCTTTTGCCGCGTCCTTGATATGTTGCACGTATATCTGGTCCCAACCCTGGTTTTCGCCCAGGCCGTGGAGGATGCAATCGGTCCGCACACCGGCTCGCTTGAAGGTGTTTTTCCAGGAGTCATCCGCATTTCCGGCCATGTCGTTGTTGGCGTGGTCGCCTGCCACAAACATCAAGGGCTTGAGCATAACTTTTTTGATCTTCAAGTTGGTTATGCTTTTAACGGTATCATCAAGGGAAGGATATCCCTCCACCGTGCCAACGAAAATTTTGGCGTCGGGATAGGTCTTTTGAAGCACCTGCTCGAATTCGGCGTAGATGCCGGAGCTGAAAAATTCATCGCCATGTCCCATGTATACCAAGGCGTCCCCTTTTTGGGCCGCAAGGGCGATATCGGGCGCCAGGACTTTTGCGGCGACTTCCAGGTCCTTGTGGTAGTCGTAGTCCGGACCGGGTTGCCCCAGAACCGGCCGGCCCACCACCAGTTTGACAAAAGGTTTGTATTTGGCCTTGATGGTGGTAATGGAGTCCAGGCCCCTGATATAGGAGGAAAGGTCGTGGAATTCCTCGCCGGCGTATATATTACACGGTTGCACGACGATGGTCCTGCAGCCTTCATCCTGGAGGTCCGCGATGGCGGCAAGGAGGCCTTTTACGTAGAGGCTGTCTTTTGGGACATCCTTATTCTCGCTCAGCCAGTGAGGATCATGCTGCCGCTTGTGCCAGATATCCCTTATGATATTGGACGTGAACGCCAACCGCACGGTCACGCCCGGAAAAGCCTGCTGTACCGTCTTGAGCACATTGGTGTAGGACACCAGGGCCGAAGGGTAGGTGGTGCCAAATCCGGCCAGAACAATAGCTTTTTTGTCCGGCATTTTTTCCATCGCCATCCCGAAGGCGGCCCGGGAAAAGATAAAGGCCAGGGCGGGCAGCATGGTGAGAACCAAAAGTTTCCTGATGGTCGATCGTTTCATTTTTTCTCCTCGATCGTGATAAGTCCAGCTTTCCTCAATCCTACATGGACGACGAGGTCCGGGCAAAAAAAATCCCGGACCGATTGAAATCGATCCGGGATGTCCCTTTTTTATCCACAGATGTAACGATGGGGCAGGGCGCCGTCCACGCAGCCGTTGCCACA
>JARLHP010000283.1 GCA_031292195.1 Syntrophobacteraceae bacterium
ACCTCCCGACCGGCCGACTCCCCGCGTTCGGTTACCCTGCGCGAGCGGCCGCAGCTACATGTTGAACGAGCAATTAACATGTCCGACACCTTTCAGTCGGACAGATCAGCCAGGCTTATCCTGGCGTACCAGAGGCACAGAGGAAACAGTTTTTTGCAGGGCCGGGAGACGGCGGCCCTGCAAAACCTCGCCTGAAGGGCGGACTTTGCGGGGGGTAGGACTATAGGCCGAAGGCGAAGCCCTTTTGCCCGGCCGTCGTCTCCCGGCCGGGCAAAAAAGAGTCAATCTCTGTGCCTCTGTGGTAGATTTTCTTTTAAAGCAAGACCTACTTGTATCAATATACCAGGCCGTATTTTTTGATTTTGTTGTAGACCGTGGCTCTGTCTACCTGGAGCAGTTGGGCTGCGAGCGAGACATTGCCCCCGCTTTTGTCCAGCGCGAATTGAATATGGCGCTTCTCGATTTCGGCCATGGGCAGCACCTCGTCGGCCTTGCAAGGTCCGTTTCGCGCGACCAGTCCGGCAAGGTCCTCGACGGTGATAAGGGGCGGTTTTCCTACCACAATGGCTCTTTCCACCGCGTTTTGGAGTTCCCGGACGTTTCCGGGCCAGGCTTGTTTTTTGAGAAGCTCCATGGCCCCGGCGTCCACTCCCGTGAAGGGCTTGTTCATGGCTGCGGCGAACTTTCGCACGAAATGATTTACGAGCAGCGGGATGTCTGAGGGCCGTTCCTTAAGAGAGGGCATTTGTATATTGAAGACATTCAACCGGTAGTAGAGGTCTTCTCTGAACGTCCCTTCCTTTACCGCGTCTTCGAGGTTCTTGTTGGTGGCCGAGATGATGCGGAAGTCCGCCTGGACGATCTCGTTGCCCCCGACGCGCGTGAAGCGCTTGGTTTCGATGACCCGCAGCAAATCCATCTGTGTCTTCGGGCCTATGTTGCCTATTTCATCGAGGAAAAGGACGCCCTTGTGGGCCAGTTCCAGCTTGCCCTTGCGCCTGAACTGCGCGCCGGTGAAAGCCCCCCTTTCATGGCCGAAAAGCTCGGATTCCACCAGGGTATCGGTAAGTGCGCCGCAATTTATGGTGATCAGTGGGAAGTACTTGCGCCTGCTGTTGAAGTGGATCGCCCTGGCCACGAGTTCCTTGCCCGTGCCGGAAGCCCCCTGGATCATCACGGTGACGTCGGTGCGGGCTACCGTCTGGATGGTCTTCATCACCTCCAGCATCTGGCCGCTTTCACCTACGATCTGGTCGGCGGAAATGAGGGAGCGGATCTCTTCTTTGAGGGTGAGATTTTCGCGAAGCAGCCGGCGCTGTATGGCGGCGTTGCGAACGAGTCTGCTGAGGTCGTCGGGGTCGACTGGCTTGGCTATGTAATCGTAGGCGCCCTGTTTCAACGCCTGTACGGCGGTGTCCACCGAGGCATAGGCGGTCATTATTATAATGGCCATTTGGCCGTCTATTTCCTTTAGCCGCGCTTGAAGCTCGATTCCGTCCATTCCGGGCATCTTGATGTCCAGAAGCACTATGTCAAAACTTGAGTCGCGCATTCTCTCCAGGGCTTCCAGCGCATCGGCTGCGGTCTCCACCGAATAGCCCTCCTGTACAAACCAGTGCATGAGGGAATCCCGGACCGACGGTTCATCGTCCACTATCAGTATTGATACCGGTTCTGTCATCTTGTTCCTTTAAAATCTATCGCAGTCCAGCGCAGTCAGGGCCGAGCCTTCGGCTGATACACTCATTGAACAGGCCAGTAACCAAAAATCCACCGCAGAGGCACTGAGGCACAGAGGGAACATTTTTTTTCCGGGCCGGGAGACGACGGCCCGGCAAAACCTCGCCTGAAGGGCGGACTTTGCGGTGGATAGGACTATATGCCGAAGGCGAAGCGCTTTTGGCCGGCCGCCGTCTCCCGGCCGGGCAAAAAAGAGTCAATCTCTGTGCCTCTGTGCCTCAGTGGTAGATTTTCTTTTAAAGCCAGAGGCAACCATAAAAGCCCACCACAGCCCTTCATGTTACCCAGGAACACCCAAATCGATGAAAAGATTCGGGGGCGCGGTTCTTTTTGCTCTCTGCGCCTCCGCGGTGGATTTGTTTGCTCACGGGTCCGGGAGGATGGCGCCGCCGGACAGTGGCCGGCTTTCGTCGTTTGGCGTTATTTCCCTGGGGAAGGTGAGTATAAAGGCAGTGCCGCGACCCGGTTCGGATTCGACCTCGATTTGCCCGTGATGCTTCAGCATGATGCCGTAGACCACTGAGAGTCCCAGCCCTGCGCTGTGTTCTCCCTCCTTGGTGGTAAAAAACGGCTCGAATATGTTCGCACGGATTTCCGGAGGGATTCCCCGGCCGTTATCCGCTACCCTCACCCGCAGCGCATTGCGCTCCTCGGCGTCTGAGGTGGCCACGGTAAGCGCGCCGCCCGGAGGCATGGCTTCCACTGCGTTCATGAACAAGGCGACCAGGACCTGCTCTATCTGGTTCGGGTCTCCGAAGAAGGCGGGGTCCTTCGCCTCGAGTTCGATTATCGTCCTTATACTATGTATCTGGAAATGGTGACTGGTTATTAAAAGACTCTTTTCGATAATATTATGAATGTCAACCTTTTCCACCACGGATTCGGAATTTCTGGAAAACCGCAGCAGCTTCCGGACAATGTTCCCGCAGCGTTTGATCTCGCCGATGCACGCATCGAACTGCTTGAGGGCTTCTTTGCTTTCCGCCTCGGTCATGGGCCCTTCGCTCATCTTGCGCGATATCAGCCTGGCGTAGGCCAGCACGCCGCTAAGAGGATTGTTGATTTCATGGGCCACCGAGGCGGCGAGTTTACCCATCGAGGCCATTTTCTCGCTGTGGACGACCCTGCGGGATAGTTCCCTGTTTTCCGCTTCGGCCCGCTCCAGGCTGGCCACCATACTGTTGAAGGAGCGCGCCACATCGGCTATTTCGTCGTTTCCCTCCACCGCGATTCTGAAATCCAGGTTGCCCTTCTTGACCTCGCGCGGTCCCTCGACAAGCTTCACCAGTCGCATATGGACGTTTCGAATGATGAAAAGTCCGGCGAAAAGTTCGATTAACAGAATAGCGCCCAGGGAGTAAAGAATCATCAGGTTGAGACTGTTGAAAATATTGTTGCTCGTCCCGACGTTAAACTGGGAGTCGAGCATCCCCAATATTTTCTGCCTGGAAGGAGGGGGGTGGCATCCGGGGGCGGAGCAGGCGGCTTCGTTATGAATCGGTTCAAAGGCGCCCAGGATCCGGTAGCCGTCCGGGGAGACAAAAATTCGAGTCCGTTCGGCTTCCGGAATATCTTCACGCGGTCTGGTGCCGCTATGGCAGACAATACACTCTTTGGCCTTCTTGTTGGCCTTGCGCCCGATTTCCCGCCTCTTCGCGCTGAAAACGATCTTTCCGTCTTTGTCGTAAATCCTTAACCCGTAAAATCCGGGTCCGCTTCCCAGGGTGTCCACGGTATGGGAGACGTCCTGCTGGCGATTGAGAAGCATGCTCTGACGCATGGATCGCAGCAGCAGTTTGTTGGTGCGCACGGCTTCTCCGGTAATGTGCTCTTTTTCCGCTCTTATGATGAACAGCGTAAGGGAAACGAACACAAGTGCGCTTACAAACAGGAGGGTGCAAAGGAGCCTGAATGCGAGTGAATTGGAAATATTTTTCACTGGGAAAGTCCTGGTCTCCCCAAGTCCAATCCAAAAGAACCACGGTCGACCGGCGGAAGCAGGCAAAAGAGCGTGAAGGCGAGCGATTTCGAAATGGAGCGCATGACCGGCTCCCCTGTTTGGCCCGCCCCCTCATCAACCAGGCCTATTGTAGACCAATACCGCTTTAAAGGAAATATCGGTAAACTTTCAGAGAAAAACAAAAGGGCGGAGCAACCGTTCCGGCGCAAAAAAAGGTGCTTGCAACTCCTTCCCGGGGCTATTGTCCTTCTCTTCTTATCGCCGATTACCTTATAATCACGAAATCATCCGACGGCGCGGTCGATGCGCTTCTTGCGCCGGCCGCGGCGCTTCGGGTGAGACCCCCTTTTTTACTTCTCGAAAAATTTCTTTTTTAAGGATGCCGCAGGTGGATGCAAAGCGCCCCAGCCTGAAAATTAAATCCAAGATATGGATAGAGGACCAAGAAGGAAAGGCTGTTTTCGGCGCGGGACGAATGCGAATTCTTAGCGCCGTCGAGGAGCACGGGTCGATCCTGGCCGCCTCCAAAGCCCTGGGCATGAGTTACCGGGCCGTATGGGGAAAGATCAAGGCGGCGGAGGAACGACTGGGGCAGCCGATTCTGAAAAAGCAGACCGGTGGCGTTCGCGGTGGAGGCTCAACCCTGACGCCCTTTGGCAGGACCCTGACCGAGGGCTTCCGGCAACTGGAAGACCTGACCAGAATGTCCGCGGACACTTTCTTCCGCGACGTTTTCAACTCGGCGATGCAGGCCCCTCCGGACACGATCACATCAGGCCGGTGAGCGAAATCAGTTTGAAGCAGACCGCCGCTATCAGCGCCGCTGCCGGTATGGTCAGGACCCAGGCCACCGCCATTTGACCGGCCACTCCCCAACGCACCGCCGATAAGCGCTTGGAGGACCCCACGCCCAGGATCGAGGCTGAAATGACGTGAGTGGTGCTGATCGGAGCGCCCAGGGCGGAAGCGGTCAAAATTACCCCCGTCGCCGCTGTCTCCGCCGAAAAGCCGTGTACGGCCTGAAGGTTGAATATCTTGTGGCCCATGGTCTTTATTATCCGCCAGCCCCCCATGGCCGTACCCAGGCCCATGCACAGGGCGCAAGTGAGCTGCACCCATAAAGGCACCGTCATAGACGTTATCCTGTGGCTGATGAAAAGGGCCAGGGTGATAAGCCCCATGGTCTTTTGGGCATCGTTGGTGCCGTGGCTGGTAGCCATGAAGGCTGAGGAGAGTATCTGGAGCTTCCTGAAACCTCTGTTGACTTTTCGGGGGTGGGAATTGCGGAAAATCCAGGAAAGAACCAGCATCATGAGATAGCCCACCACAAAGCCGGCAAGAGGCGAAATCATCAGGGGCACGAGGACCTTGAAAAAAATGGAGGAAACATTAAGGGCCTGCGGCCCGGCGTAGGCCAGGGTTGCACCGATCAGCCCTCCGATAAGGGCGTGGGAGGACGATGAGGGCAGCCCCATGTACCAGGTGAGGATGTTCCAGGCTATGGCGCCGAAAAGGGCGGCCAGAGTCAGCGCCTGGCAGCCTTTGATCATGCCTGGATGAACGATGCCCCCGCCCACCGTCTGGGCTACGTGGGTTCCTATCAAAGCTCCGAGCAGGTTGAGAATGGCCGCCATCATAACGGCGGCTATGGGAGGGAGGACCTTGGTGGAAACAACCGTTGCGATGGCGTTTGCGGAGTCATGGGCCCCGTTGGTAAAATCGAAAATCAGGGCCACGAAAATCACTGTGATCAGGGATATGGGAATCTCAAGCATTCTTGAGCACGATCCCTTCGATGGATTTGGTCAGCTGCCAGGTCCGATTAAAGAGTTTGTCTATTCGATCGTAGATCTGGGTCCATTTGACGATGTCCATGAGGGCCGCGGGGCCTGAGGGGAAATCGTCGTAGAGTTCTCCCAGACCGCTCAGCAACAGCATTTCGCACTCTTTTTTGAGATGTTTCAGATTGGCAACGGTATCGGAGACCTCTTTGCCGCCACCAAGGTTGCCGAGCATGACCCCGATGCCGATAACCATATCCTTTACGTTCGCAATCATTTTCTTGGCCGGAAAACGGATGTAGGCCACCTCATAGACCGCGATGCGGTTGGAGAGGGCCTGGATATGGTTGAGGATGGTCTCCTGGGACGAGTTGATCTCGTGGATGTCCTCGCGGTCTATGGGTGTTATGAAGGTAGTGGACAGTTCATAGCGGATGGTGCGATTGAGCACATCCCCTTCGGATTCGAGGATGTTGATGGCCTGGCACTGAGTCTCGCAATTTTCATATTCTTGCGCCATCTTGTCGAGCACGGTGGCGGCGCTGACTATGATGCGGTTTTGTTCGCGGAACAGGTCGAAGAATTTGGGAGACTTGGGAAAAAAGCTAAAAGACATGGCCCTCCTCGATCAAACCATCCCCGCACCATTTGGCAATGGAGGAGACAGCTCGCAAACTGTCGGCCTTACGGCCTTGATCAGGTTACAAAACGGTTACTTTTCGGTTGCGTAAGCTACCATATCACGACGGCGCAGGCCAAATGAAATCTCAGGGGCGGCGCCATCAATAAATCTATGCCGGCGGTTCGTTGAAACTCTCCAGTTCGAACCAGAAATCGGTATAGCGAATCCTGTTCAAACAGCAGTAATTCTGCTCGATATCGAAGAGTTCGCTCAGTGGTTTGCCCAGTACAAAACAGAGCAGGATACGGTTCACCCCGGCGTGTCCGACCAGGAGGATATCGCCGCGTGTCGAGTAAATCGCCTCAAAGAAGGCAGGGAGGACCCTGCGGGCGCAGTCCGTGAAACTCTCCGCACCCGGCGGTCTGAAGTTGGCCATGTCCCGCCCTCTCTGGTCATAGTCCTCGGGATATCGACTCCGAACTTCATCGAAAGAGAGCCCCTCCCATCGTCCCATGGCTATTTCCCGAAAGTTGGGGGTCGCCGCCGGGTCGAGCCCGTGAAGATTCCCGACGATTGCGGCGGTATCCAAAGACCTTCTCAAATCACTGGAGAAGATGGCGGCAAGCGGAGTACTCCGAAGTTTTCGGGCCAACGTTTCGGCCTGCCGGACGCCTTCTTCGCCCAGCGGCAGGTCTGTTTGGCCGATATAGCGTTTAAGGCCTCCCGGCTGGTGGATGGCCCCGTGCCTGGCAAGATAGATGTTTCTCGGGACGATCAGGGCTTCCCGCATGGGGGCGGAGTATTTTCGAACAAGGATTTCCGGCGCAACTCCCAGGAGATCTTCCAACTGCTTCTCCATGGCCCTGGCATCCCGCAGCCGTCTCTCCACTCCCCGGAGCACCTCGGGTCTCCCCGCGAATTTTTTCAGCGGGCCGTTAAACCGCTCCTCGAGGCTGACCGGCATGTCGCCCCTGATGTACTTGTCCGCCATGTGAACCAGGTGCGACTCCCCCGGGGGCGCCAGCCCTTCGGGCTCGATATCGGTGTGCGAGGCCACGATGCGCGCAACTCTTCCGTAGCCCATTTCTTCCAGGATCTTTCCACCCGCCGCGGCGTGGTCCGGTTGCTGCCCCTTGACCATGTCATGAAGCAGTCCTCCGGCCTTCACCAGTTCGAAGTCAAGAACCAGACCGGCCGCGAGCAGGTGGACGGCCAGCATTTCCGCCGTTCGGGCTACCATGCGGCAGTGGGAGACCAGTTCCCGCGAGGCGTTTCGGCTTCCAAGAATGGCCATGCACTCGCGACCCGTGGGAATATCTTCCCTCGAAGCGTAAGCCTTGAGTTTGAGATATTCCAGGGGCGTGTTGCAGTTCATCACAATCGACTGGTCGATCACATCGAGATCGACGGCCTGGTCTTCGTAGCTGCCGAGGTAAGCCGCAAGGCCCCCCGGGCAATCAGCCGGCAGGTCCCTGATCAGTTCGGTGGAAATGACGGGCGGATGTCCCCGCAGGCCTTCGAAGCGGGGATACACTATTTTTGCCCCGCTGCCGCCATATGCCGCGACCAGGGCGGCTATGGTCTCCGGTTTGACCAGCGGGATGTCCACGGGCAGGACAAGGAATGATTCTATTTCAGGCTCGAGGCTCTTCACCCCTGCCAGGACGGATGAAAACATCCCCCTGTCATGATCCGCATTGAATATTTTTCTTACCCCCAGGCTGTCCAGAAGCGGCCCCAGTTCCTCTGCCCTGTGGCCGACGATCACCCTTACGTCTTCGATGCCCGCACGGTGAAATCGCTCCACGGCCTCCCGCAGGACCAACGATCGCCCGAGGGGCAGCAGGGGCTTGAAATGACCCATGCGCGACGAATACCCGGCGGCCAGAACCAGTGCGCAGCGGCGGCGGCGTGCGCGGCGTGCCGCCGCTGCCGGGTCTGCCTGGCATTGGACGCCGCTACCTTCGGTGGCGGCGGGGCCATTACCATCCACATCCAATGTCGCTGACGTAAGTATGTCGGAACAGCTTATCGCGCTCTCGGCGCAGACGCTCCGGTCGCGGGCCGCAAGCCCCTGATCCGGATCCCGCATCCCGCGGACTGGCCTTTTGTCTACTATTCTTCTTTTGCCCGCGCCCCCGGGGGTGAATTGGTCTTCCGGGCGAATATCGAGTGAAACTCTCACGGCGCCTTCACCGATTGCGCTCCGCACGGCGGAAACGGCCTCGATCAGGCTTTTGGCCCTATCTGCCAATTGTGTGTTTGCCCCTTCCATGACCTGGATTTCAATATGCAACCGGTCCCTGTCCTTCTCAGAGGTAATGACCGCGTTGAAATCGAGAAGACCGGGCAGCCCGAAAAGCGGTTCGTCCAGGTCGGCCAGGTAGAGCGCGTGTCCCGAGCCCAATTCTACGTTTCCCGCGATCCGCATTCTTACCCGCTCCATCGTTTTCAGCACAGTCCCGCACGGGCAGCTTCGGGGAATGAACCGGCCGAGATCCCCGGTGCGGTAGCGGATAAGGGGCATGCCGCGCCGGGTGAGCGTGGTGAACACGATTTCCCCCGGTTTACCCTCTTCGACCGGCGCCCCCGTGCCGGGATCGATGATTTCGAAAAAGAGGTCCGCCTCGCGCAGGTGGTACCCCAGATGGGCCCGGCATTCCACCCCGCCTCCGTAGCCCATTTCGGTCATTCCATAGTGGTTGAAAACCTCGCAACCCCATAGCCGGGCAAGCTCTCCGCTAATGGCCGCCGGTACGTGGTCGGTGGTAAGAAGCGCCTTGCGAACATCGGTTTTACGGCCGGCTGCGAGCCTGGCAAGAGATAGCGCCTGCACCGGCGAGCCAACCAGGGTGTTCACCCGCTCGCGCGCCATGACCTCAAGAGCGCTGCGCGGGTCTTTTACCGGCCAGTGCGCAATACCTGCCGCCCCCAGGCGGTCGAGGCCCTCCGCCAGCAGTTCCCCGACGCTTCCCGGCCGCTCCGCCGGCAGAAGTATCAGCACCCTGTCCCCGGGGTCCGTAAAAGTGGACATTCCGTGGGAGAAAAAATCGACTGTCAACTCCCGATCCTCCAGGGTGAAGTAGATGCGTTTGGGCTCTCCCGTTGTGCCGGAGGTGGGCAGGGTCACCACCCGGTTGATTTCCCCGCTGGAAACACAAAGAAACCGGAGGGGGTTTTGGCGGACGTCCTCGGCCGTGGTGAAAGGAAGTTCGGCAAAATCCACGAGCCTGGAAAGCCGGCCCTCACCCCGGCCTCTTAAATGGTTCCTGTAGAAGGCGCTCTTTCTCGCGGCCAACTCGACCGTTTCACGCAGCCTTTCGAGCTGCCAGGCTTCTATTGCCTGCCTGGTCAGCGGCGGGCCGCCTTCCGGATATCCTATCTTGCCGGCGATCCAGCTTTCGAGCGGAGTGATTTTCATATATCGCTATCTTCCCTATCTTCCCTGCTGCTTTTGTCTCGTGCCTTTTGCCTTCGGTAGAAGGAGCGACCCATGGAGTCGGTGAGATTGTAAGCGCAGAAAGGAACCAGCCTTCCCTGCGTATCGACCACGTGGATGCAGCAGTCCTTGAGGCGCTCCAGGTCGAGGTTCCAGGCGTCCTGGAAAGCCATGCCGGAGATGCACAGGCAGTGGGTCCGGGCACGGTCGAGGAAATCGTCCCAGCCGCCCAGAGAGGGACCTTTTTCACTTCTCTCCGCCTCACCGGGATGCGACCAGAAACGGCTGACGAAGCTGCGTGCTTGTGCGGCCCCGGCTTCGGCGGGGGAAGGCGGGGAGCAGCACCTGGCCGGATCGTGGCTGCTCCAGGCTTTGAGTTTACCTCCGGATAACAGTACGAAATTTCCGTGAAAGGAGCAAAGCGCGTTTTCGCATCCCGGAGGCTGGAAATGGCTCGCCTGGAGTTCGCCTTCAGTCTGGCTTTCGATCTCTCTTATGATTTCCGGTATGGTGATGCGGGCAGGCGGCGAGTTGGGCCCGGGGTATCTTCCGAAATAGCTTACCGGCTGGAAATGCACGCCCCGCACAGCAGGCATATGGCGAACAGCAAACTGGATTATGCCGCCGATCTCGTGGACGTTGATCCCGGGGACCAGGGTAGGGACCAGGACCACCCCCAGGCCGTGCTCCGCGCAGTGTTCCACTGCAAGTTTTTTTTCACGAAAAAGCGGGCGCCCCCTGAGAGCGGTGTTCGAAGCGTCCCCGATGGAGTCGAACTGCAGGAATATGGAGGCTGCGCCGGCGTCTTTCAATTCTTTGGCGTAGTTACTGTCTTGGGCGAGGCGCAGGCCGTTGGTGTTGATTTGAATGAAGGTAAAGCCCAGGGAGCGGCCCAGCGAGATGATCTGAGGAAGATCGTCTCGAACGGTCGGCTCACCGCCGGAAATTTGAACGTTGAACGGCCCACCGGCTTTGAGCACGCTGCGGTATGATCGTTCGATGGCGTCGAGGTCCGGGTCCTGCGAGCAGCCGTCCGCGCCGCTGTCGGCAAAGCACCAGGCGCACCGCAGGTTGCAGCGCTCCGTAACTTCGATCAGGGCGGTGCAAGTCTGTTGGCGATGTTCGGGGCAAAGGCCGCAATCCCAGGGACACCCCTTTTCGACGGCGGTAAAAGGCGTTTTGGGGTGGGCCGGAATTTTGGGCCTTCTCCAGAAGTCAAAAAAGGGTTGGCCCCGCCAGACGGGGGTCTCGAACACTCCGTGTTCCGGGCACTCCTTCCGGAGAAACACTGCGTCCTCGCGCATCACTCTGAATGCGTCGAGAATGCGAAAACACCGCGGGCATACGCTTTGGGTGGTGGAAAGGAGTGTTTCCCCGCTCATTGGTTCCCGCCCGAGAGATCGAAGCCGTGTTTGAGCAGAAGGGCCTTGACCTGGTCATACGTTCCGAGCACCATGCCGGGACACCTGGTGGTCCGGGCCGCGGGGTCGCCTTCCAGTATGTTGTCGCAGCGGATCCCGCCGTAAAGCTGGCCGTATTGGGCCGAGAACCATTCCACTAGCTCGTTTATCATCAGGTTCAACCGTTCGTCTTCCTCCTGGTCCGCGGTCCCCTTGCCGGCGTAAAGGCCGAGCAGGCATGCCCCTCCCGTAAGGACGCCGCAAACCTCGCCCGAAAAGCCCAGTCCCCCCGCCAGGCCCGACATGGCCCGAACCAGGTCCGGGTTTTCCTTGCCCTGGGCATCGAGGCCCATAACAATCAAGATCTGACTGCAGTGAAATCCCTGCTGCGCCAACTGTATCATCCGGATCATTTCATCAGTCATTTTCCACTCCTTGCAGCAACCGCGGCGCCGCTCTTCCTGGCCGCGGCTAAAAAGTAGCCCGGTTTTGCCGAAAGTAGCGCGGACTGCACCTGCGCGCCTTCCGCAAGTCCCTGCGCAGCCGTGGAGCAGCCCCAGAAAGTGTCAAGCCGACCGTGCTCGAAGATCAGCCGGGCGGCGAATTCCTTTAACGCCCGCGAATGGTCTTCCCAAAAGATGACGGAAAATCCGGAACCTTCCAGTCTTTCGACCCACTCCTCTTTGGATACCGCGCCGGAAAGGCAGCTTTTGAAGCTCAATTCCCGCAGGCCGGCCGCACCGGAAGGGTTGCGCGCATAAACGTCATGGGCCAGCAGCACCCCATCGCTTTTCAGTACTCTGAAACACTCGCCAAGCGCCTGTCCCACGTCGTTTATGACCGAAAGGCTGCATTCCGCGAGAACCGCGTCGAAGGAACGGTCGGCGAAGGGAAGCCGAGTGGCGCATGCCCTGGCCAAAGGAAGCTCCGGGTTTTTGGCGCGCCCCTCGGTCAGCAGCACTATGGAGGGGTCTATCCCCACCGCCCTGAAACCGTGGTGCTCGACCAGGTAGCGCAGGGCCGCGCCGGTTCCGCACCCCATATCGAGCAGCCGCACCCCGGCCTTCAAAGCGGATATGGCGACAGCCCTTTGCGTCAGTTCCAGGCCTCCGGGCCGGACCAGACCGCCCCCCATGTCTCGCAGCAACGGATTCTCGTAGAGGCTGATGATATTTTCAACCGGCATAACGCTCCGTTTTCCTCCGCCAAAGCGGCCTGAGAGGGTTGCGTCTTTTCGGTAAATAGACTTTTTCGACAGTATACACCAAAACGGGATAAATTCGAATTGGAGCTCGCAATTGGCGGGGGCATTCTGTTCCAACGGAAATTTATTGTAAGCGCGCCAGGTTAAGACTCAATCCGGTACGATGGCCCCTGCCGCCTATCCGCCGAAGGCCTGCCCTTTTGACCGGCCGTCGTCTCCCGGCCGGTCAAAAAAAAGAACTCTCTGTGCCTCCGTGCCTCCGTGGTGGATTTTCCTGTTTTTAGCGTGAGAACAAATTTACCGTGTCGCAATTGCCGGAAAAGGTGACTATACGAAAGGAAGGGCTCTTGAGCCGATTGGAAGATATGAGAAGAGTCGCGGGGGGGCCTGGCCCGCCCTTTCAGTTTCTCCCGGTGATGGGGAAAGCATGAAGACAAAATTAAGTTATCTCGCCCTGGCGGTTTTTGTTTTCTTTTTTCTTCCGCAATGTCGCGCCCGGGCCGGCGACTGGTCGGCCGAGGTGGTCGAAAAAGTCCAGGGTGCCACGGTCACGGTCTACGCCTTCGATAAAGCGGGAAAACATTTCAACCAGGGCAGCGGTTTCTTTTTCGAAGAGTCCGGACACCTGATCACCAATTACCATGTTCTGGGGCGGGCGGCGTCCGCCAGGGTGAAGACTTTCGACGGCGGTGAGTTCACTGTGAAATCGATCGTGGCCGAGGATCCGCAGGGCGACATTGTAGAAGCCGAAGTGGACCTCCCGGGCGGTCCGACGCCGTACCTGATGCCGGCCGAGCTTCCCGCCGGGGTGGGAGACCCGGTTATGGTTGTCGGCAGCCCCCTGGGGGTGGCCGGCGTGACAAGCAAAGGCAAGGTATTGCAAGTAGGGGAAATGGAAGGTGTGGGAGAGTGCTTTGCGCATGACGCCGGGGCGGCGCACGGTTCGAGCGGCAGTCCCGTGGTGAACCCCGGGGGGGAAGTGATCGGCATGGAAACCGCCGGGCTGACCGACAGGCCCGGCGTCAATTTCGCTATACCGGTGAAGCGTTTTTCCGGTTTGACTTCCTCCTACCGGGAACTGGAAACGGTTAAGGCGCCTGTCGCACGGTAAATTTATTCTCTCGCTAAAAACAAAAGAAATCCGCCGCGGAGACGCAGAGGCCGCAGAGGCGAGGCGATTTACTCCGCGTTTTATAGCGTCTTTGCGTTGCCGAAAGCGCGCAGGGTGGGATGAGGTCAGACCTGATAACGGCCTTACGACGAGACTGCGTTGGAACAGAATACTCCTGGCGCCTGTCGTATTTCATATGGACAACCCGTCTGCAACGATCCATAATCACATGTTGCGTCCATCGCCTGTACGGTGCGGCAAAAATTCACTATCCGGTTCTTAACGCTCGTGGAAACATTCGATTTACAGAATTTTCATATAACGCTCGACAATCTGGGCGCCCGGAGGTATTCGAAGGTAAGCTATCCGCTGCGATACGGACGATTTGCCGAGATAAGGACCCCCGAGCATCTTTTCCAATTCAACCTGAACGGGGAGGTGAAGTTTATTTCCGGCCGGGGCAAAGACTGGCCCAACCCTTCCGAATGGCTCAAAAGGACCGTCGCCGGCGACTGGGTATATTATTCGACCGGCGGCTACGATGGCCCGTATGACTGTTTCGGGGAATATTATCTCCCCTGTCTTTCTTATCCGAGTAACAACATCAATTCGTGCGATCCCTTCCAGGAGAATGTCGTAGTATCCGCAATAGAGGCCTGGGGCCCATTGCATCGAGAACTGGCAAAACTGGACCCGGGCTTGCTCCCGGCAAACATCGTCCAATTCCTCGATCTCCTAATATCCAACCCCCCGGACGAACTTCGCCGGAAATCCGGCCGGATATCCGCTATTATCGGGGACAGTGTGACGGTCCTTCCACCCGATACCCGGCATGTGGACTACGATGTGATACCGCTGATCATTGCCGACGGGTGTCTCTACAAATGCGGTTTCTGCAGGGTGAAGTCCCGTTTGGGTTTCAAGGATCGCTCCAGGGAGAATATAAAAACGCAGATAGCACGGCTTCGGGACTTTTTCGGTAACGACCTGCCGAACTATAACTCCGTGTTTTTGGGGCAGCATGACGCCATGAATTCAGACCCCGGCCTGCTGGAATTTGCCGCCGGGCGCGCCTTCGACGCCTTCGACCTGCAAAACTCCAACCTTCAAGACCCGAGTCTTTTCCTCTTCGGAAGTGTTGATTCGATCCTCAAGGCGACCAGCGATACCTTCGACCGTATAGACGGCCTTCCCTTCAGAACGTATATCAACGTGGGGCTGGAATCGGCCGACCGGGATACGCTGCGCGGACTGAAGAAAGGCATAACGGCGGAAGGGGTCGAGAACGCCTATGCAAAAATCGTCGATGTCAACAAAAGATACGAACGCATCGAGATCACCTCGAACTTCGTCTTCGGCCCCGGTCTTCCCGGCGGGCATATCGAATCCGTCCTCAACCTGATTGCTAAGCATTTCCCCCACCCCTGCCACAAGGGGACCGTCTATTTTTCCCCCTTGCTCGATGCGGGTAATTCCGGGTGGAAAAGGAACATCAAAAGGGAATTCTATAAATTGAAGAGGCAAATTCCCGTTCCGTCTTTTCTGTACCTAATACAAAGGTTGTAGCGGGGAGCGGGGAGTAGCCGGTGAAGTAGGGGGTGTCGCCCTGCTGATTGACGCCGGGAACCAAGGCGCAGTCCGCCGGTATGTCGACCACGGCGCGTTGCCGCTTCTGGATTCTCCGCTTTCCCTGTTCCTGCTGATGGCTACCATCCGAATGGCTCTGGAATCAGCCGGAAAACTATAATTCACTCCGGGTTGCTTTCAGACTCGACGGCCTCCTGCAGGTCGGGCTTCCCGGGATGGAAAAACCGGAGTTGAGCGTACGGCAAAAGAAGGCTCTCGCCTTCCTGAAAACGAATGAACGCACTTGGATGATCGCATCGCCGCTTGCAAGACCTTCGGGAAGTTTCGGAATGCGTCCTCACATGTGGGGGACTACCTGTATAGGTGAGTAAAAAAATACTGTATTCCCGGCAAAACATTCTGGAATAAGAATTGCGCCTTACCGTTGGAAAGTAAAGAATTCCGACGGAAGATGATGTATCCGAATTTTTGAATGTTTTCGGATTCTTAGCAGAGTATTTATAGGAAGAAAATCGATACCATGTCGGCATGGTTTACACTTTTTGTCATTTGCACTGATAGTAATTAAGTTATTTATCCTATTATTTTGAATAGTTAAGCGCATGGCACTGTCTTTGCTTAGAATTGGTAGCGGCATGGTCACTCTTAACCTCTCAAAATAAAGGATTCAGTTATGTCAGCACATCCAAACAGAAAGTTAGTTTTCTTGTTGGCGGCCGTTTTGGCAGTCGTGGCGGTGGGAGTCTGGTCGGTTCCCGCGCAGGCTACTACGTTCACTTTCGATGACGAGTATTATATCAGTTCCTCAAGTGAGTTCAGTACGATATTCCAGGGTTATGTTGGCCCCCCAAATTATTCCACCCCGGGATATTGGCAAGTGCTTACAACTAAGAACGGCCAATTCTGGTCGGGTCCTAGCTCCACCATCACTCCGTCATACGTTTTCAAGTACTCCTCAACCTTTACGACCGAATTTATTCAAAATGACCCTAATAATACGGGCACACAAGGCACCATAGGTCAAGATAGGCTTGCTCTCTCAGGTTTTTCATCTCTAGGCGGTAGTGTTAATGGTGCAGTGGTCGGTAAGGCAACCACGACCTCTCCGATTGGCGCTTCCTTCGTATTTTACGGAGTCAACGGCTCCCAGTTTACTAACCCGCCGGTCGCGTTCACATTTAACGGTTTCAACCTCAGCGGGACGGCAACGGGCGTGATCTTTGAGGTGCTTGATTCCAATAATAATATACTTTACACCTCAAATTCGTTTAACCTAACCAGCGGTGGCACGATTATTGATCCGGAAATAGCGAGTGCGTATAAAGTGCTTTTTACTGCCGGTTCAGGTACCCTTAATGTCGACAACGTCGAAATCAACGATGCCATCCCCAGCGTCCCCGAACCTACCACTCTGCTCTTGCTCGGTTTCGGTCTGACTGGGTTGGCAGCATACAGGAAGCGGTTCAAGAAAGCCTAATCGAAAGCACCGCAGAAATTCCGATACTTCAAAAGGCAGGGCCAAGCTATTGGTTCCTGCCTTTTTTGCTTTTAAGCGTCGCCGGAGGTCACACGCTTTAAAGCGCTTTGCTTCATATGGCCCTGAGCAACCCGTATTGTTGGGCGGAATCCGAGTCCCACGGCAGGACCGTAACGCGAAGCACAAACTGTTCTATCAGCACGTGCAACCGCGTGGCCTGTGGGAGCCGAGCGACCCCATATCTCAACTGACCCTCTGTGATGGCGGAAATGGCGAGATGGGCCATGGGCCCCCCCCACCAATCGGTGGTCCAGGGCCGCGCCGGCGCCCTTGATGATGAAGCTCGCAATGTTTGTGTCCAACAGGTATCGAGCCCTCACTAGAACAACTCACGCTTCTGTGGGGCTTCATCCCGGCGGTCCGACAGGAACTCATCGGGCGCCCGGACCTCGGTCCTGACCTTGAAAAAGCTATCCCATGACTCAGGACGAGCGGACAAGATCACATCCCCGGTTTTGGGATCCCGTCGAATATAGACCTCAGTGCCTTCGAAGCGCAAATCGGAAGGTAAGCGAAAAAAGGGGGCAAGTCTCCGCTTGACCGGTTATCTGGTTTGCAGTCAAACGGGGACTTGACCTCTCCGTTGACAACCTGATTCGAAAGCTTTTCCCCTACCCCTGCCCCAAGGGGACCGTCTATTCTTCCCCCATGCTCGATGCGGGTAATTCCGGGTGGAAAAGGAACATCAAACGGGAATTCTACAAGTTGAAGAGGCAAATTCCCGTTCCGTCTTTTCTATACCTTATTCAAAGGCTGTAGCGGGGAGCAGGGAGCGGGAAGCGGCGGGTGAAGTCACCGGTTTCAAGACAAAACCCGATGTACGGAGGCATGGTTCCCCGATATATTCTGATGCCAAAAACTGATAGGAAACCGGGACGAACTCTTCGTGCTGAGAGGTTTGGCCTCCGGGATTTAGGCCTGGCCCACGGCCAACTTACCGCTCCGCCCTCCCGGGGCCGGCCGACGCCTACATTTTTGCTCCATTTCCTCCCGACCGGTCAAATTGAGCACGGAATTGTACCAGCTCCCTCTTGCCAAAACCCTGTTTCGCCGGAAAAACACCTGGCAAATCAAGACTAGCCGCCCCATCGGTCCTTATCCGGCGTCCGGCATATGTTTTGCTAACATGCCTCCATGCCGTGCCCGGCGACTTGGGCCAATGTCTCATCCTGGCAGCGGCAAAATACACTCCAGGAGTGCGAAACGTGGTTATCGGCAGGAGAATGTTCCTTTGTTTTGGACTTTGCGGGGTCTTCGTCGCCTCGGCGGGCGGTTTTCCCCTTGTATGGATATACGGCATCAGGACGGACGTAGCCTCCGGGCGAATGTCTCCTGATGCCATTGCCTCGGCCTTCGATAAACACATCCTCCTGTCGGCTGTCGCACTGGGCCTCGCGCTGGTCCTGTGCGCCGTGGCGGTCATTTTCACTAATCGAAGCATCAATGGAGTGCTTCGAAGAATATACGGCCGGATGGATGAAGCTGCCGGAAAAATCGATGGAACGTCCTATGAAGTTCTTCAGTCGGGGTGGACCCTTGCCGATACGGCTTCGCAGCAGACGGTGGCCCTTGAGCAGACCTCCGCACGCCTCGAACAGATTACGGCGATGACCCGCGCTTTCGTCGAAAATTCCGGAAAGGCTGAAGCGCTTATCGAGCAGAGCGACGCGACCATTGGTGGAACTGCCGATTCGGTCGAAAAACTCACCGAATCGATGAGGGAAATGGGGCAAGCGGCTTCGGAGAGTCAATGTATTATTAGAGATATCGATCAGATAGCTTTTCAGACGAACCTTCTTGCATTCAACGCCGGAGTGGAAGCGGCGCGTGCGGGCGATGCCGGGCTCGGATTTTCGGTCATTGCCGAAGAAATCAGGCATCTTGCGACCCGTTCGGGGGAAGCCGCAAAAAGAACTGCGGAGCTGATCGCCAATACGATCCGGAAGGTCCGGGAGAGCTCGGAATTTGTGTCGGAGACGGCCGATGCGTTCAGGACAATTGCCGGCAGCTCGGCCGAGATCAGGCAATACATCGCCGGGATAGCTTCCGCATCCCATGAACAGGCGCAGGGAGTCGAGCAGACGCACACGGCCCTTGCGGAAATCAGCCAGGCCTCGGAGAAGACGGCAGCCAATGCCTCAAACCTTTCCGATGCGTCCACCGAGCTGAGCGCTCAAAGTGAGGCCATCAGAGAGTCTCTGGGGGAGCTGATAAAATTCGTTTATGGGCAGGGCTCCGTTTCGATTATCAATTTTGCCAAAATTCAAAATGAAATCGAGGAACTCGCCTCTCTCGCCCATATCAGGCAAATGGGACCGGAGAAGCACCAGGACGTGCTGCAACGGTGGCTGACCGAACATGCGGCCAATGTCGAGGCCGTATACACCAACACAGGCACCGGAGATTTTGTGGTCTCAATTCCTCCGGCGGGCCTGGCGAATGCCTCCGTAAGACCTTGGTGGCAAAAGGCAATCAGAGGCGAGAAGTATGTCTCCCCGCCTTATGTTTCCTCAATCACTCAAAAACCCTGCTGTACGATATCCCTGCCGATCTACGATGCTTCGGGCAGGATCAATGGCGTCCTGGGCGTTGACCTTCGCCTGTAGTTTTTCCCGGGACACATCCGCGCGGTATTTATAATGCGCTCGTCTGGCTGGGCATAAGCCTATGCAAGGCGATTGGCCCTGGCGCGCTTATGGGGATTACCCCTCCTGTCGGACTTCTTTGGCTCGCACAAATGGATGGTTTCCCACATGGGCAAGCCGGGGAATCGCGAGCACGACAGCCGAGGCATAGGCCTCGCACGCAAACGGTAAGCTTGGCGGCCGGCCGAAAAGCCCCGCGCCTCCGATGAGCGGATTCTCAGTGAGTATATTTTTGTCCAATTTTGTTCTTGAGGAGTTTCCACGGTGGTAACCGTGTGGGATAATGGGATAAGGGACGCCCATGAAATTATGCGTTTCATTCGTCAACCATGGAAAGACCAAGTTCTTTCACAATCTCCCCCCTCTCACGGCTCTGCTGACGGCGGACTCAGTAAAGTTGAGAGGTTGCCG